>CAZHLG010000008.1:0-36907 GCA_964533145.1 uncultured Candidatus Saccharibacteria bacterium | reverse complement strand
CGGAACAGGCGGAACAAGTGCACGAGTCCGGCGGTGATGCCGTTGGCGATGCTGCCTTCGTGCGGCAGGCGGATCCAGCCGAAGAGCGTGCTCATGATGGCGAAGATCGCATTGTCGATCGTGTTGATTATGAAAAAGGTCCGGTGGTTGACGGGACTGGTGCCGCAGGCGGCGCAGGTCGCGCGGTGCGCGACGGGATTGTCGGGGCGATGGGTCATACAGGTGATGGGATGCTCTTAAAACGCAAAGAGGCAGCTTGCGCTGTCTCTTTGTGTCAATGCTTAGTGGCCTCCGCGAAACATATGTTACTTCGTAGTTCACTAATAAATCGACAGGTCCAGTATACCATATTCTGTCCGTGGTATACTCAAGGGGCATGTTTCGCACTATTGCCGCCGTTTTCATGGCTTTTTTGTTTGCGCCGCGGGCGCTTGCGGCCGGACCGGCGGCGCCGGCGGCCCTTGTGTACGTCACCAACAGCCCGAGCGCCATCGTGTCGCTCCGCGAGAACGTGCGCGCGATGGACATCATCGCGCCGCAAGTGTACGCGGCCACCGCTTCCGGCAAGCTGCTCGGCTCGCCGAGCCTTGAGATGCTCAGGATCGCGCGGGAGGCGGGCGCATCCGTCATGCCGCTCGTGGTGAACCGCGACTTCGACCAAAAAGAGATCCACAAGCTGCTCATGAGCGACACCGCCCAGAATGCGCTCATCGCCGCGCTCATCACCGAGGCCAACAAGCGGGGATACGCCGGCTATCAGTACGATTTCGAACATATTGCCGCCGCAGACCGCGACCGCTACACTGCGTTCGTGCGCAAGACGGCGCCGTATTTCCGGGGCGCGGGACTGCAGTTCTCCGTGGCGCTTGCTCCGGTGCATTCGGACGATCAGCGGGACTACGCCGTCGGCTCGTGGGAAAATTGGACCGGCGCCTTCGACTACCAGGCCATCGGCGCGGCCGCGGACTTCGTGTCTGTCATGGCCTATGACGACGGCAAGTCGCCGGGTCCGGCCGCCTCGCTGCCGTGGGTCGCGAGCGTCGTCGAATACGCGCTTGCCCGGATTCCGGCGGAGAAGATCTCTCTCGGCGTGCCGTTCTATGCGTATGTGCGCGATGCCAAGACCGGCGCGCTTGCGTACAGCCGCGGCTATCCGGCGGTGGCGCCGCTGCTCTCGGGCAAATCGTACATCAAGAAGGGCTGGTCGGACGAACTCGCCGTTTCCTACGTGACGTACAAAAAGGGAGGGAAGACATACACTGCGTGGTACGAAGACGAGCGCAGTTTCCGCGAAAAGATGCGCCTGGTCTCGCGCTATGATCTGCGCGGGTTCTCAGCATGGGCGCTCGGTCTCGAAGACCCGAATGTCTGGGACGCCGTGCTTGCCATGCGCGCCGGCGTGCGGGGTCTGGCGCAAAGCACGGGCGAGGGGGTATACTGAAGCAGCTTTCCATGAGCATATTCCAAACGATCATGAAGGAACTCAATCTGGGCGCAATGGTGCATTCGGGCTCGGAGACGGCGGTCGGCGTCGATGTGGGCACGTCGAGCATCAAGCTGGTCCAGCTCAAGAAGAAAGGCGGCCGCGCCGTCCTTGAGACGTACAGCACGCTGGCGCTCGGTCCGTATGCCGAGACCGATGTCGGTGCCGTGACCAATCTTCCGTCCGAGACACTCCAGAAGGCTATCGCCGACGCGCTCAAAGAAGGATCGATCTCCACGACCGATGCGGCTTTTTCCATTCCGGCGAGCGCATCGCTCATTTTCCTGCTCGATCTCCCGGCGGCGATCTCGGAGAGCCAGCTGCCGGAGATAGTGCCGACCGAGGCGCGCAAATTCATTCCTGTGCCGGTGTCCGAGGTGACGCTCGACTACTGGGTCATACCGCATCGGCAGGAGGGTTTCTATGAGGAAAAGAAAGACGACGGCACCATCGCCGAACACTCAGAGGTCCTGACCGCCGCCATCCATAACGAGACGCTCTCCAAGTACCGCGATCTTGCGGACAAGTCGGGCCTGTCCGCCGACGTGTTCGAGATTGAGGTGTTCTCCTCGATCCGCTCGACGTTTTCGCACGAGCTGTCCGCAGTCCTGCTCATGGATGTGGGCGCATCGAAGACCAAGCTTGCCATCGTAGAGTACGGCATCGTGAAGTCGTTCCATATCGTCAACAGGGGATCGTTCGACGTGTCGAACGCCATCATGCGCTCCCTGTCCGTGCCGTTCGCCAAGGCGGAAGACCTCAAGCGCACCGTGGGCCTGCTCGGCAACGGGACCGACCGCGCCGCAAGCGACGCTGCGCGCCTGACCGTCGAGACGATCTTCACCGAGACGCAGACGACGATCGCCGCCTTCGAGCGCAAGTACCAGAAGCCGATCTCGAAGATTATCCTCACCGGCGCCGGCTCGCTGATGCCGGGATTCGCCGAGCGTGCGGCCGAGGTGTTCCGCACGGAAGTGGCTCGCGGCAATCCGTTCGAAAAAGTCGAAGTGCCGGAATTCGTGCAGAAGGTCCTTGCCGAGACCGGGCCGGAATTCGCCGTGGCCCTCGGCCTCGCGCTCCGCAAGCTCGGCTAGCCTATGCCTCAGAACATCGATCTTTCATTCGCCCAGGATCCGAACACGCTCGTGCTGGCGATCTTGCTTGGCATGGTGCCGGCGATCTTGTGGCTGTTCTTCTGGCTGCATGAGCGCGGCATGTATCCGCAGAAAAAGAGTCTGTTCGCAAAATCGTTCGCGCTTGGCGTGCTGGCAGTTGTCCTTGTGCTGCCGGTGCAGGTATGGGTCATGCGTTTTGCTTCTGATGCCCGCGATCTGACCGTGCTCTGGGCGGCGAGTGAAGAGCTCGTGAAGGCGGCCGTCTTCATGCTCTTTGTCATGCGCTCGCGCGCGATGACGGAGCCGGTGAGCTATGCGCTCTCCGTGATGGCGCTCGCGCTCGGCTTTGCCGGGTTCGAGAACGTGCTCTATTTCCTCGAGCCGCTCCAGTCGGGCAACGCCGCACTGCTGACGCTTGCGGGGACCACGCGCTATCTCGGCACGACACTGCTCCATGCGCTGGCAACCGGACTCTTCGGTCTTGCGCTCGGCTTCGCGTATTTCAAGAGCGCGGGCACGAAGGTGCTTTATGGGTTCGTCGGCCTTGCCGCGGGCATTGCCATGCATGCGGCGTTCAATCTGTTCATGGGTTCGCGCGGCGCGGGAGCGACGTTCCAGCTCGTGGGGCTGCTCTGGGCTGCGGCGGTCGTCGCGCTCGGCATGTTCGAGATCGAACGGCGCATGGGCAGCGCGGAATTCCGCGCTGCCCATGCGAACCGCATTCTCGACACGATCGCGCGGCTGCTCGCAAGTCCGCGGCCGCGCCGGGCCCTGCCGTGGCTTCGCGGCATGTACGCAGCGTACCTTGCGAGCAAGGGAGGGACGGAAGCCGACGCGCGCGCGAGCGCGGCCAAGTTGGTGCCGAAGGATATGGATACCGCCGCGGCGGCAGGCGTCCTCGCAACGCTCCGGTCCGCTGCCGCCGCGGCGGACACGCCGTCATCCACAGTTTCGTAGCTAGGCATGCGCGCGGCAGCGTAGTACACTATATATAGGTGCATTCGTCCGCATGGATACGAACTTCCAAACATCATTCATACCGAAGAAGCCGCTTGCCGAGGAGCGCGTCGTCGCGCCGAAGCACACGTCTCTTTTTGCGTTCGTCGCGACGCTCGTGTTCTTTGCTGCGCTCGCCGCTGCCGGCGCGGTTTACTTCTACAAGGCAAGCCTCGAGAAGGACATCGTCTCCATGGACGCGCAGCTTGCCGCCGCGCGCAATGCGTTCGAGCCGTCGCTCATCACTACGCTCAAGACGCTCGATCGCCGCATGACGGACGCGAACCTGCTCCTGACGAACCATGTTGCTGTGTCGCCGATTTTCGCCGCGCTGCAGCAGCACACGCTCAAGAGCATCCAGTTCACGAAATTTTCGTACTCGACCGAAGCCGATCCGTCCGCTCCGGTGACCGTGCGCATGTCGGGCAAGGCGCGCGACTATGCGTCCATTGCGTTGCAGTCCGACTCCTTTGCCAAGAACCGCAACATCCATAATTCAATCTTCTCCAATCTGACGCTCGACCAGACCACAGGGCTCGTCGGCTTCGATCTTGTCTTCACTGTCGACGCCGAACTCGTCCGCTTCATGAGCCACCTCGATTCGTACGTCTCGCAGGAGGGGACAGCTGTCACCGTTCCGGCGGCGGCTGACCAGACCGCACCGTCATCCGGCGCCGTGCAAGCTCCGTCCGGCGCACCGACGACGTCGACGGCTCCGGCAGCTCCGACACAGCCGGCAGATAATCCTTCGGCACGCTCGTTCTTGCCCGCGGGCCTGCAATAAAGCATATGAGATTCATCATCCCCACAATCTTGCTCATCCTCTCCGTCGGGTCGTTCCTGATGTATACGAACCCGTCGTACCAGGAAGTGAAGGACCTGCGCGCACAGGCCGCTCAGTATGACGCCGCGCTCTCGAATTCGCGCAAGCTTCAGGAGGAGCGCGATGCGCTCGGCGAGAAGTTCCGCAGTTTCCCGCCCGAGGACCTCGCCAAGCTCCAGAAACTGCTCCCGGACAATGCCGACAACATCCGCCTGATCATCGATCTGCAGCAGATGGCGCAGAGCTACGGCATGTCGCTCTCGGGCATCAAGTTCAACCCGGTGCAGGCGTCGCCGTCCATGGCGACCGGCAGCAAGGTCACGCTTGCCGCAGCAAGCCCGACCGACGTCGAGCAGACTGCCCGCGATTATGGCGTCTTTGACCTTACGTTCTCCGTCACTGGCACGTACGCGAATTTCCTCAAGTTTGTGAAGGATGTCGAGTCGAGCCTCCGTCTTGCCGACGTCGTCTCGATTGAGTTCGCGTCCGACGATCAGGCCAAGCAGACGTCGCTCTACACCGTGAAGCTCCGCACCTACTGGCTTAAACAGTAATCCATCATGAAGAACCTCAACGTCAAAGCGATCATCAGGAACGGCATCATCATTCTCGTGGTGGCGGTGCTCGGCTACGCCGGCTATGCTGTTTTTCTCAAGAAAGATTCGTCCGGACCGGCCTTGCAGACAACGGCGGGCCAGCCGGCAGCGACTGCGTCCTCTTCGGGCTTTGCGGCTTCGACCGCTGCGGTGGGTCAGGATTTTCTCCAGCTGCTTCTGTCTGTCCAGTCGATCCATCTCGATGATGCCATCTTCTCGAACAAGGCATTCGGCTTGCTGCAGGATTTCAATCGTCCGATTCCGCCTGATCAGGATCCCGGCCGCCAGGATCCGTTCGCTCCGATCGGCCGCGACGGTACCGCCATTTCCACGCAGGTCTCTACCGCGAGCCCGTCCTCGATCACTTCGACGGCGAGCACGCTCAACGGATCGCTGCTTGCCAGCGATCCGACGGCCACGCGCTGGTTCGAGTACGGCACGACCGACAAGTTCGGCATCATGACTACGCCGAAATCGCAGACTGTTCCGGGCGCCTTCGCCGAGCAGGTCACCGGTCTCCTCCCGAACACCACCTATTACGTCCGCGCCGGAGCGCTCATCGGTGGCATCACCGTCACCGGCAACACCGTCACCTGGAAAACCGCGCAGGCCGCCGCGAAGCGCTAGCGTTGCGTGCATGAAAAAACGACCCCTTTTTAAGGGGTCGTTTTGCGGGTGTCTTTCTCATTTGCGTATTTCGATCTTCCAGTCGGCGAATTGTTCTGCGAGTATCTTTTTTGCAAGATCCTTATCGCATTCACCGTAATCTCCTGATTGTTCGCTGAGCACGCATACTTTTTCTTGCTGATTCATTGTTATGTATGCGCCGCCCTGCACCTCGGGGTAGTCGGCAAAACCGGCTTGTCTGATCTCGGCCCGGAAGCCTCTGTTGATGTCTGCATGCATCGAGTCGTTCTTTTTGTAGTACGTACGGATGAACGTCGTCCCGGCATACTCGAACACGAGGAACTTGCCATTTGTCGATTGGGTGATATTGGTCTGCGGAAGTTCTTTCAGACTAGCAAGGCCGGATTTCCCGTATCGTGATACGGCGTCGATACGCTCCTGCAATGCGACTGCTTTCGAGAACGATTCGAGGACTTCGCCGTCGGATGAGGAGTACTTGTACGTCAACGGCGACAGGATGGTCTCAGAAAAACTTTCCGCTTTGATCAGTTGCGCGCGCATCTCCCGCTCGATTTTGAGGATGGCAGTTTCGATCATTGCGCGCGTTGGTCTGGTCTTGAACAGTTTCGCTGTTTTGTCAGCAAGCTCTATGCGGCCGGCGGCAAGATGCAGTTCGATTCGTCCTGTCGCTGCGTGGAAAAAATTCTTTGCTCGCAGGCCATATGACCCTATGATCTCGGTGCATTTTAGGACCGAGGCCAGAGAATGGTCAGTGCTGTGCGCAAGGTTCCACGCTATGTATGCGGATGCGAGCTGCCGCATCCTTCTGTCCGTGGACGACCGTTTTTTGCACTCGTCGTGCCGGAGCAGGTTGTACAGGTACTCGCCGCGCTGCGCCCGGTTGAGCAATAGTAGCGCGAATTCAAGTGCGATGTCGATGTGTTCGGCTGTATTCTCCGCTGTAGCGCGAGGTATCGTGTTGCCGCACGGTTGATACGACAGAATGCTGCTTGCGACGATCAGTCTGCTCAGCATCTCTGATTCTGCGGGATTGATCACGGCATTGAGATTCCAGAGATATTCCAGTTTTGAAAGGTCGTCTATCGTTTTGGGGTCCCGGAGACGACATACGCACGCTTCGTAGAATGATCTTACTCGGGTGAGCAACTGTGCATCGGAGGAATCTTTTGCATACTGTAATATTTCCAGTATGAACCACTTGTTGGCGGTCTTGTCCATCGCAGACATCGCATGTTCGTAGAGTTTCTTAAGCAGCCGTTGCCGTTCGGTCTGTTCCGATGTTGATTTCTTCGCGAGTCTGATGGTCCAGAAGATCTTATCAACCGCGCCTGTCTGAAGGAGTATTTCGGCGTATTGTTCCACAAGCGCAGAAAATTCGTCTTTTGGAAGAGCTAAAAAATATGCTTCGAAAGGATCGCGATTTGCGTCCTCGAACAGTTTTTTGAGCGTTTCGGACGGCTGAATGAGGATGTTTTTTACGAATTGCAGAGCGGATCGCTCGATCAGTCCTGCATCGTTGAGTTTTTTGCCTATGCGCATGCCTTCCTGTGCGCGCACGAACGGGTCGGTGATCTTGTTCAGTACCGCATGTTCGGCGGATGGCTTTTTTGGAGTACTCATGAGTGTCATATTTATTTGTTAAGAAATAGTTTGTTCCTGCAAAAACTAACATTAAAATAGTGTTTTGTCAATTTTTATACGGAAGTTCTTTTGTGCACATAGCCCATACGCACAGGCTACGGTATACTGAGAGCAGCAATGACTTTCATCGAATCATTGGTACAGAACGGCCTCGTGCAGCAAGACCAGGTCGGGGATATTCTGCGCGTCGCGGAGGAGAAGGGGAGTCTCGACGAGTCGCTCGTCTCGCACGGCATTCCGGAGCAGACCCTGCTCGCGCAGAAGAGCGCCTTCTATGGCATGCCGACGCGTCCCGTCGACCCGAAGGCTGTCCGCGCCGACGTGCTCAAGTACGTCCCGGAAGACGCGGCCCGCCAGTACCGTCTCGTACCGATCGCCATGGAGGACGGCGCGCTCATCGTGGGCGTGACCGATCCGGAGAACACGCAAGCGGGCGATGCGCTGCAGTTCATCGCGCAGAGCCACGGCAACGTGCCGTTCAAGATGTTCCTCATCCCCGAGAGCGCGTACAAAGCCGTGCTCGACAACTATCACGGTCTTTCGGGGCAGGTTGATTCGGCGCTCTCCGAACTTGACACGGCCATCGACCAGGCCGCGGCCGATGTGACGATCGACGACCAGAAAAAGATCCAGGATGCGCTCAAGCCGGGCGAAGAAGAGAAGATCGTCGAGGAGGCGCCGATCATCAAGATCGTGGCCGTCATCCTCAACAACGCCGTCGAAGGCAACGCCTCCGACATCCATATCGAAGATACCGGCGACAAGGTCAAGGTCCGCTTCCGCGTGGACGGCGTGCTGCACACGTCGCTCGTCCTGCCGCTTTCCGTGTATGCGGGCGTGGTGGCGCGCATCAAGATCCTTGCCAAGCTGCGCCTCGACGAGAAGCGCAAGCCGCAGGACGGCGGCTTTTCAGCGACGATCGGCGGCCGCAAGATCGACTTCCGCGTCTCGACGCTGCCTGCGTACTATGGCGAGAAAGTCGTGCTGCGTATTCTCGATGCCGACAAGGGTCTCAAGCCGCTCAGCTCGATCGGCCTTTCGGACGAGCACATGGCGCTCATTAAGGAAGCGCTCGGCAAACCGTACGGCCTCATTCTCGTGACCGGCCCGACGGGTTCGGGTAAATCCACGACGCTCTATTCGATCCTCAACGAGCTCGACAAGGAGGGTTCGAACATCGTCTCGCTCGAAGACCCGGTCGAATATCACATCCCCGACGTGAACCAGTCGCAGGTCATGCCTGAGATCGGCTACACGTTCGCCGCCGGCCTACGTTCCATTCTCCGTCAGGACCCGGACATCATATTCGTGGGCGAGATCCGCGATGCCGAGACCGCGCAGCTTGCGATTCAGGCCGCCCTCACGGGCCACATCGTGCTCTCTACGCTTCACACCAACAATGCAATCGGCGTGGTGCCGCGTCTCATCGATATGGGTATCGATCCGTATCTCATCGCCCCGACGCTCACGCTCTGCATCGCCCAGCGCCTCGTGCGCACGACGTTCCCGGCATCGCGCCATGTGGCCGACAACCAGGCCGCGCTCAAGGAAATGCTCGACAAGCAGATCGCCGACTTGCCCCAGGAATTCCGTTCGAAAATCCCGAACGCGCCGTTCACCGACGCCGTGCCGAGCCCGGAATGCCCGTCCGGCGTGCGCGGCCGCGCGGCAGTCTTCGAGATGTACCCGAACGACAAGGATCTGCAGGCACTCATCCTCAAAAAGCCCGTGGAGACAGACGTGTACAAACTCATGCGGCAAAAGGGTTTCCTGACCATGCGCGAGAACGCCATGGTCAAGTGCATGAACGGGGAGATACCGTTTCAGGAGATTTACAATCTGTAGCAGCTTTTGCACACAGACTTCGTTTGCCTGCGGCGCAAAATGGTATACTGTACGCGTTCGCTCTCCGGTATGGCTGGCACAAAGATATTCATCGTCGACGACGACGCGTTCCTCCTCGACATGTATGCCCTCAAGTTCGGGCAGGCGGGATACGAGGTCGCGACGGCGCTCGGCGCGATGCCCGCGCTTGAGAAACTGCGCGGCGGTTATGTTCCTGACATCATTCTCATGGATGTCGTCATGCCCGTCGTGGACGGTTTCGAGTTCATGGAGACGATGCAGCGGGAGGCGCTTGCTCCCAAGGCAGTGCACATCGTGCTTTCGAACCGCGGCCAAGAAGCCGACGTCGAGCGCATGAAGTCGCTCGGCGCCGTCGGGTATGTCGTGAAAGCTTCGACGACACCGGCGGAAGTCCTCGCGCATGTCGAAGCGCTTGTCAGCGGGCTTGGAGGGCATTAATTTTTTCATACACATATTTATGGATCCGAAAACGCTCATCGAATCGCTCGTAGACATCCTGATCCAGCAGGGAGGCTCTGACCTGCATCTGTCCGCCGGGCGCCTGCCGATGATCCGCGTCACGACGCAGCTCGCGCCGCTCGTGAACCAGCAGCCGCTTTCGCAGGAGACCATGCAGGGCATACTCGCCGCGCTCGTCAGCAAGGAGAAGTACGACCGTTTTCTGACGACGCAGGAAATCGATTTTTCGTACGACCACAAGGGCATCGCCCGCCTGCGCGGCAATGCCTTCTTCCACAAAGGAGCGATCGCGCTTGCGCTGCGCCTCATCCCCAAAGTCCGCACGCTCGCCGAGCTCAAGCTGCCAGAAGTGCTCAAGCAGTTCGCGGGCAAGAAACAGGGCTTCTTCCTTGTCGTGGGTCCGGTCGGCCAGGGCAAGAGCACGACGCTCTCTGCCATGATCGAGTACATCAACACCGAGCGCGCCGAGCACATCGTCACGATCGAGGACCCGATCGAATATCTGTACGAAGAGAAGCATTCCATCATCGACCAGCGCGAAGTCGGCATCGACACGAAAGATTTCGCGTCCGGACTCAAGGCGGTGTTCCGCGAGGACGTGAACGTGATCCTCATCGGCGAGATGCGCGGACTCGATACGATCTCGACGGCGGTGACGGCGGCGGAGACCGGACACCTCGTGCTGTCGACGCTCCATACCAACAACGCGGCCCAGACGATCGACCGCATCATCGACAGTTTTCCTGGCGACCAGCAGGATCAGATCCGTTCCCAGCTTGCAGAATCGCTGCTCGGCATCTTCTCGCAGCGCCTCATTCCACGCGCGTCCGGCGGCCTTGTGCTCGCGTACGAGCTTTTGGTCAACAACAACGCCGTCGCGAATCTGATCCGCGAGAAGCGCACCCATGAGATCGATGTGATCATCGAGACGGGCATGGAGCAGGGCATGGTGGACATGAACCGCTCGTTGCTCGACCTCGTGCGCGCCGGCGAGATCACCATGGACAGCGCGCGTCTTTATTCGATGAACCCGAAGGCCCTCGAGCGCCTTATGTAGCACATGACATTCACGTACCAGGCAGTCACTAAGACGGGCGAAAAAAAGGAAGGCGCGATCGATGCGGCCTCGAGGGATCTCGCGATCGCCGCGCTCCAGCGCCGCGACTTGATCGTCGTCTCGATCAAGGAAGAAGGGGAGAAAAAAGGCTTTCTGCAGACGGAGATCTTTGCCGGCCATGTGCCGCAGAAAGACATCGTGATTCTCTCGCGCCAGATCTCGACGCTCTTCGGCGCGCAGGTCTCGGCGCTCAAGGCGTTCACGCTGCTTGCGACCAACGCGGAGAACCCGCTGCTCGCGCGGAAGCTCCGCGCGGTGACCGACGATATCCAGGCGGGCTCGCCGATCTCCGGCGCTCTGGCCAAGCATCCCGATGTCTTCTCCGATTTTTACGTGAACATGGTCAAGGCCGGCGAAGAGTCCGGCAAGCTCAACGAGGTGTTCAGCTATCTCGCGGAATATCTCGACCGCCAGTACGCTCTTACGTCCAAGACCAAGAATGCGCTCATTTATCCGGCGTTCGTCATCGGCATTTTCATTATCGTGATGGTGCTCATGTTCGTCATGGTGATCCCGAAGCTCTCGGAGATCATCGAAAGCTCCGGCCAGGAGATCCCGCTCTATACGAAGATCGTGATCGGAATCTCGCAGTTCTTCGTCGATTACGGCTTCATCGTGCTCATTGCGGCTGCGGCGGGCGGGTTCTACTTGTGGTACCTCTCGCGCACGGAGAAGGGCCGCGAGTATCTCGACAACGTGCAGCTTTCGATCCCCGTCGTGGGCAAGCTGTACACCAAGCTGTACCTTTCGCGCATCTCGGACAACCTTGCCACCATGCTTTCGTCCGGCATTTCGATCATCCGGTCCATCGAGATCACCGGCAAGATTGTGGGCAGCCGCGTGTACGAGGCCGTGCTTGTCGAAGCCGCGGAGGACGTGAAAGCCGGCAGTGCGTTCTCCGATTCGGTCGGAAAACATACGGACCGGGTCCCGCAGATCATGGTCCAGATGGTCAAAGTGGGCGAGGAGACGGGCGGACTGTCCAATATCCTCAAGACGCTTGCGCAGTTCTACAAGCGCGAGGTGGACGATGCCGTGGATACGCTCGTGGGCCTCATCGAACCGATCATGATCGTCGTCCTTGGTCTTGGCGTTGGCGTGCTCCTGACCTCGATCCTGGTGCCGATCTACAACATTGCTTCCAGTATCCAGTAGGCGTGGTATACTTTTCCTGAGATTATCAGGTCGCCATTATTCATCAGTTTGCATACATATGAAGAACACGAACAAAGGTTTTACGCTCATTGAGCTTCTTGTGGTGATCGCCATCATCGGCATTCTCGCCACCGTCGTGCTTGCCTCGCTCGGCAACGCTCGCGGCAAAGCCAACGACGCGAAAGTTCAGTCCCAGATGGCCTCGATGATGGCCCAGGCAGAGCTGTATTACTCGACGAACGGCAGCTACGGCACCGGCGCGACCGGCACGACGTGCGGTACGGGCGGCGCTGCGCTCTTCACCACCGCTTCCGGTTCCAACGGTCTTGCCGGCCTCATCGCAGGCATGCCGCCGGGCTACACGCTCTCGTGCTACACGTTCCCGACGACCGGCTCGGCTTCGGCCTGGGCAGTCACGGCTTCCGGTAACGGCGCTGGTTGGTGCGTGGACAGCAACGGCACTTCGAAGAAGTACGCGAGCTCGACCTTCACGGCTCCGGCTTCGGCTGTCTGCTCGTAACGGAATTCTTTCGTGCGGAAAGCGCCGGCCCCGCTTCGCGGGGCCGGCGCTTTTTTGCTATACTTTCCGCATGGACATTCTCTTTCCCGTCGTCTTCTTCTTTTTCGGGACGATCATCGGAAGTTTTCTCAATGTCGTCATCCTGCGCCTGCGCACCGGCCGGACGCTCGGCGGACGCTCGGCATGCTTCACGTGCGGAATGACGCTCTCGTTCGCCGAACTCGTTCCGATCGGCAGCTATCTGACGCAGCGCGGCCGGTGCGCGAACTGCCGCGCGAAGATCTCGCCGCAGTACGTGATCGTCGAGGCGCTCACGGGACTGCTCTTCGTGTTTCTCTACTGGCGTTTCGCGTACCTGCTCCTTCTTTCGCCGGGCGTCTTTGCCGGACTCTTTTTCTATTACGCTGCTGCGATCTCGGTGCTCATCGTGCTCGCCGCGTACGATATCCGTCACAAGATCCTGCCGGACGGACTCACGGCGATCTTCGCATTACTCGCCTTTGCGGGGATGTTCGTCATTGCCGGCGATTCGTTCGTACTCCACCTGCCTCCGCTCGGGCATTTTCTTGCGGGCGTCTTGATCCCCGTGCCCTTCGCCGCTCTCTGGCTCGTCTCGAAGGGGAAGTGGATGGGCCTCGGCGACGCCAAGCTCATGATCGGCATCGGCTGGCTGCTCGGCATGTCCGCCGGTGTCGCCGCTGTACTGCTCTCGTTCTGGATCGGCGCCGCAGTCGCGCTCGTCTGGCTTGCTACAGTCCGCTTGTCTGGCCGGCGCGGTCCGTCTCTCACATTTGCCATGCCGTTCGGGCCGTTCTTGGCGCTTGGGACCGTCATCGTGCTGCTTGCGCGCATCGATTGTGCTTCAATCGTGCGGTTGTTCGCTCGATAGCGCGCTACGTTGACTCTGCCTGTGTTCGGCGGTATCGTTACGAAAAATGCCGCCGCATGAAAACCTTGTTATTTATTGCCATCGACGAACCTGAGGTGCTGGCGTTTTATTCTGCCAACATCCCATTGCCGTTTTCACTCGTGTTCATCTCGGATGACCTCATGCCGGGCGTGACCGACGGAACCACCGCCTGTGTCGCAATGCCCCAGTGCGGGGAGCGCAGTATCATGGATTGGGCGACAGAGGCCGTCACTCTTGCGAAAGGCCAGTGCGAGAAAACAGGTTGCAGCACGGTCCTGTGCCTCATGCCGTACGCCGAATTCCTTGAGATCATCTCGAGCGAGGTCAGTCTGAGCGTTCCGGACAGTTCTTTTTTTGACAATCATTTTTATGGCTGCTGGAGGCCCAATGAGGCCGGAATGCTGTTCGAGCTCCGCATACTGGATGATCAGAGGGTAACCTTGCATCTCCTGACACAGGAAGAATTCAATCTGCTGCCGTTTGCGAACTGACAGTCAAAAGCCCCGATCGGGGCTTTTTGCATGCTCGCGCGGGCACCGGCTTTGTAGTATTGTTTCCGTATGACTCGTGCCGAAGCCGAAAAACGCCTGCCCAAGCTCCGGGCGGCCATAGAGAAATACCGGCACCACTACCATGTGCTCAACGAGTCGCTCATCTCGGAGGAAGCGCTCGACTCGCTCAAGAAAGAGCTTGCCGACATCGAGCGGGAGTTTCCTGAGCTCATCACTCCGGACTCGCCGAGCCAGCGCGTGGCCGGAGCGCCGCTTGCCGGATTCAAGAAGGTGCGCCATTCGGTCGCGCAGTGGTCGTTCAACGACGCATTTTCCGAAGAGGACATGCGCGATTTCGATGCTCGCGTGCGCAAGCAGCTTGCCGAGAAGCTCGGCCGTCCGGTCGCGCCGACGTATACCTGCGAGCTCAAAATCGACGGGCTAAAGATCGTTTTCACGTATGAGAACGGCGTCCTCGTGACCGCAGCCACGCGCGGCAACGGCGAGGTCGGAGAGGACGTCACGGCCAATGTGCGCACCATCGAGTCCGTGCCGCTCAAGCTCTCGGAGGCTGTCGACATGGTCGCGGAAGGCGAGGCGTACATGCCGAAGTCTCAGTTTGCGCGCATCAATGCCGAGCAGGAGAAGAAAGGCGAGGAGCTGTACATGAATCCGCGCAACATCACGGCCGGCACGATCCGCCAGCTCGACCCGCGCATCGTGGCCGAGCGCAAGCTTTCCGTATTCGTGTACGATATCTCCGCTTCGAGCGTCGCTGTGCCGGATGCGCAGGACGGCGAACTCAAGTGTCTCTCCGCGCTCGGTTTCCGCGTCAATCCGCATTTCCGCCGCTGCCGTGACATGGACGAGGTCATCGCATACTGGAAGGAGTGGCAGGACAGGAAAGAAAAGGAAGATTATCTGATCGACGGCGTCGTGGTGAAGGTCACGGAAAAAGAATATCAGGATGCGCTCGGCTACACGGGCAAGGCGCCGCGCTTCGGCATCGCGCTCAAGTTCCCGGCCGAACAGGTGACGACGGTCGTGGAGGACATCGCGCTCCAGGTAGGCCGCACGGGCGTGATCACGCCGGTGGCGCACCTGCGCCCGGTGCTCGTGTACGGCTCGACGGTCTCGCGCGCGACGCTGCACAACGAGGATGAGATCGCGCGGCTCGATGTGCGCATCGGTGACACGGTCATAGTGCAGAAGGCAGGCGATGTGATCCCCGATATCGTGTCGGTGCTGACGGAGATGCGTACGGGCAAGGAAAAAGTCTTCAAGATGCCGAAGCAGTGCCCTGTGTGCGGCACGCTGCTCGAGAAGCGTTCGGTCGGGACAAAAGATGAGGCATTGTCGGCGGCATACTATTGCATGAACGCGCGTTGTCCGGCCAAGGACCGGCGCGTGCTGTACCATTTCACGAGCAAGCACGCGTTCGATATCGAGCATCTCGGACCGAAGAATCTCGATTTGCTTCTGGACGCCGGATTGATAGCTGGGCGGGCAGATATTTTCACTTTGAAAAAAGGCGATCTGCTCGAGCTGCCGCGCATGGGCGAGAAGTCTGCCGACAATCTGCTTGCTTCGATCGAGAAGGCGCGCCGCCAGCCGCTCGAGCGGTTCATCGTTGGTCTCTCGATCCCGGAAGTGGGGGAGGAGACTGCGCGCGATCTTGCCCGGCATTTCGGGACGATTGCGAAGCTGCGGGCGGCGACGCGCGCCGAGCTCGAGGCTGTCGACGGCGTCGGTCCGCGCGTCGCCGCATCCGTGACGGAATGGTTCGCGGACGAGCACACCAAAAAAGTCGTCGATGATCTGCTTGCGCAAGTATCGGTGGAGCAGGCGGCGGCCCCGCTCCGCGGGGCCGCCGCCCCGCTTACCGGAAAGACCTTCGTTCTCACCGGCACGCTCCCAACTCTCTCTCGCGACGATGCCAAAGCTATGATTCTCGCCGCAGGCGGCAAAGTCTCCGGTAGCGTCTCCAAAAAAACAGATTACGTCGTCGCCGGCGAAAACCCCGGCTCAAAATACGACGACGCACAGAAGCTCGGCGTGCCTGTCATCGACGAAAAGGCATTTTTGCAGCTTGTGCAATAAAAAAGCGCCTCGCATACGCGAGGCGCTTTTTAGTTCTTGTGGTACAGACTGGTCACTTCGCCTGTCACTACATCCATGCCGTCGATGGAGTCCGGTTTCTGCAGATCCGACATGCCGTTGCACAGATATTCCTGCATCGCGCGTGTCTTGTAGGCTGTCAGTCGAGTTCCTTCTTTTACCTTTCCCTGCAGGTTAGGAGCTATGCGGACGGTGTACCATCCTGTTTCCCCGTGCAACACGGCGCGGTTTGGGATCTTGTTTGTGCAGCTTGCCGCTGCGAATGCCAATAAAAGAATTATATTTCTCATGTCATATGTGTTTGTTACATTATATCACCTTTCGATATAAAAGTCAAGTACTCGTAAACCCTCTAAAATGCTGTATACTAAGCCCCGTATGGACATCTCCGACGTCAAACATCTGGCAACGCTGGCGCGCCTCGATATTCCTGAGGCGGAGCAGGAGGCGCTGCTCGGCGACCTCACGGCCATCCTCGGCTACGTGGACCAGATCAAATCCGCGCCCATGCCGGAGGCGGCGTTTGCTGCGCCCGAGCTGCGCAATATCACGCGCGAAGACGTCGCCACTACACCCACGGGCAGCTATACTGAGGCCATGCTCGCCGCAGCTCCGAAGAGCCAGGACGGCTACGTGGAAGTGAAGAAAATCCTGTAATCATTTTTCGTACGTATGATCGATCTTGCTACAATCACCATCGAATCCGCTCACGAAGCGCTCACGCGCGGTGACTTTTCCGTCCGCGATCTGTGCGAGGCATACCTTGCCAACATCCGCGCAAACAACGACCGCCTGAACATCTTCCGTGAGGTCTTCGCTGATGTGCTCGAGCAGGCCGATGCCGCTCAGGCGCGTTTTGCGGACGGAACGGCAACGCTGCTCACAGGCATTCCTGTCGCAGTCAAAGACAACATTCTGATCGCCGGTCGTGAAGTCGGCGCATGTTCGAAGATGCTCGAAGGATATGTCGCCTCGTACGATGCGACAGTGATCAAGAAGCTCAAGGACGCCGGCGTTGTCTTCATGGGCCGTACCAACATGGATGAGTTTGCCATGGGCAGCTCGACGGAGAATTCCGCGTACGGCCCGACGAAGAATCCGCTCGACGAGACGCGTGTTCCGGGAGGCACCTCGGGCGGCTCGGCGGCGGCGGTTGCCGCTCATATGTCGCTCGTCGCGCTCGGTTCCGACACGGGCGGATCGATCCGTCAACCCGCGGCATTCTGCGGCGTGGTCGGCATGAAGCCAAGTTACGACAGCGTGTCGCGCTACGGTCTGATCGCCGACACGTCTTCTTTCGACCAGATCGGCCCGATCGCCAAGACTGCGCGCGACACTGAAATTCTCTGGCGTGCCATTCTCGGTAAGGATCCGATGGATGCGACGAGCGAGGCAGTCGAATATCGCGAGCCGAAACAAAAGCTCAAGATCGGCGTGCCGCGCAGCTTCCTCTCCGGCGACGGTATCGATGCTGAACTGCTCGCGAATTTCAATCAGAGCATCGAGAAGCTCAAGGCGGCTGGCCACGAGATCGTTGACGTGACCGTTCCGCTCCTCGAATATTCGCTCGCCGTATACTACATCCTCCAGCCGGCGGAAGTCTCCTCCAACCTGACGCGCTTCGACGGCGTGCGGTACGGGCTGCGCGTGCCGGGCGCGAACGTCACCGACACATACATGCAGACCCGCGGACAGGGCTTCGGCCGCGAGGCGCGCCGGCGCATCCTGCTCGGCACGTATGTGCTCTCGCACGGATATTTCGATGCGTACTATCGCAAAGCGTCTGCGTTGCGCGATGAGATAGGGAAGAGCTTCGCGAAGGCATTCGATGCTGCGTCCGGTGGTGTGGATGTCATTCTGACTCCGACAACTCCGACGCCCGCCTTCAAGATCGGCGAAAAGGTGACCGATCCGGTCGCCATGTACCTCGAGGACATCTTCACCGTGCCGCTCAACATCGCGCGCATCCCGGGCATGAGCGTGCCGTGCGGGCGCACCGCGGCCGGCTTGCCGCTCGGCATGCAGATCATCGGACCGCGCGGCGGCGATGCGCAGGTCATCGAAGCTGGAAAAGAATTCGAGCGCGTACTACAATAGTACGTAGCATGGACCCGAACCCCGTCACAGGCGCGTTCAAGGAGCCGGTCTTCGATCCGGCCTTCGTGAACCTCGACTATATCTTCGCGGAGATACTCGAGTTTTTCCGCTCGCCGTGGCCGTCGGTCGAGCCGATACTCAACGTGCTGCACATCGTCGGATATATCCTCGCGCTGTTCGGCATCACGCTGATCATCTACTGCCTTGTGCGCATGGTGGAGATCGCGAACGAAGAGGAGCAGCATCTGCGGCATGCCATCCACGACTATGCCGACAAATATGCCGAAGAGGATGCGGTGTCGGGCAAGAACGCGCGATGGGAGCATATCCAGGAATTGGTCGGGTCGCCGAATCCGTCCGACTGGCGGCTTGCGGTCATGGAGGCAGACACCGTCTTCGAGGGTTTGCTCGATGCCCGCGACATCCCCGGCACGGGCATCGGCGAGAAGCTCAAAAACATGTCGCCCGGTGACCTGTCGAGCATTCAGGCAGCATGGGAAGCGCACCTGGTCCGCAACCGCATCGCGCATGAGGGCAGTCAGTTCGAGCTGTCGCAGCGGGATGCCCGCCGGGCAGTCCAGCTTTTCGAGGTGGTGTTCCGGGAAATGGGCTTCATATAGGCCGGGCCGGGGCGGTTGCATTCGGAGGCGTTTTTTAGTAGTATGCGTATGCGCCGTGGCGCGTTTTCATTTGATCGCGGGGTAGAGAAGTGGTATCTCGCAAGGCTCATAACCTTGAGGCGGTCGTTCGATTCGGCCCCCCGCAACACTGGGCACCGTGCGTACAAAGGTATATGTCGGCGTAGCTCAGTTGGTTAGAGCGAAGGACTCATAAGCCTTAGGTCGGAGGTTCGATCCCTCCCGCCGACACCATCGGAGAGATCCGATCAAGCAGTCGTAGCTCAACTGGTTAGAGCACCCGCCTGTCACGCGGGAGGTTGCGGGTTCAAGTCCCGTCGACTGCGCAGTACTGGACACGAGGCCCCCAAAAGGGGCTTTTGTCCTATCTGGGCTGGGCACCGCTCCGAGTGAAGACGTCGGTTCTTCTCGTATCCCGAAGCAATCAAGCGGATGATTTACACCACGAACACGATTGAGAACCTCAATCGCCGGTTCCGCAAAGCAACGAAGACCACGCAGGTCTTCCCGCACGATGACGCGCTCGTGAAGCTCCTATGGCTCGCACAGGCCGACTTCACCGACAACTGGCGCATAACCGCCCGCAACTGGGGCGAGGTTATGGCACAGTTCACGATTTTGTTCCCCGAGCGCATCCGTTTCTAGTTCGCCTAGTTTGAGACACCCTTATTAAGCACTAACGCCGTCCTTCCGAAAAAGAGAATACTGCCACCCTGCGGAGGCCGCGGTATTAGACGCGGCTTTTTGCTAGAGGATTGAAAAATAAGGGTTTTTGGGTGATATTGACGAAGTGGCATAAAATATGGTAGAATATATGTACTACTGATGGCCTTGAGCCAAACGAGGTAGGAGTACATTCACATTTCAAAAAGATGACGCTATGACAGATGTCGTAACCCCATTGGGACCCGTAACCGAGGGTCAAATCGGTAAATTGAACCAAAACATCACGGCACGCCTTAACAAGAAAAAGAGCGAACTGCCGAGTGATGTATTCCAGCAGGTGCTGGGCGATGAAACGCTTATTGATGATATTTACGCCGCAATTCGCAAGCGCGTGGATGCAATAAGTGCCTGTATCATCCGCACAGTAAAAGTGGACCGCAAACGCACACCAAAGGAAGTACTGAAAGCCACAGGCAGAAATCAGTACGTTACCGACAATGTGGTTGCAAAGATGCCCAAAGGCGAGGGCGATGAAGTGGACGTAGTTTTCTTCAAACTCGGCCGCTACATCAGCGACAATGACCTTGAAAAGGAATACGAACTGCGCGGGCTTATACCTGCCGACCCGTACTCTGTGGCCGCTGTAAATGAAGCTGATCCTGCCTTTGCGGACGAACGCCCTAACGGTACTCACTGGAAAGACAAGGATGGCAACTGGTGCTTTGCCGCGTTCATCCGCTGGAGCGGCGTGCGCGTCGTGCGCGTGGACCGCGGCGTCAACGCGTGGAATGGCCGCTGGTGGTTTGCGGGGCTCCGCAAGAGTGCTTCGACCTCGGACACTCCGGCCTCTTAAAACCTTTGTCCTTTGCGCTTTCGCATTAAAAACTTTGAGGATAGTTCATAACCCTCACCTCCGTACAACAGTGCGGAGGTATTTTTTTTGATATACTCAACCTCGGCAGTAGGTGAATACGTCGGCGGTTACGGCTTCCGACTACCGACCCCAGTATCCATAAGGTCCAGAATGTCTCTGGCTACGGTTCGGGACAGCGTGAACTATGCAGAAACTTCAAAAATGAAGCATACTTGGTTCAGAATATCAGGGCATTTGAGATGCCGAGCACGATACAACCTTGAGAGTATTCGAGGGGTGGTGGCATAGGCGATATTCTGCACAATTGCCACGTTCAACCGCTGGAACGACGAGCGCAACGTGAACGTGAACCGCAACGACAACGAGTGGAATGACAACTGGTGGTTTGCGGGGCTCCGCAATTCTTCTTCATTTCTCTCCCGACCTAGTGTTCGGGAGAGTTTTGTTTTGAAAGCTGACCGTTCCAGCCACCGAGCATCCTGCCGACTTCCTCAATCGGAACGGAAAGTGCGGCATATTTCTTATTGTCGAGAGATTTTGTTTCCCAGAGGACCGAAAGGAACACTTTGAGCGTATCGAGTTTTCGTATGGCGAGACGCACATACGGTTGTTTTTCCGCACGGGAAAGAAAGCTCGCCACGGCGATTGCTTCCATCGTTTCAACAAAGAGCGTATCAACCCGCGTGCCGAGAGAATAGCGGTGCGATTTAGGCAGGTCTTGATAATATGCGTACCACTGAATGTAGGTGGTCTTCAACTTTTGCAGGACTGGCAAAATCGTTGGGGGGGGTAACATTTTTAGTATGAAGCGGCGTGTTTGTTTTATTCATACCTACGAGCATATCATTTCAATCGAAAACCTGCTCCTTGCGTGGCAAGAGTTCTTGTCGGGCAAAAAAATGCGGAAAGACGTGCTCCATTTCGGAAGAAATCTGATGTCCAATATCATCTTGCTCCACGAGGATTTGGCGAACGGTATATATAGGCACTCCAACTACCACGCTTTCAATGTCTCCGACCCAAAACCTCGCAATATCCATAAAGCATCAGTTCGGGACCGCTTACTCCACCACGCGCTTTACCGCGAACTCTATCCGTTTTTTGACCGCACGTTCATATCCACTTCTTTTTCTTGCCGACGGTATAAAGGTATGCACCGTGCACTCGACCAATTCCGTGCATATTCTCACAAAGCATCAAAGAACAAAACTCGGACGGTTTGGGTGCTCAAATGCGATATACGAAAGTTCTTTGCCTCCGTAGACCAAGTCGCACTCCTTAACATCCTCGACGGATACATTGAAGATAAGCGCATCATATCTCTGTTATCGGAAATCATCAGGAGTTTCCATTCGACTGAAAATGACCGCGGACTACCGCTTGGCAATCTCACAAGCCAACTTCTCGTGAATGTGTATATGAACGAGTTTGACCAGTTCGTAAAGCATAAGCTCAAGGCGAAATACTACATCCGATATGCCGATGATTTTGTTTTCTTGTCAGATGACAAAGCGTGGCTTGAAAGTATCTTGCCACGAGTAGCGGCTTTTCTGGGGGAACGGCTCAAACTCTCACTTCATCCCGACAAGGTATTTATCAGAACTCTTGCCTCGGGCGTGGATTTTCTCGGCTGGGTTCATTTTCCCAATCATCGGGTAATACGGACGGGGACCAAGCGTCGTATGTGGAAGCGTCTTATTGAAACAGACGGCAAAGAACAGACGGTCCAATCGTATTTAGGTCTCTTGGGCCACGGTAACGCTCAAAAAGTGCGCGGTTCGATTGCCGCCCAGTATTTATCACGGGGCGCACCCGAGGAACGTACTATTATATGAGCGGGGCAAGGGTACCTTTCGACCCCGCTCTATAGCTTGCGTCCTTTTTAGGACCTGCTATAATGAACTCACTAAACGTGAAAGGCATCCTTCGTGGGTGCCTTTCGTCGTTTTACTCCTTTTCTTGAAACGCTATTTTTGTTTCTAGGTATTCAAAGTCGCGGAAATTACTGCCCGCGAACTGCTTGATTTCTTTGGCTGTGCGCTTGCCGCGGCCGAGCACGAGGACCTCTTTGCCACACTCTTTGAGGTGTTTAAGCACGGGTAGAAAGTCGCCGTCGCCCGAGAGGACTACGGCACGGTCAAAATTGTCTCTCTCTTTCATAAGGTGAAAGGCCATATCAACATCGCAGTTGGCTTTGCGCTTGGTGGTCCCGTCGTCCTGCTCGTACATTTTGACTGGCTTGAGGTATAGGCGATAGCCGAACTCAAGGAGCTTCATATAAAAGCGGACGCGCTGGAGGTGGCGACCGATGAGAAGCAGGGCGGCTTCATTAAGCGTCTTGCCTTTGGTCTCAATGAACTCGCGCAGGTAGGTTTCAAGCTGAACGATGGGGACAGTACCGTCTTTCTGGTAATCGTATGGAAAGTGGTGTATCTCGACCCCGCCGAAATAAAAGACACGGTCCGCACCGTACTTTTCTTGCAGGTAAGTAAAGAGCTTTCGGTAGTCAATTTTCCAGCCGAGGGATTTCTCGCCTCCGTAAAAGAGGTTGGAGGCATCTATAAAAACAAAGGTTCGCATGGAGCGATTATAGCATTTCAGGAGGGATTTTCCCTTGGTATTCCCAAACTTTGAATAAGTGGTACAATCCCGTTATATGACCCCACAGGAACAGGCCTCGAAAATCGAGGAAATCTATAATGAGGCCATCAAAAAACTAGACGAACTTGGCAAGGAGCGCCAAGGTATTATACGCGGGTATATCAAGGAACTTGAAACCCAAAAGGCGGATGCAATTCGAGCATCGCTCGGTTTATCAAATAATCAATAATTACTATGGCGATGGAGAACGATGTGCTCAACAAAATCAGCGAGCTTGAAGCTAACAAGGATATTGCAGGACTTGAGGAAATTAAAATGACCGCCGAGGCGGGCTTCGAGGGCGATATTGCTGGCGCGGCAGAACAGGCCATAACTCGCCTTACTGGAAAAGCGATGGAAGTTGCCGCTACTTCGCCTACGCAAGAGAAACAGGTTGAAGACCTTGGCGGTTCAAAGGGTGAAATCGAAAGACGGACCGAAACGATTGACACTCAAATTAAGACCGTTGAAACAGATGCCGCCAAAAAAATCGAGGAGGTGAAAAATCAATCCACAGAGGGTGAGAAAAAGACGGGTTTTGAGGCCTACTTTGATATATGGTCAGCTCATAGTGAGGGCAGAAACGTACCGCAATACACGCAACAAGAAAAAAATACTATTGCCACCGATACTGTAAAAGAGTTGCTCGCATACAAGGACAACGATTTGGCTAATACGTCCACATACCTTGCGAGATTTAAGGAGCTCGGTATGGAACCAGACCCTACTTTAGTCAAAGAGATTATTTACAAAAACGCTACGAAAGAACTTGAGAGGTCGGATAAATACGACACTGGTTCACCAACCGAGCGCGATGCAAAAATGTCTCAACAAATGGCTCAATATTTGGGCACTGACCCTAACATAAACTGGCGTGAAGAACTGAAAAAACAGGAAGCAGAAAAAGAAACGACAAAAAACGAGAGTGCCAACCTCACGCCTGAGCAGATTGAATATAATAATCTGAAATTGGCATACGAGGAAAAGATGGATGCGTACCGCGAGTTTTATAAGCAAATTGACGAAACACGAGCCGCGATTGAAAAAATCAAAGAAGAAAAAGGATATACGCGAGACCTTAAAAAACTTGGTGGCGATTTGAATACCAACCAAATCAAAATTGATGTTGCTCTGTTTCGAGATAAGCAGACAGGACTTCGCAATTTGGATAAGTTAAAGAGTGCCATACCTGCTGACTACAATGAGGTTTTTCGGCAATCTCTCGATGAGGGTATTGGCCGCTTTAGTAATTTGTCGGATAAGGACATTCAGTATATGAATGACACTTATCAGCCGTTCCGCCTTGGAAAAAACCTGCCATTTGCCACTAGGAAATGGGGAGAAATTACTGGTGATGCACAGGTCCAAACTGCTGAAAATAACTATCAGAACACAGCAAAGAACTTGGAGACCTTGAGGCAAAAAGTAGAAACTGACCCCGAGCTCGTAGCGAAAAACACAACGCTTGAAAATCTGTTAAAAGAAGCGGAAGCACCTGCCCTTGAGCTTTCCCAGATGGAGAAAAAGTTAAAGGAAGTCGAGCGTGCTCTAGCGAGCAAATCACAGTCCTAGTTCAAGTTAGACCTTTTCGCCCGTATAGTGTAGGATAATCGCGGTTCTCACTTCGTCCACCAGTCCGCGCAGTACTGGACACGAGGCCCCCAAAAGGGGCTTTTGTCCTATCTGGGCTGGGTTTTCTCTGGTTGGTGATATACTCTTCGAATGGAAAACCAGATGCAGCCGCAGCCGGAACGGACGCCCTCCTCCGAACAGCCCCACTCGAAAATACTCGAATATATCGAGCGGGTGAAGGCCGGACAGACGATCGAGTCTTTCGGTGAGATACCGGAGTCGTGGAAGAGCGACATACAAAACGGACTCAAGGCTGCAGAACTCAAAAAAGACATCGAGCGGACGATGGAACAGCCGCTCTCGCTTGAAGCGCTAGGGAGCAAACTGCACGAACTTTCTTCGCGGTATCATTTTTTGACGCACCAGACCTTCGCAGATGTCGCGAAAAAAATAAACGAAGAGGGATTCCTGTTTCAGGCCGGCGGTCTTAATACGACTACGACATATGAGGGTCCTGATTCTATCATGCTGGCATTAGAGAGGATGGAGGAAGGTGAGTCGCATCGCGGTTCGGACGGCATGCTCATCATGGCCGTGCCCAAGGACGAATTCGCTTCGTACGGTGCTCGATTTTCTCCCGATGCCTTTGCGGACATGCTTGTCGAAACTCAGCTCGATGCCATAGCGGCGAGCGGTGACCTTCGCGTCCCGACGCGGTACAATTTGGGCGTATATGACAAGGCGGCTGGGTTTGTTTTGAATCCTGCGTATCGGTAACGCCCGGCGCCGGACGGGATTTGAAAAAAACGCCAAAATATAGTAGCATTGCCGAGTCAGCACTTTGTGACGCATACAGGCCGTTGTAGCTCAGTTGGTAGAGCACGCCCATGGTAAGGGCGAGGTCATCGGTTCAATCCCGATCAACGGCTCCCAGCCCATGTGCGGGTCTCCGCACGTGAGTTGCCACCTTAGCTCAGCTGGTAGAGCGACGGTATCGTAAACCGTAGGTCCCCGGTTCAATCCCGGGAGGTGGCTCCGGAACAAAAAACAAAGAAAGACCGCTTCGGCGGTCTTTCTTTGTTTTCGGCGGAGCGTCCTTTTCCACAGCGCATGCCGCGCTTCTTGCGAGCCGCCGATGGTATACTTTTTTCATGGATACTCCTATCTCCGCGAATGTTCCGCCTGCGGCACCTGCGCCGGCGCCCGCTCCGGTTTCCGTGCGGCATTCCGGTCGGCGCATCGCCGTGATCATCGGCGCTATCGCGCTCGTCGGTCTTGCGGGCTGGTTCGTGTATGACCGTTTTTTCAACAAGCCGCTCACCGAAGACGAGGTCCGCACCGCGATCGTCAGCCAAGTCGCCGCCGAGTCGCTGCCGATTTCCGACGAAGCCAAGGCGGCGGCGCTCAGCGATGTCGCTCGCGCGCAGCAGTCGGCAAAGTCGGACATGTCAGCCGAAAACAAGACAGCAATTCTTCAGATGGTCGCAGGTCAACAGCAGCAGGCTTCTGCGCAGTAAGCGCGGGACAGATACATATATATGATGATGCACGTACGTAATCACCGCATGAAAATCGCTCTTGGGGCGATTGCTGGTTTTGCGATGCTCGTGGGAGCCGTCGCGGCGCTTCCGCACCGCACTCGTGCCGCTACTGCGAACGTCACCGGCTGGGCCTGGAGCTCGACCGTCGGCTGGATCAGCCTGAACTGCCTTACTGGCAGTTCAACGGCCGCCAGCGTTTGCTCGAGCACCGTTGATTACGGCGTGAACATCGATCCGTCCAGCGGCAATTTTTCGGGCCATGCTTGGAGCTCGGCCATCGGCTGGATCAGTTTCCAATCTGCGGACGTGACTGCTCAGTGCGGTCCCGTCGCCCGTCTTGATGCGACGACACGCAAGGTCACGGGGTGGGCGCGCATGATTTCCGGTACGGTCGCAAGCGGCGCCGACGGCTGCATCAGCATGAGCGGATTCGGGCCCGACTACGGTGTCTTTTATAATCCTGCGGCGACGCCGAACAACATTCTCGGCGATGCATGGGGCTCGACGGTGATCGGCTGGATCCGTTTTTACGGCATCCTCTCTTCCGCGCCGAGCGTCGATCTCAAGATCAACGGCGGAGATTATCCTTCGACCGCGCCGCTCATGATGCCGTCGTCCGGCGGAGCAGCCTCGCTTTCGTGGACTTCGAACAATGTGAGCGCATGCACGGCAACGGCAAGCTCCGGCATCACTGACTGGTCCGGCTCCAAATCTCCCACAGGCGCCACCTTTGGCGTGACCGTTCCGGCCAACGGCACGACGTCGCCGATCGTGCGCACGTATACGATCAGCTGCACGCCGATCGGCGGAGGCACGGCCGTGACCGATACGGTATATGTGAACGTCGCTTCGACCAACGCACCGCTGCTCCAATTGCTCGTGGATGGCGTGACTTCGAAGAACGTCGATGCGGGCACCGCAGTCACGCTGACCTGGACGACGCAGAATATCGTGAACACGCCGACCTGTGTCGGTACGAGCTCGCCGACGTTCTCCGGCTGGAACGGATCGAAGGCATCTTCTCCGACAAGCACTCCGATCACGTATTCGTACATCGCGACGATCACTGCGCCGGTGGACTTTACCATCAATAGCTGCTCGTCCTCCGTCGGCGGCACGGTTGCGCCGGTCACCGTTCATGTGGGCATCAATGCGCCGAGCTGCTCGATCGAGCCTTCGACCTGGGTCGTGGCCGCTCCGGCAGGTTCTTCTACTTTTTCCGCAACGCAGAATTTCGGCACGGTCTGGGGCCATACCTCATACCGTACTTCAACCGTGTCCAAGAGCTCGCTCTCCGGAGTGACCGCATCGTTCGGTCCGTCGAGCCTCTGCCCGGGAGTCGCTTCCGGTACGAGTTCGGCAAGCCTGAACGGCACGAACACCTGTGCGGCACTCTCCATCAGCGGCACGTCTCCGACGACAGCGCGCACCATGACGCTCACAGCGGCGCCCGGCAGCGGCTCGCCGGTGAGCTCCTGCGCTCCGGCGACCGTCACGATCATGCCGGCCGGCTCCTGTACCGATCCTTCTGCCACGAACTACGGCGCCATCGGACCCTGCACGTACTTGCCCGGAACCGGACCTCGGACCGGACCGCGCAAGGCGCCGTGGATCGAGATTTAAGACGATTATTAGCAACCATTAGCAGATAGCAATCAAGAGTATGAAAAAGATTATCGGTTTCGGAATCAAGGCATCGACGGTCGCGGGCGCGCTTCTCGGCTTCGCCCTTACGGCGAGCGCTGCGGGCACATGGACCGCTCCGACGGCGACACCGCCTGCGAACAACGTTGATGCTCCCGTCAACGTCGGGACGTCGGCGCAGTGGAAGGCCGGCGGCTTCGGTGTCGGACGTACGAGCGCTCCGGCCTGGTTCGGTCCTACGACCGGCGGCTCTGTCTTTGACGTGAACGGCGTGACCAGCATGAACGGCATCGCCAACTTCGGCGCTTCGGCGCTCGTTCAGCATGTGACCATCGGCACGCCGCCGTGCGTCGGCATCGGCTGCGGCAGCAGCTCGACCAGCGGCGGCACCACGGGCGGGTCCTCTTCGACCGGCCCGACCGGCATGATCGTGCCGCACGTTGCCCAGGGCGGTTCAGGCATCTTTGCCAAGATCAATGATGCGCTTACGAATTTCTTCGGAACCAAGACTGCGGTTGCGGCCGGTTCCGGTTCTGGCGGCGGCAGCTGTCCGACGGACAATGGCTACTGTACGTACACGACATCCACGGGCGCAGCCGCGACCGGCATGTGCGTCTTCACGGACACGGGCTGGGATTGCCGCGCGACGACGGGCACGGGTACCGGTTCGGGCTCCGGTGCGGGCACCGGTTCGACTTCTGTCTGGACCATCGAGCCTCCCGTCATCTCCATGGCTGCGTCTCCGACGACGATCAGCTCGAGCGGTTCCGCCTCGATCACGTGGAGCGCTTCGAACGCCAGCGCATGTGCCGCGTACAGCTCTAACGCTTCGAACAACTGGAACGCAACGCTCTCGATCTCGGGTTCGACGCACACCGGTTCGGGCACCAAGGCCCTCGGCACGTTCAGCGTCCCGGGCAGCTATACGTACAACATTTCTTGCAGCTCGCCGTCCGGCGGCGCTGCTTCGGCCATCGCTACGGTGACGGTCGGTCCGACATACATCCTCGATGTGTACGGTAACAGCTTCATGCATGGCTATGTGGACGTATCGAGCTACCTCAATGCGGGCAGTCTCAAGCAGGGCGGCATTCCGGTTTGTCTCCAGAACGGCACGAATTGCCCGTCGGCAAGTTTCGGTCCGTATCCGAAGATCTACAGCGATATGACCAATGAGTATGCCGTGTACGGCGCCAACGCCGCTTCCGGCGGCGGCACGCGCGTGCAGATCTCCGGATCGTCGATCCGTCTCGGCACGAGCGTCTCTGCTCCGGTCATGTCGATCGAGGGCGATCAGGTCACGACCAGCGGTACTTCGAACCGCAACGGTGCGCTCTTCCAGATCACGTCCACAGGCACCGGCAATGGTGATAACGCCGACGGTACCGAGCGCGGTCTGACGATCGCAGCATCTTCGGTCGCGGCACACGGCAAACTCCTCAATGTGAAGCGCGGTTCGACGGAACTCTTCAGCGTCAACGGCAACGGAAGCACGTACGTTCCGAAGCTCGTTATCGGTCCGTCCGCTTCGGGTGACGGCATCCCGCTCTACCGCATCAACTCGCACTGCGTTTCCGGCGGCACGACGATGGACGTTGCGCTCCCGCTCACCACGCAGCAGTGGTGCTACGAAGGCTCGCAGAACCTTTGGTGGAACGACAAGAACGCGCCTCGCGCCACGCCTGGCAGCTATGCCTACTATGCGGGCAAGCAGGGCGTTTCCGGCGGCTGTACGACTCCGTCCGGAGGCTATCCTTCGGGTTCGTCGGGTTGCAGCTATACTCCGGTTCCGGTCGGCTATATCTCCGCAAACTAGCGAAGACTGCACACAAAAAAAACACCTGCCCAGCGGCAGGTGTTTTTTTTGTTGTCAGTGCGTTAAAAATACTGAAAGGGGATTATTGGTTTTCGTACTGCGTCTGGAGTGCGCGGGTGACGACGCGGCGGCCGGGCGTCGTGCCCGACGGAATGCAGCTGACGATGGATGTCGCGCCCGGCGGGATATTGTATCCGAACGAACTGATCTGCGTGAACGATGTTGCCGTGCCGACGACGTTCTTGTCGACGGTGACCGTGGCGCAGCCGTTTGTTCCGACCGGCAGCATGAACTGGTAGAAATCGAGGCTGCCGAGCGGATTCGGCGTGGCCGTGGGAGATATGGAGACGCCCTGGCACGCGCCCGGGACCGGAGCGGTTCCGCTTGCGCTTGAAGGGAACGTGCCGGTCTTGTCGAGATAGAGCGCGCATTCCATGCCCGTATCCGCGGCGAAGAACGCGCGGCCCGAATCGCGGGCCTCGACGGAGAAGAACGCTTCTTTGTATGCGATCGTGGTGATGCCGATCGTCACGATGAGCAGCGCGCTCGTGAGCAGCACGGTGAAGAGCAGGGCGATGCCTGATTCTTCGCCGTTGAGTGCTTTGTCGAAATGGGACTGGGTGCTGCGCATTGCTAGTACCAATTATACATGCTTTCGGTCTTCACGACGTTGCGCGTGGTCGTGCCTTCGTACCAGACGACGGTCGAGGTCACGACGAGCTCGTCGGGCGATGTCCCGGCGGAGACGACGAGGGCGCGGTTGAAGATCGTTGGCTGCACTCCCGGAGTGGTCTGATTGTCGTAGTAACCGCTCGGCACGTAGTAGAGCGGACAGAACGCTGCGGGCATGCCGGCAGTGCCTGAAACGCCCGTGATCACGGTGGAGCACGGAGAGAAGTTCGTGATCTCTGGGAACGGCGAGAGTCCGGCGCGGTTGCTTGCATCGACATCGCACGGCACGGCGCTGGTGCAGTAGCCTGAGAGGCCGGGGATCGTGCTGGTGAAGTATGCCCAGCCGACGCCCGGGTGCGACAGGACGCTCGAGTCGCGCATGGCGCGCATGAGCTCGAGGCCTTCGTCTGCGAGGTAGCTTGCCGTCAGGGCGTTGCGCGACTTGTTCACGTTGATATCACCGCGCACGGAGGCCGCGATCACGCCGGAGACGGCGATCGAAAAGAGGGCAAGCGACACAAGGACCTCCACCATGGTGAAGCCCCCGCTTTGTCGGGCGCTGCCTGATCGTTTTTCCATGCTGCGGATGTTTTTCATATATGTTACGAATCGAGGGCCCGGAGCGTTACAGTGGTTTCGACCGCGAACGGCGATTCGATGTTGCGGTAGGTGACTTTTCCGGCGAGGCGGATCACGACGGACGGTTGCGACCCGTCTCCGGGGACGGAGCCGCGGACAGTGAACCCGGAGCGCGCGAAATCGATGGTGATCTCCTGCGCCGATATCTGCTCGTCTGTGCCGGGCACGTCGCCGATGCGCTTATATATTGCGTTCGGCGAGAACGGCAGCGTCGCGGAGGGGACTGAGATCGTGTACGTGACATGATTGCCGCGCAGGTCGTTGAAAACGATCCGATTGAGGCCGCCCGGGCAGTCTCCCGGAGTGACCGCGCCGCCGGGGCCGAATGTCGGGTCGGCGGTGCCGCAATACACATTGGATCCGAGGCGGATATTGCGCGCCATGTCTTCCATGACGAAGGAGAGATTGTCCATGGCCGTGCGGAGGTTCTGGGTGGCGCGATGCTGTGCCATGGCCGTCAGGACGGCTCCGATGCCTGCCGTGACCAGCACGAGAAAGACCGACATGGCGACCATGACTTCGAGGATGGTAAAGCCCGATTCTTTTGTCGCGGCGTGCGTGTGCATGTCTTTATGGGTGAGCTGTGGTCACCGGTCCGCGATATACGCGCACCTGGCCGAGACCTGTGACGATGATAGTGCGTTTAAGAGCGGCGTTCGCGCCTGACGTGACCTCGATATACACGGATTTTGCCGTAGTCGGCGTTCCGGAGCAGGGCGCGACGGTCGGACAAACTTTCATGGTGGCGTCAGGGAACGGACGGGTGAATGACACATGGACCGATCCGCTCGTGAGGCACGGATACGAAAGGGACCCGCCGCCAGTGTTGTAGCAGACGTTGCTGACGTAGTCGCCGCTCGTGATGCTCGTGACGGAGATGCACTGCCGTCCGGCCGTCGGCGTGCTGGTGCAGGCATCGCCGTTGTAGGTGCGGGCGCTTGTGGTCGAGGTATCGGTGAAATACACGAATTGCTTGTTGGCGCCGGACGGCGTCGTGCTCGGAGTGAAGTATACGCCGTAATTCGGGGCGATGCCGAGCGCGGTCACATTGATGTTGCCGGCACCGGCGATCGCGGCTTTTTGGGCTTCGACGATGCGCAGTGCGATATCCTGGGTTAGGTTGTCGAGCGTTGCCTGCGTGCCGAAGTCTTTGAAGCGAAAAAGCACGATCGAGCCCATGATGGCGAAGATTGCGATCACGAACGAAATCTCAAGCAGCGTGAAGCCGCCCGAACGATTGCCGGGTATGCGCGCGATGCGATTCCTCAGTGAGGAAATCATATGCATGTAGTGTACCACGCCCCGGCGCAAAATATGCTAGGATGCGGGCATATGGAAGCGTCCGAATTGGACAGCCGCATAGCCGAAATCGAGGCCGTCATGGGCGAGGCTGATTTTTGGGCGGACAAGGACAAGGCTCAGCAGATGATCCGCGAGCTCGCCGAGCTCAAACAGAAAAAGGAAGGCGCGGCGGCTTTCGACCGCGGCAGCGCCATCATGAGCATTGTCTCGGGCGCGGGCGGCGACGACGCCGAGGACTTCGCACGGATGCTGTTCGATATGTATGTGAAATTCTGCGCGCGCAAAGGGCTCTCATATGCCGTCCTTTCCGAATCGCGCAACGACATGAACGGGTATAAAAACATCTCTTTCGAAGTTTCCGGCCGCGGCGCGTACGGTCTGCTCAAAGGGGAGAGCGGCGTGCACCGCCTGGTCCGCACGAGCCCGTTCAATTCGAAGGGTAAGCGCTCGACCAGCTTCGCGCTCGTCGAGGCCATCCCCAAGATCCCGAAGACCGCCATGCCCGAGCTTGTCGAGGGTGATGTCGAAGTGGATTTCGCCAAGGCCGGCGGCGCGGGCGGACAGAACGTGAACAAGCGCGAGACGGCGGTGCGCGTGACACATAAGCAGACGGGCATCTCCGTGCTCGTGCGCGAGGAGCGCAGCCAGGAGCAGAACCGCGACCGGGCTATGGAGATCCTGCGCGGCAAGCTCTTCAAAAAAGCCGAGGAGGAGCACAAGAGCCTTGTGGAGAGCATGCAGACCACCAAGAACACGGAGATCGAATGGGGCAATCAGATTCGCAACTACGTGCTTCATCCGTACAAGCTCGTCAAAGACCTGCGCACGGGCGCGGAAACGAGCGATACGAAGGCCGTACTTGAGGAAGGCAACCTCGATTTCCTCAGCGAAGCGGCACAATAAAGATTTTTTCGGGTATGCTATACTGGTAATCGTGTTTTCATGACGTCCGCATGATCTATTTCAACCAAGTCAAAAAGGAGTATGCGAAAGGTCTGCCAGCCCTCGAAGACATAACCCTCTCGATCGGCGCGGGCGAATTCGTCTCCATCGTGGGCCACTCGGGCGCGGGCAAGACCACCATGGTCAAGCTCATCATCGCCGAAGAAGAACCGACGGAGGGCACTGTCATGTTCGAGTCCCTCAACATCAACAACCTGCGCAGCGGCGATCTGACCCGCCTGCGCCGCCGTATCGGCACCGTGTTCCAGGACTTCAAGCTGCTGCCCAACAAGACCGCGTACGAGAACATCGCCTTTGCCATGGAGGCGGCAGGGAAGACCGACGAGGAGATCGCGGCCGACGTGCCGCATGTCCTGGATCTCGTGGACCTTGCCGATAAGGCCGATGCCTTCCCGAACGAGCTTTCCGGCGGCGAAAAGCAGCGCCTGGCCATCGCTCGGGCCATCATCAATCAGCCGGAGGTGATCATCGCCGACGAGCCGACTGGCAACCTCGATCCGGTCAATACGTATGAGATCGTCCAGATCTTGAAAAAGATCAACGATCTCGGCACGACAGTGATCCTCACCACGCACAACCGCGGCGTCGTCGATGCGATCGGTAAGCGTGTCGTGACCCTCGAAAAAGGCCGCGTCGTGCGGGATGACAAGGATGGCAAGTATATGATTTAATGGAAAGCGTATGACGATGACGGCTATCAAACGAATGTTCCGCACCGGTTTCCTCTCCTTTGCGAGAAACGGCATCGTCTCCCTCGCGAGCGTGCTTGTGATGACCATCACGCTTTCCGTGCTGTCCGGCATCCTGCTGTTCGAGCATGTGCTCGAGAGCACGCTGGTGTCCATCGAGAACAAAGTCGACGTCTCCGTGTACTTCGTGCCGGGGTCGGACGAATCCAAGCTCCTTGCCATGCGCGATCAGGTGGCGACGCTGCCGGAGGTGGCGGGCGCGGAGTATGTGTCCGAACGGCAGGCACTCGCGGATTTCCGCGCCCGCCATGCCAACGACACCACGACGCTGCAGGCTCTCGACGAGCTCGACAAAAACCCGATCGGCGGCATGCTGCAGATCAAGGCCAAGGATATTTCCCAGTACGAGAGCATCTCCAAATTCTTCGAAGACGGCAGTGCGCTCGACTCGGGCAGCCAGTCGGTCATCGATCATGTCGACTACAACCGCAACAAAGCCGAAATCGACGCAGTGCAGGGCATCCTGCACAAAGGCCGCACGCTCGGCCTCCTGCTCACGCTCGTCCTCGTGCTCCTTTCCGTGATCGTGACTTTCAATACCGTCCGTCTTGCGATCTACTTCGCGCGCGAGGAGATCTCGGTCATGCGCCTCGTCGGCGCAAGCCGCGGGCATGTGCAGGGTCCGTTCATCGTCGAGGGCGCGCTGTATGGCGTCTTCGCGACATTCATTTCGCTCATCCTTTTCCTGCCGATCACGTACTGGTTCGGACGCCATATGACGGATTTCTTCCAGGGCATCAATCTCTTCACGTACTATCTCACGCATATCTACGAATTCGTGCTCATCCTTCTTGCATTCGGCATGGGTCTTGGCGCCCTTTCGAGCCTATTAGCAACGAGACGGTACTTGCGCGTCTAACATAATTCCATACACCGCATGTTCGGCAAAAAAACCGAGGAAAACCCCAAATACATTTTCGTAGTGGGCGGCGTCATTTCGGGCGTGGGCAAGGGGATCACGGCGAGCTCCATCGCCAAGATCATGCAGGACCGCGGCTGCGCCGTGACCGCCATCAAGATCGACCCGTACATCAACGTCGACGCCGGGACCATGAACCCGACCGAGCACGGCGAGTGTTTCGTGCTTGCGGACGGCGACGAGACCGACCAGGACATGGGCAACTATGAACGCTTCCTCAATATCGATCTCGGCCGCGAAAACTACATGACGACCGGGCGCGTCTATCAGAAAGTTATCGAACGCGAGCGTAATCTGGAGTACGGCGGCAAATGCGTCGAAGTTGTGCCGCACATCCCAATGGAGGTCATCGCCCGCATCGAAGCCGCCCAGCAGAAGGCGGGCGCCGATGTCGTCGTCATCGAGGTCGGCGGAACGGTCGGAGAATACCAGAACATGCTCTTTCTTGAGGCTGCGCGCATGCTCAAGCTCAAGCACCCGAAGGACGTCGCGTTCGTCATGGTCTCGTACCTGCCGGTGCCGAGCAAGGTCGGCGAGATGAAGACCAAGCCCACGCAGACCGCCGTGCGCACGATCAATGCCTCCGGCATACAGCCGGACATCATCGTGGCCCGCTCGATCGATCCGCTCGACGACAAGCGCAAAGAGAAGCTCTCGTTGTTCTGCAACGTGCCGGCGGAACGCATCATCTCTGCGCCCGACGTGGACAGCATCTACGACATTCCCGCGAACTTCGAAAAAGAAGGCCTCTCGAGCACGCTCTGCGACATACTGTACATGACATGCCGCACGCACAGGACCGAGTCCGCCGAAAAGTGGGACATGTTCACGAGCCGCACGCATACGGCCACCGACGAGCTCCGGATCGCCGTCGTCGGAAAATATTTCGATACGGGCAACTACGTGCTGTCGGACGCGTATATCTCGGTCATCGAGGCGATCCGTCACGCCGCGTATGCGCTCAACAAGAAACCCGTGCTGACGTGGATCAACGCCGTCGATTTCGAAGCGGATCCTTCGCGCGTCTCAAATCTCTCGCAGTATGACGGCATAATCGTCCCCGGCGGATTCGGCTCGCGCGGCATCGAAGGCATCATCGCCGCCATCGCGTACGCCCGCGAGCATAAGATCCCGTACTTCGGCCTCTGCTACGGCATGCAGCTTGCCGTCATCGAATATGCGCGGCATGTGCTCGGCTGGAAGGATGCGAACACCCGCGAGGTCAATCCGGAATCCGGGCATCTCGTCATCGATATCATGGAGAGCCAGAAGGGCACCGTCGAGGGCGGCAAATACGGCGGCACGATGCGTCTTGGCGCGTATCCTGCGTACATCGGCAAAGATACGATCGCCCGGGCGGCGTACGGCGCGGAGACTGTCTCCGAACGCCACCGCCACCGCTACGAGGTCAATCCGCAGTATGCGGCCGAGATCGAAACGGCGGGCCTCGTGTTCTCCGGCAAATCGCCGGATGGCACACTCATGGAAATAGCCGAACTGCCGCGCGACGTGCATCCGTTCTTCCTCGCCACGCAATTCCATCCGGAGTTCACGTCGCGGCCGCTTGCGCCGCACCCGCTGTTCAAGGCCTTCGCCGAAGCAGCCAGCAAGAAGCGATAAAGACGCGCTAGTCGATTATCGGGTTGTATCCGTCAGTCGCGTTCCTGACGATCTCGAGCACTTTTTCGTCGTCGTCAGTGACCGTGAAGATATCCATGTCTTCGGGGCTGATCGTCTTGTACGTTTCGAGCATGAGTTTCTTGATGAGCTCGACGAACGGACCCCAGAACGCGGTGCCGTAGAGCACGACGGGCACCCGGCGCAGTTTGCCTGTCTGGATGAGCGTGATCGCTTCGAAGCACTCGTCGAACGTCCCGAAGCCGCCAGGGAAGAAAACGAAGACATCGGAAGAATAGGAGAGCGAGACCTTGCGCGCGAAGAAAAAGTAGAAGGGGACTTCGTCGGTCACATACTGGTTGTTCTTCTGTTCCATCGGGAGCTTGATCGAAAGGCCGACGGACTTGCCGCCCGCCTCGAACGCGCCGCGGTTGCCGGCCTCCATGATGCCCGGTCCGCCGCCCGTCACAATCGCGAATCCGGCCTCTTTTGAGATGCGATGCGCGAGATGTCGCGCCTTGTCGTAGAATTCGCTGCCTTCGGAAAAGCGCGCCGAACCGTAGAACGTCACGGATTTCGTGTAGCCCTCCATCTCGGTGATGCCCTGCTTGAGCTCCTCG
>CAZHLG010000007.1:0-37291 GCA_964533145.1 uncultured Candidatus Saccharibacteria bacterium | reverse complement strand
AGGCACTGATGACTATCGTGCCCGGCGTCTCGTCAACGATGAGCTCAACGCCGGCCGCACGCTCAAATGCGCGGATGTTGCGGCCTTCCTTGCCGATGATCTTGCCCTTGATCTCGTCGCTGGGGATCGTAACATTCGTAGTCATGATCTCGGCCGCAGTAGAGGAGGCAAGGCGCTGGATGCTCGTCGCAAGGATCTCCTTGGCCCGGCGAGACAGGCGCTCTTCGGCGTTCTGCTCAAGCTTCTGCATGCGGACCATGAGGTCCTCCTCGGATTCTTTTTCGATCTCGCGCACAAGCTCCGCTTTGGCGTCTTCGCGTGCAAGGCCTGCGACTTTTTCAAGGATGGCCATACGCTCGGCGAGCAAACTGTCCGCTTTGTCCTTTATTTTCTTGATTTCCTCGATTTTGCCCTTCTGGATCTCGGTTTCTTTGTCGATCTCCGTCTGGCGCGCGTCGAGCAGCTCTTCTTTTTTGATGAGACGCTCTTCCGTCTTCTTGAAATCTTCGGTCTTGCGGCGCTCCGTCATGCGAAGGTCGCTTTCGGCGTCGTCGGCCTTCTTTTTGGCTTCGTCGACGATGCGCTGCGCCTCCTCTTTGGCACCAACGAGCATCTGCTTGATGTCGATCTCGATGGAACGGCGGGTGGCGAGCGCCGTGATCTTGCGGAGATAGTAGCCGCAGGCAAGGCCCGTGACAAGCGCTCCCGCCGCAAGAATGAGAATGTATAACGTGTTCATTACGACCTGTCCGGCCGCCTAGAAGACACTTCGAGTGGTTCGAATCAAAATGAAGGACGCTCGGTGGAAAACGGGGAGAGACATTCGGGAGTTCATAATGGTTTGAGTTCGGAGTGTTTCGGGCGAACCGGGAAACTAATACTAAAGTTCGATGCCCTCAGAATACTACACAAACGAGACAGTGTCGAGGAATGCGTATTTTTGACAAAATTATTTTTTATAGTAATGTTTACACCAATTGATTCAGTTCACTAAAAACAACGCGTATGAAGAAACGGATTCTTATTTCGGTGACCAACAAGACCGGCATCGAAAAATTCAAACAATTACTGGAGGCTGGTTGGGAAATCATATCAACCGGCGGCACAGCAAAAGCACTGACGGATGCTGGCATAGAATGCACTCCCGTGGAGTACATAACGAACTTCCCGGAAATGATGGGAGGCAGGATCAAAACCCTGCACCCAAACGTATTTGCACCTATTCTTGCCAACAGGGAAAAGCCTGACCACCTTGAGGCCTTGGAAAAATTCTCTGTAGGCGACCCCATCGATGTCGTTGTTGTTAATCTGTACGACTTCGCAAGCAAGCCGGATATAGAGAACATAGATGTCGGCGGACCAAGCATGATCCGCGCCGCAGCTAAAAATTGCGCACACGTATGCGCTGTGAGCGACCCGGCCGACTATGACCGAGTGATCGATGCACTGCTCGGCGAAGGTCCGACAGATGAGCTTAAGCAAGAACTTGCATTGAAAGTGTTCCAACACACGAGTAACTACGACGCTATGATCGCCGCATGGATGCTCCAAAAAATACAGGCCGGGGAACCTTTTCTAAAAAGTATGCTGGTAGCAACACACTAAAAATAGACGTGTAATAACACAAAGCCCCGGGTATCCGGGGCTTTTTCAGTGCGTGAGCCTATTTACCGCTCTTGGACTTCACGATAATGTCGTCCACGATGCCGTATTTCTTGGCTTCGTCGGCGGTCATGTAGTAGTCGCGGTCGCTGTCTTTTTCGATCTGAGCCGGAGTCTTGCCGGTGTTCTTGGCCAGGATCTTGTTGAGGTTCTCTTTGGTGCGGAGGATGTGCTTGGCAACGATAGCAATGTCGGAAGCCTGGCCCTCTGCGCCGCCCATGACCTGATGGATCATGACTTCGGAATTCGGCAGGCAGAAGCGCTTGCCCTTGGCGCCGCTCGAGAGGAGCACGGCTGCGGCGCTCGCCGCGATGCCCACGCAGACAGTCGAGACGTCCGGCTTGATGTGATTCATTGTGTCATACATGGCCATGGCCGCCGTGACCGAACCGCCCGGGGAGTTGATGTAGAGCTTGATGTCCTTTTTCGGGTCTTCGTTCTCAAGGAAAAGCAGCTGGGCTATGACGATATTGGCCATATGGTCGTCGATCGGGCCGCCGAGGAAAATGATGCGCTCGCGCAAGAGGCGCGAGTAGATGTCGTACGCACGCTCGCCGAACTGGGATTTTTCGATGACTGTAGGGATAAGCATGAGGGGAGTATAGCAGAATCGCAGACCCTAGACAAGATGCGTCTTCGCTTGTATACTGAGCGCCTAAATCGTTCTTTATGGGCTTATTGTTATGGTCGAATGCGCGGGAGGCCGCGCTCATTGCCGCCGAAAATCGCGGGCTAGCAACAATAGGGACACTGGTGTTCCTTATGTTCGTACTTTTCCTGGCTGCTCTGGCGTATGCCGGACGAGAAGATCCTCCCCAAAACACTGCATCCGGAAAATAAAACCGTTGCATCAAAAAACCTTGCCAAACGGCAAGGTTTTTTATTTTGAGAGCTATTTCTGCGCCTCGAGGAACTTGAAGATCTCTTCGTTCATGAGGAGGTGCGTCACATCGGCGCGGGCGCGCAGGGGATCGGCGTCCTGGTAGGTCTGAATGAGGCGCTTGGTCTCATTTTCTACCGTCTCTTCGTCGAGCTTGATCTCCTCACGCTTGGCGATCTCTGCCATGATGAGCTCCATTTTGGCGCGCTTCTCGGCGTCCGGCGCGAGGTCGTTGCGCAGATCGGCTTCGCTCTTCTTGATGTGATTCAGATAATCCTCGAAGGAGATGCCGGCCTGGGCAATATCGGCCTTGAGGCGGGCAATGAGCTGCTCGAGCTCACTTTCGGCCAGAACGTCGGGAACCTCTGTCTCCGTGCCGGCAGCGATGGCTTCAAGGATGGCAATGCGGCGCTTCTGCAATTCCATGCCTTCTTTCTCGAGCTTAATGTTCTCTCGATACTTCTCGCGGAAAGCATCGGCGCTCTCGAACGGTCCGAATTGCTTCGCTTCCTCGTCCGTAAGGTCTGCCGTGAATTCGCGGCTCTCGAATTCGTTGTGATCATGCTCCTCGCCCGAGCGATGGATGCGGTCGTGCTCGCGGCGCTTCTTGAGCTCCTTGATGGCCTCGGTGAGCTCTTCGTCCGTGACGGAAACATCGGCGGTCTTGGCGTTCTCGGCAGCGGCGAGCTTCTTGTAGTCCGGAAGTTTGGTCTCGGGCATGACGGCGACGGTGATCGTGAATTCGAGCGGATTGTCCTTGGCGAGTTTGGTGATCTCTACTGCCGGACGGCCGATGGCATCGATCTTCTCTTCGACGAGGATCTTGGGGAAGTGGTCGTTCACGGCAAGATCTGCCATCTCTTCGAGCACGGCCATCGGAACAAGCTTGGCCTCGACCATATGGACAGGCGCTTTGCCTTTGCGGAAGCCGGGGATCTCGATATGCTCGGCGGCATGGGCAACGGCTTTCGCACGGTAGCTCTCGAAAAGCTCGGCCGGAAGCGACACCTTAATGCTCATCTGGCTTTTGGGAAGTTTGGTGATTGTTTTCTGCATGATGGGCTGATACTACCACGGCCGGCCAAAAGCCTCAAACAAAAGAAAAAATCCCGCGCGATGCGGGATTTTTTCTGCGAAAACTACTTGCCGAACTTTTCTTTGTACAGCCCGATGGAGCGCACGACGGAATCAAGCGCATCCTGCTTTCCCATGATGCCGTTGATCGACACAGGGGACAGTTTGCCTTTGAGCTGCTTATAGGTCTCGAAGAAATGCGTGAACTCCTTGAGCATATGCTTGTTGAGATCGCCGATATCCGTGATATCGTCCCAGCGCTTGTCTTCGACAGGAACGGCGATCACTTTGTAATCGCTTTCGCCCGAGTCGACCATGTCCATGACGGCGACCGGACGGACTTTCACGAGAATGCCCGGATTGAGCGGGAACGTCGTGAGCACGATGACGTCGAGCGCATCGCCATCGTCCCACAGTGTCTGCGGCGCGAAGCCGTAGTCGAACGGGTACGGAGCATATGAGTAATTCGCGCGATCGAGAGCGATGAGGCCGGTCTCCTTGTCGATCTCATATTTGTTGTACGAGCCTTTCGGGATCTCGATGATCACATTGATCTCGTTCGGAGCATCGTCGCCCACAGGAATGTCGTGCCAGAGGTTCATAGGTGTGTTTTCAGTTACAGATATTAGGCTTCGCTCTCAGCGGATTCGTCCGCAGATGCTTCGACCGCTGCGCCCTCGGCGCTGTCGATGACCGTCTCGCCATCCGACGAAACCGTCTCGCCGGCGATACCCTTGATGTCAATGCGCCAGCCGGTGAGCTTTGCGGCAAGGCGGACGTTCTGCCCGCCCTTGCCGATGGCGAGGGAGAGCTGATCATCGGCCACCTCGACAGTCGCGGTGTGTTCCTCGTCGCTGATGGCGACGGAGAGCGCCTTGGCCGGCGAGAGCGCCGCTGCCACGAACTTGGCAGGCTCGGCGTCCCATTCGATGATGTCGATCTTCTCGTTGCCGAGCTCGCTCATCACAGTCGTGACGCGGATGCCTTTCTGGCCGACACAGGAACCGACCGGATCGACGTGCTCGTCGGACGAGTACACGGCGATCTTGGTGCGGCTGCCCGGCTCGCGGGCGATGGACTTGATCTCCACCGTGCCGGACGCGACTTCCGGAGCCTCCTGGGAAAAGAGCGCCTGGATGAACTTCGGATGCGTGCGGGATACTTTGAGCGAAACGCCGCGCGGAGTCTCCTCGACTGCGTACAGGAACGCGCGCACGCGCTCGCCGCGGCGGTAGTATTCGCCCGGGATCTGCTCCTCGCGGGGGAGGATGGCCGTGAGGCGGCCGATGTCGAGGAACACATTGCCGCGCTCCATCTTCTGCACGATACCCGAGATGATGTCACCTTCACGGCCGCCGAATTCCGTCATGATGGCGCCATGCTCGGCTTCGCGGATGCGCTGGATAATGACCTGCTTGGCCGTCTGGGCGGCGATGCGGCCATAGTCCTCCTTGGCCTCAAGGGCAAAGGTGATTTCGTCGCCGACAGCCGCGTCGTTCTTCATGATGCGGGCGTCTTCAAGGAGAATGTGGTGCTCAGGGTTATAGCGGACACGCTCGTCTCCCTCCGGAAGATCGAGACTGTCCTCGTCGTCGCCGACAAAATATACAGTGCTTTCATCGGCTACGATTTTGACCTGATAGAAGTCAGTGCGGCCGGTCTCGATGTCGAAATGGGCGCGGACGATCTGGCCGCGCTTGCCGTAATCTTTCTTATAGGCCGCGGCGAGTGCCTGTTCGATGGCATCGATGATCTTCTCGCGCGGAACCCGGCGCTCCGTTTCGAGCGCTTCGAGGGCTATTTTGAGTGCTTTAAGGTCTAGCATATTGATTCATATGCCTCTCCGCCGAAACGGAGGAGGCACTATTAAATTGTAGGTTTCAAAAATAAAAGCCGGCTTTGGGGCCGACATACCTGTGAAACCTTATTACTAATGGATATATTATACTCGGAGCCAAGAATATTGTCAAAAGACGAAATATGATATTCTATATTTACCTATAATCATACATATGTATCAATCATTCGACAATATTAAAGCTCATTACTCAAATGTCGCATTCATCGACGGTCAAAATCTTCATTTAGGCACAAAAGAGAATGGCTGGTCAGTCGATCATAAAAAATTAAGAACATACCTTTATGATAAATATCATGTAACTGAAGCATATTACTTCCTTGGATACATATCTGATAATGAACAGGATTTATATGACAGTCTGCAAAAAGCCGGTTTTATCCTTTCTTTCAGAGAACATTCTTCCGCTTTGCGCGGCAAAAAGAAAGGCAATGTCGACTCTGATATCGTCTTTGGAATAATGAAAAAACTCATAGAAGATGCGGAAAAATTCGGAAAAGTGTACCTGATTTCCGGAGATGGAGACTATAAAAAACTCGTTGATTTTCTGATTAAAAGGAACCGTTTTGGAAAAATGCTCTTTCCTAATAAAAAATTTGCCTCATCGTTATATTTCACTCTCGGTGGGGAATATTTTGATTATCTTGAAGAACCAGGCGTTCGGGCAAAGATCGAATATAATCACTAAAAATAAAAAAGGCCCCTTAGGCACTTACGCCGTTCGGGTCCTTTTTTGTATTGATACATCCGGAATATACACCATATTTGCAAATAACGCAAGTGTGTATAGGCCAGATGTATTTAAATACGTAAAATACTAAAAGCGTGTGACAATAAAAAACCTTTATTTTACAAGGCTATGGGACAAGGTCGACACGCGGTTCATGAAAGGGGTTACACCGGCCGATGCGGCGGACCGCAAGGCGGGAACCTTTAAAAACGCCATATTTTTCAATAGCTTCCTTGGCATAAGCCGAGCAGGTCGGGTAGTAGATGCAGGTCGGGCGAGAACGGCCTACCATGCGCGGAATGAAACCTGTATCAGGGGACAAGACCTTCTGGTACGCAATAATCAATGCGATAAGGACTTTTTTCATTGTTTCGCATCACAAACAGTCCTTATACGGACTGTTTGAATACACCTGCTTTTTTCAGGGCTTCGGCGATCTCATCCCGCAATTCGGCGATCGAAGCCTTATTTTCATTGGTTTTATAGGAAATAAGGATCGCCGCATCTGTGGAAAGCATGGGGATAAGCTTACCTACGGCCGAGTATCCTCGCCGGCGGAGCTTGTTTCGCGCCACAGCCCTTGCCGCGACCTTTTTCGATGCCGAAAACGAGATCTGAGGACCAGAAATACCCGGAATATGGGTATATAAAATAAGAAACCGCGAAGTGTGGGTCCTTCGGGCTCTTATCAAGTACCGCTCGATAGTCTCTTTTGTGAGCCTGGAGCGCTTGGGGGTCATAGTTTTAGACGGCGAGCTTGGCGCGGCCCTTCTGGCGGCGCTTGGCGAGCACCTTGCGGCCCGAAGTGGTCTTCGAGCGGACGAGGAAACCGTGCGTTTTTGCGCGCTTGCGCTTCTTCGGGTTGTAGGTAAACGACATACGAAGCAACCATAGCACAAAACAGGTACTTTGCAAATACCGGACGGGCGGCTTAATTACAGAACATATCGGGTGGTATGGTTATTAACACGTTATCAACACAGATATTCGTAATCCGCTATCTGTTAATTAATCCACAGGCAGCTATAATCGAGACCATATGGACCTCAAAGAGCTGTGGGCAAACTGCCTTCTCGAGATCGAAACCGAAGTTTCAAAGCCGAATTTTAGTACGTGGTTCAAACATACGTCGCTCGTCAAAGAGGATCAGGGTACGCTGTATGTCGGCGTTCCCAACGAATTCGTCAAAGACTGGCTATCCAACAAGTTTCATAAGCTCATCATGCGTGTGCTCCGCAACGCATGGGAGCCGGCCCGCAGCGTCGAATATATCGTGGTCAAAACTGACCAGCGCACCCAGAAGCCTGAATCGAACTTGCCGCAGAAGGTTGATTTTTCAATGAATGCGGAGCTGCCGCTCAAAGATCTGTATGTGAACAAGGACGACAATCTCAATCCGCGCTATACATTCGACACATTCGTCGTCGGTCCGTTCAATGAACTTGCGTATGCGGCAGCGCAGGCAGCTGTTGCCCGACCTGGCAAGCAATACAATCCGCTCTTTATCTACGGATCGAGCGGCCTTGGCAAGACACACTTGATCCAATCCATCGGAAATGCCATGAAAGAGCAGTATCCTGACAAAAAAGTGTATTACATCACTCAGGAGAAATTCACCATCGATTACGTGAACTCGGTCCAGGCAAATAGGGGAGGGGGTAATGCGTTCAAAGAAAAATACCGAAAATACGACGCCATCATCATCGACGACGTGCAGATGGTCGGAAAAGCCGAGAAAACACAGGAAGAGCTGTTCCATCTCTTCAATAGTTTCTATGAAAACGGCAAGCAGATCGTTTTTTCGTCCGATAAGCACCCGAATTTCATTCCCGGCCTTGAAGATCGCATGCGCAGCCGCTTCGCCCAAGGCATGATCGTGGATGTCACCGAACCGGAATACGAGTCGCGCCTAGCCATCCTGAAGACCAAAATTGCCGATTCCGGCCTTAATCTGCCTGATGAGATCGTTGATTACATGGCGACTGCCATCGCCGGCAATGTGCGCGAACTTGAGGGCAGTCTGAACGCCGTCGTGCTGCAATCCCAGACCAAAGGCCGGTTCCCGACATTAGTTGAGGTCAAAAACCTCCTCAAAAATAATATCCGCCAGAAAAAGACGGCATCGGTCCCGGAAGTCATCAAAACCATTGCCGAATTTTACGGTATCGAGCCTGCGCTCATCAAAGAAAAGACCCGCCGGAAGGAGATAGTGAAAGCACGCCAGATCGTCATGTATATCCTGCGTGAGGATTTCAACGTCTCATACCCGCATATCGGCCAGCAAATCGGCGGCAAAGACCACACGACTGTCATTCATTCCTGCCTGAAGATCAAGAATGACATCAAAAACGACATGCTTACAGCCCAAGAGGTCGAACAAATACGCGCTTTGTTTAAATAGCTGTTGATAACGAGTGAAAACCAGGGGAAAGAGATGGGAAAAGTAGCGGTCTTTAGACCGAACAAAATGAGCGGTGTGGACAACAGATACGCGGCGCACCGCTTATACACACACTAGAACGATCGGATGGGCTTTATGTGACAAGGGAATATGGGTGGTATCCACATTTCCACAGCGGTAGTATTAGTAATAATTTTTATATATATGATATTCGAGACCAGCGTTGAAAAACTCGCGAGTGCCATAGAGGCAGCTGAGCGCGTGACGGCACGGAACGCATCACTGCCGGCACTCAGCACCATTCTCATGCTCGTGTCCGGTAAGACACTCAAAATACGGGCGACCAACCTTTCGCTCGGTGTCGAATTTGAACTGCCGGTCAAAGCCGAGTCAGACGGAGTCATTGCGGTAGATGGCAAAACGCTATATGGATTTTTGGCGACATTGCCGCGCAACGAGAAAGTGAAGCTTTCTTTGAACGAGAATACGCTCTCTCTCGCCGCTGGGACTAGCCGTACGGCCGTGAAGACCCATCCATACGAGGATTTCCCGACTCTGCCGCCTGCTTCTGGCGCAGAAGCCTCAATTCCGAAAAACGAGCTCGTACGCGGCATAAAAAGCGTGTATTTTGCCGCGGCGACAAGTGATATCAAGCCGGAGATATCCAGTGTGTATCTTTCTTCAGACAAAAATACCTTGTTTTTTGCGGCGACCGACTCGTTCCGGCTTGCCGAAAAGAAAGAATCCCTTAAAAAACCAGTCGAATTCCCGGCTGTCATCATTCCGTACCGCAATATCGTCGAAATCGCGCGCATTCTCGAGAATACTGAGGGTGAAATAGCGCTTTCGGTCAACGAAAACCAGATCGCTTTGCGTGCAGAAGGCGTATATATAACATCACGCATCATTTCCGGCAGTTTTCCGGATTACAAGCAGATCATTCCCAAAGAATTTGCGACGGATATCATTGCACTCAAGCAGGATCTTCTCGCCACGCTGAAAGCCGCGAATGTCTTTACGGATAAATTCAATCAGATAACGTTTTCGATATCGCCGTCCAAGAAACGTTTTGAATGCCTTTCGAAGAATAACGACGTCGGGGAATACTCCGGAACCATAGAGGCAACCCTTTCCGGCGACGATGTGACCATATCGCTCAATCAGCGGTATCTTATGGAATGTCTCTCGGCTATTCCTCAGGATAGCGTCTCGATATCTCTGAATGGCGGCAATAAGGCCATGGTGATCCGTGGCGTATCGGATAATTCATTCACATACCTGTTGATGCCGATGAATCGCTAAGCATATGGCACTTCCGATCGGCGATTTTCTGGGCAGGTTCGCCAAGATTCTCCGTGACGGCGATGAGGCGCGGGAGGTTGTGGTTCAGGCCGCGCACGCCGCAGGCGTGCGCGGCCTTTCCATTAACGCTGTCGTGATCCGAGGAACCGTCGCCACACTCAAGTTGTCTCCGGCCCAAAAGAGCGAAATAGCGCTCCGTCAGGGGCGGATGCTTTCAGAACTCGCGAAACATCCGCTCACGAAACATATCACTGTTGTCCGATAGCTTGCTGTCGGGCTTGAGCGGCACTATAATTAGCGTATTAGAAATTAATACGCGCCCCGCGCGAGCGGGACGTGCCATTCTCATGAGCTTTTGGAACAACCCCGAGAACAACTCACTCAAGACGATCCTTATCGTTCTGGTGATCGCAGCTCTCGGATTCTTCGTGTACAAGTATATGCAGACAAACTCGCTTGGCGGCGAGGGTCGCGTTATCAATGTCCGCGGCGGCACCGTCAACGTGATGCAGTCCGCTCCGACGAACGATATGCCGACTCGCCCCGGCACGACCGACAAACAGGCGTGCAAGATCGAACTTAAGCGCAGTGCTGGCGGTGATTGTATTCGTGTGAACGCTGACTGTTCGGTCAGCCCGGCAACCGGCTGCTCTGCACCGACCGGCCCGTCCGATACTATCTAGTTTGGGTTATACAAAAAAAGCACGGCTCGCGAAGCGAGCCGTGCTTTTTGATGTTAATACTACTGCAAGAGTATCTCAACTGCCGTATTTGCCGTAAGTCCGATCGAGTTGGTCACTGTCGCAGTCAGCGTCGCCGGGCCTGTCGAGATCCCGCTGACATGGCTTGGCGTAAAGACGAAATTCGTCATACCGGCGCCGATCGATCCGGCGTACTTGTTGTCGACGAAGAAGTCGACTTTGCTGACTGGGTATGTTCCTGCCGGCGCGACAGACACGGTTATCGCCTCATCCATCCCGAATGTAGCACCGGAAACGGGGCTCGTTATCGCCACTGACGGCAGGTTCTCGCTCGTGTGCACCGTATCGTATCCTGCCGGTTTGCTTGCCTCGGTCACGATCGTGTACCGTCCGCTGTTGCGCGCCCACCAGTCGCGCACCGCAGTCTCCCAATTGTAGAACATGGGGTCATTCTGCGGCCGGGACGGCGCCGGGCCGCGCGGGTCGCTCTTGTTGATCCAGTAGAGGATGTCATGCACGTCGGTGATGACGTATTCCTTGCGCGTCGACGCCGGCGTATTCTCTGTGGCAAGCATGCCGCTCACTGTGTCCACAACATAGCTCTTCCCGCCCTGCCAGTAGCCGCGAAGCACCGGGGCGAGCGAGTCGTATCTGGGATCCGGGTCCGGCTCAGGGAAGGCTTCGTTGGGGTATTTTTTCAAAGCCTCTTCCATGAATTGATGCCAGATCGGAGAGCCGGTGATGCCTTTGTAGAGTGCCTGGCTGTCGTTGCGGCCTGCCCACACGCCGGCGGCGAGCGACGGCGTATAGCCGATGGTCCACAGGTCTTTGAAATCGTTCGTCGTACCTGTCTTTGCGGCCACTTGGCGGTCCGGGAAGTAGAGCGGCGATGTCGGACTGAAGGTCAGGCGGCGGGCGTTGTTGTCCGAAAGCACATCGGTGAGCTCAAGCACGGAGTTGCGCGAAAGCACGGTGACGGGATGATCCTCCCATTCTTCGAGTTTATTGCCGCGCATATCTTCGACCGAAAGCACGCCCGCATACGGGTGACGGACACCCTCGGCTGCAAACGTGGCATACGCGCCGACGGCATCGATGAGACGGACTTCTCCGCCGCCGAGCACGAGCGACAGGCCGTAGCGGGAGTAGTCGGTGAGCGTGGTGATGCCGAGATCCTGCGCTGTCTTAATCGTGTCTTTCATGCCGACCATGTACAGCAATTTGACCGCCGGGACGTTGATGGAGCTGCCGAGTGCCGTACGCACATCCATCGGGCCGTGATATGTGCCGTCATAGTTTTCCGGCATATAGCATTGCGCGGACGGATTTCCGGCGGACGGTGCGCCGTACGGCGTGCAGTACGTATTGAATTCGGTCGGGACGTCGAACAGCACGGTGTCCGGAGTGTAGCCTTTCTCGAAAGCCGTTACGTACATATACGGCTTGAAAGACGAACCTGGCTGTCGTTTTGCCAGCGCGACGTTGTAGTTGCCGTCGATCGACGTGTCGAAGTAGTCGCGCGAGCCGACCATGGCAAGGATCTGTCCGGTTTTCGGGTCGATGGCGACAAGGCCGGCGTTGAGTTTGTCGACGCCCTGCTTGTGGTCGCCGATGGTGTAGTCGGCGACGGCTTTTTCCGCGATCTGCTGCAGGTCGTAATCGAGTGTGGTGATGACCTTGAGGCCGCCGGACTCGACGGCATCCGCGCCGTAGCGTTCCTCGAGATAGTCTTTCACATAAAACACGAAATGCGGCGCCTTGATGCCGCGGCCCTGCTGCGGAAGGAAGGCGACTTGCTCGGCCTTTGCGGCGTCATACGTTTCTTTTGTTATATAGCCGAGCTCGAGCTCGCGGGAGAGCACGAGGTTTTTGCGGTTTTCAAGCTTGTCGCGGCTCGCGCCGTACGGCGAGAAGCGCGTCGGCGCGTTCGGGATGGCTGCCATGTAGGCGGCTTCGGCGACGGTGAGGTCTTTCGGTTCCTTGCCGAAGAAAAGATGCGAGGCTTCCTGGATGCCATACACGTTGCCGCCGTAAGGGATCACGTTGAGGTACATGCCGAGGATCTCGTCTTTCGGGTATTCGCGGTCCAGTTTGAGGGCCAGCACGATCTCCTTGATTTTGCGGACAGGGGTCTTCTTGTCGGTGAGCAGGCTTTTTTTGATGACCTGCTGCGTTATGGTCGATCCGCCCTGCACGGCGCCGCCCTGCGTGATATCGACGAACAGCGCGCGGAACATGCCTTTGAGCGATATGCCGGCATGGTTGTAGAAGTTGTCATCCTCGATGGCAACCGTCGCTTTCTTGATATTGTCGCCCATCTCGCCCACGGCGATCGTCGTGCGGCGCACGTCGGAACCAAGATCGTAGAGCACGATCTTGCCCGTGCGGTCGTAGATCTTGGACGAATTGGCCTGGCGCACGCTCTCGAAGGCCGAGAAGTCGGGGAGCTTCATCGTGCTCATCCAGATGAGCGTGACCCCGAAGAGCAGCGCGAAAAATCCCAGAAGTCCCCACAGGATGTTCCTGAGCCGATGCTCATGCTTTTTGAGCGCATGCCGTACTTTTGCAATGTGTTTTCTCATATATCGGTATCATACCGTCGCACCTGCAATATTGAAAGATACGGCAGTATCGGACGGCCGGTGACGCATGAAAAAGCCGCCCGTTGGTAAGGGCGGCGATTTTTAAGAACCGGATTCTTTTGCTTTTTTACACATCACAAACTGTTCCGTCTTTAGAAATATAGTATTTTTTGTTGACAGAAGGGGTAAAATCATCATCTTTGATTTTCAGCAGCATAAATGTTTGGTCCTGCAGTTGTATAACGACTATAGTTGGAGCCGCGTCTTCCGCGATGATCTTCACTATTGTGAAGACAGTGCCCATCTTTAAATCGTAAATACTAAGGTGTTTTCCCCTAGAGACGTCGTCGCCGTACATGAAAGCAGAAAACTCTGCAATCAGGAATAAAATAATAGCCCACCATACGTTGGGACCAGTGTCCCACTTAATGAAATGCAGGGTTATGGCGCCTGCCGTCAGTATGAGTGTTACGATAAGCTGTCCGATGTATTGTTTTTTCATAGATGTAATTTTTTCGTACTATATGTATTTTTTATAATAAAGTCAAGTAACTGAAAAAAAGTCCCCGTGCTACAGTGTTTTCATGCATACGGCAGATATCAACGATCTTTTCTCCCGCGGCGTGGCGACCTTCATCGACCCGACCGGGGAATTCAGGAAAAAAATCGAGGCAAAGGCCCGCGGCGAGTATCTGGATGATATCGTCATCAAGCTCGGCGTCGACCCGACGCGCCCGGACATCCATCTTGGCCACGCCGTAGCGCTCCGCAAGTTGCGCGCCTTCCAGGACATCGGCTGCAAAGTCATCTTCTTGATCGGCGACTACACGAGTCAGATCGGCGACCCGACGGGCAAGAGCAAGGTCCGCCCGGAGATTTCTCAGGCCGAGATCGAGGCCAACATGAAGACGTACCTCGATCAGGTGGGCAAGATCCTCAAGACCGACCCGGCCGTCTTCTCGTGGATCCGCAACTCAGACTGGTTCCTTAACGTGACCGACATCCTTCCGACCAATCCGAACGCGCAGGTGCGCGTCGGCGGTCTCGGCTTCGTGAAGGCTGGCTCGTTCCTTGGCAAAGCAGACCTCTTCGACAACACACGCATGCAGAAGACGCACCTCAAGAAGCCCGGCTCGCTCACGGTGACCTTCACCAATGTGCTCGCCACGCTGCGCCACGTGACGCATGCGCGGCTCATCGAGCGCGACATGTTCCAGGAGCGCCTTAAGAACGGCGGTGAGCTGTACATGCACGAAATGCTCTACCCGGTGATCCAGGGCATCGATTCGTCGGTGCTCGCGCAGATCTACGGTTCGTGCGATCTCGAGATCGGCGGCACTGACCAGATGTTCAACATGCTCATGGGCCGCGACATCATGAAGATGAACAAGCAACCGGAGCAGGCGGTGATGGCCGTCGATATCCTCGAAGGCCTCGACGGCAAGGAGAAGATGAGCAAGTCGCTCGACAACTACGTGAGCATCGCCGACGAGCCCGCCGACATGTACGGCAAGATCATGTCCGTGCCGGATGCGCTCATCGCACGCTATTTCCGGCTCGCGACCCCGCTTGCAGAAGGGGAGGTTGCGGCTGTCGAACGCGAGCTTTCTGCGCCGGCAACGAATCCGAAGGATATCAAAATGCGCCTCGCGCGGATAATTACGGAAATGTATCACGGCGCGAAGGCCGCAGCCGACGCCGAACAGGCATGGGTCGGCACGTTCTCAAAAGGCGGCATTCCCGAGGATGTCGTGGAGATTGCGGCGGGTCAGGCGACGATCGTGGACGCCATCATGGCCGCGGCCTGCGCCGCTTCCAAGACAGAAGCGCGCCGTCTCGTGGAGAACGGCGCCGTCACGCACATGGAGAGCGACTGCAAGATCACTGACATCGCGCATGTTCCCGTGCCCGGCACATATCGCGTCGGTAAAATGCGGTTCTTCCGGATCGCGTAGGATGCATAAAAAACCCCGCCGTATGGCGGGGTTTTTTATGCTAGAGGTCTGCGGCCGGACCGCCGTCTTCCTCGTCTTCGTCATCTTCGAGGTCTTCGTCTTCGGCGAAATCCACACCATCGTCGTCTCCGAAATCGTCTTCGACGTCGCTCTGGCCCGGGTTGCCCGTGAATTCAGGATCGTCGCCCTCTTTGACCTCTTCTTCTTCGAAATTCATGCGTTCGAGAAAAATTACTGCTAATTCGTTCCGCGCGTCCGCGCGTGCATGGGTACATTTGTAACAGAACGCATATGCGTTCGCAACAGCGGTGTTTGGGGAAAACCGCGCGCCGAATGCGCGCGCGGCCCTCTTCTGAAAAATCAGAAACGCTCGTGCGCGAAACATGTGAGCGCGGCGGCGATCGCATCGACCTCGTCGTCGATCATCCTGCGCTCCGGCAGGCGGATGAGGCGGGGGACCATGCCCATGATCGCCGTCTTGTCGCTCTTGCCGTAGCCGGTCACCGCGACCTTGATCTCCATCGGGCCGTACTCGCAGATGCGCAGGCCGCGCTTGGCGCATTCGTAGACGATCACGCCGCGGGCCTCGGCAACGCTCATGCCGGTCGTGACGTTCTTTTCGAAGTAGAGTTTTTCGATGGCGAGCGTCCGGGGCTCGTATTCCGCGACGATGCGGGCGATCTCCTCGCCGATGAGCGTGAGACGCTCGGCGTGCGCAAGCTTAGGCGATGTTTTGAAGCACTCCGAAAAGACATACGTTTCCTTCGGTCCGGTCTTTTCGATGATTGCGATGCCGACGCGTTCAACGCCCGGATCGATGCCGAGTACTCGCATATTATTCCGCGTTGGTCACGATTTCCTGCACGTCTTCGAGCGACTCGAGATCGTCGACGAGTTTCTCGAGCAGTTCCGTGTCTTGGTCGGAGAGCGGGACGGTCACAGTCGGGACAAGCTGTTCGCCGTCTTTTCGGAAACCCCACATGACTGAGCCGATCGCGCCGAGAGCGAAGCCGTTCTTCGCGAGCGCGTGGCGCACTTCCTGGGCGGCGCGGTTGCGGCTGTCGGTCAGCACTTCGATGATCAAACCCGCGCCGCCCGGCCCGTACGCCTCGTATGTCACAGCTTCCATCTCCTTGGCTTCGGTCGCCTTCGATACGGCCCGTTCGATCGTGTCCGCAGGCATGTCCGCCGCACGGGCTTTTTCGATCGCAGTCCGCACCGCTACCGCCGTGCGGTCTCCTTTGGCGACTTTGACCTGCGCCGAGATCATCCGCGAGAGCTTGCCGAAGAGCTGCGCGCGCTTGGCATCGCTCGATCCTTTCTGCCGCTTGATCTGCGCCCATTTGCTGTGACCCGCCATATGCCGAGACTATAGCATAGGATGCCGGGCTTTTGTTTTTTGCCTGCCGTGCTATAGTGGCACAAATTTCTTTTATGATAGAACCATTGATGAAAGAGAATCTCCCGTCTTTTAAGGACGCGCACGATGAGTGCGTGGAGTGGATCAAAAAAGTCCGGACAGAAGCGACCCAGAACAATCAAGTGATTCATTCCGTGTCTCACTCGATAACCCAGACGGGCGTCACGTCCATGACGAAAAAGTTCGCAGTATCCGCTTTTGCCGTGCTCATGAATCGGACAGTAGAGCATTGATAAAGCCCCGCATAGCGGGGCTTTATTGTTTTTCGGAGAGATGTGCGGGAACGTCGAACCCGAGGTGCTCGTAGGCTTTTTGGGTGGCTACGCGGCCGCGGGCGGTGCGTTCGAGCAGGCCGCGCTGGATGAGGTAGGGTTCGATCACGTCTTCGATGGTCGCTTCTTCCTCGCTGGTGGCCGCGGCGAGCGTGCCGAGACCGACCGGGCCGCCGCCGAATTTCTCGATGATGGAGGAAAGTACGCGGCGGTCGCTCTCGGAAAGGCCGGCTTCGTCGATGCCGAGCAGGGCGAGGGCGAGGAATACCGTTTTTTTGTCGAGGTCCTTTTTGTGCACCTGCGCGTAGTCGCGGCAGCGTTTGAGGAAGTAGTTGGCCGTGCGCGGCGTGAAGCGTGCGCGCTTGGCTATCTCAGCGATCGCGTCGTCGTCCGCTGCGATGCCGAGCACGTTGGCCGAGCGCCGCACGATCTCCGCGATCTCCGCTTCGGTGTAGAATTCGAGGCGGAACGAACCGCCGGAGAAGCGCGAGCGGAGCGGAGCCGACAGCATGGCCACGCGCGTCGTCGCGGCGATGAGCGTGAATGCCGGTAGGTCAAGCTGGATCGTGCGCGCGGACGGGCCTTTGCCGATGATGATGTCGAGCACGCCCGATTCCATGGCGGGGTAGAGGACCTCCTCGATCGTCTTGTTGAGGCGGTGGATCTCGTCCACGAAGAGTATGTCGCCCGGCTGCAGGTTCGTGAGGATGCTGGCGAGGTCGCCGACCTTCTCGATGGCCGGTCCGCTCGTTGCTTTGAGATTGCGCCCGGTTTCTTTTGCGATCAGGTGGGCAAGGGTGGTCTTGCCGAGGCCTGGCGGGCCGTAAAAAAGGATGTGTTCTGCCGGATGATTGCGCTCCGCGGCAGCCTGCAGGAGGATTTTCAGATTTTCTTTGATCGTTTCTTGGCCGATATACTCGGCAAAAGTGCCCGGCCGGAGGGTTTGGTCGAGATGGGCGTCAAAGTCTTTGTTTACAGGGGTTTCAGGCATGGTGGGGCAGGGTACTTGACATTTAAAACAGGATATGCTAGACTATAAGCAATGGTGAGTTATCCGGGATATCCACCGGATATGCACACAGTATACCACCTGTTTTCCCTTCCGCCCCGAGCGGCAGAGGAATACAGTAGATAAGAAGGCGTAAATCTCTAAGTGATCAGGCCCTCGGGCCGTATAGGATCTCGTAAAGGACGTTTTGGCTCCCAGGCTCGTTTCTGGAATCGCGAAAACTATCCTCCGCGGTCTCCTTACTTCCGCGACCCAGTTCTCGGAAGGATCATTTAGAGATTTGCGCTTTTTTCGTTGCTTGTCTTGATGCGACGGTTGGTGTTAAATGGGCAAAATGTGTACATATGCCAGAAAAAGACAATGCCCGGAAGTGGCTGATCAGCCAGCTTCCGGACCGGGGATTCCTTGCCAAGGCTCTCGTGCGGGAATCTTTTGCCGGATACCTTAAAGCAGATGCCGACCATGAAGTGAAGGTCGCGCACTACCCGCTGCAGGATGAATGCACGCTCACTGTTAAGCGTGGTGTCGGCCAAGCGCGCGAAAAATCAGCGCTTTTGATCGACAAGCAGGCATTTGATTGCCTCTATCCGATCGCTGCTATGCGCGTCCATAAGCGGTGCCATATCATCCCGCTCGGCGCCCATGAGTTGCGCTTCGACGAGTTTCTCGAGCCGACGGCTCTCGGGCGCATCCTCATGCTCGAGGTCAAAAGCCCCGAAGGCGAGGCGCTTGCGCTGCCGGATGAGCCGTGGGCGGAGGGCGCGATCGATGTCACTGACGATCCGAGATATCTCGGACAGAACCTCGCCTGCCGTTTGACATCGGATTGACAGCGCGTTAGGCTTTCGGCAAGAACACGGTTCGACCCGCGTCCATCGGACGACCTGTTGCCAGGCTCCGAAATTCAAAAATAAACCAGATAGAGCGTTAACAAACACCCGTTCCCGGGTGTTTTTCGTTCGTTATTCCTCGATAAGGTCGACGACGCTGCGGACTTCCTCGATGCTGGTGATGCCTGAGAGGATCTTTACGATGCCGTCTTCGCGCATGGTGAATATTCCCTGACCTTCGGCGGCGCGCTTGATCTCGCGCTCGCTCGGGTTGTTCGGAATGATCTTTTCGATCGCCTCGTCGGTGCGGATGGCCTCGAAGATGCCGATGCGTCCCTTGAAGCCGGTGTTGTTGCAGGCGGGGCAGCCGGGCGCCGTCCAGAGTTTGACCGGCATGTCGGACGAGAGATTGTATTCGGCGAGGTTTTTGCCGTGGTCCGCAGCTCCTTTCAAGATTCCGCGGATGAGCGCCTCTTCTTCCTGCGTGACCGGGCGTTCGGCCTTGCATGTCTCGCAGAGTTTGCGCACGAGACGCTGGGCGATGGAGAGCGAGAGCGCCGAAACCATGATCTTCGGATTCACGTCGAGGTCGATGAGGCGGGGGATGACGCCGGCCGCGTTGTTCGTGTGGAGCGTGGAGAAGACGATGTGTCCGGTGAGCGCGGCCTCGATGGCAGTCTTGGCCGTATCGGCATCGCGGATCTCGCCGACCATGATCACGTCGGGGTCCTGGCGCAGCGCGGCCCGCAGGCCGTCGAGGAACCCGTAGCCGGGTTCGACCTGCGTCTGCGTGATGCCGTCGAGGTGGTATTCGATCGGGTCTTCGATCGTGATCATTTTGAGTTCCGGCGAATAAATCTTGCGGAGAAAGGCGTAGAGCGTGGTCGTCTTGCCGCTTCCCGTCGGACCGGTGACCAGGATGAAGCCGTGCGGTTTCCTGATCTCCTCCTCTATCACTTTGTAGAGCCGCGGCTCGATGCCGAACGTCGCCAGGTCTCCCTGGATGTTCTTCGGATCGAGGATGCGCATGACGATGCTTTCGCCGTACGCGCCCGGCACCGTGCTTGTGCGGATCGAGATCTCGCCGCCGGAAAGGAATATGCCGAAGCGGCCGTCCTGCGCGCGGGTGGTGATGGTGAGCTTGAGTCCGGCGATGAGCTTGATGCGCGAATTGAGAAGGTGGTAGATCTTGGTGTCGAGGAACACGACATCGGTGAGCACGCCGTCGAGTCGGTAGCGGACGCGCATGCGCTCTTCTTCAGGCTCGATGTGCACGTCCGAGCATTTGAGCGAGACCGCGCCGGCGAGGATCACTTCGAGCAGGCGGGACGTTGCATGCACTTCGTGCGCGGCGGTGATCTCCTCGACGGTGCGCTGCACGTCAGCCATCGTTTTGATCTTTTCTTTGAGGTCTTCGAGCGTGTCGCTCGATACGTCGAGTCCGCCGCGGCGGGATTCCTCGGCATATGACATCTCTTTGTAGCGGGCCCATGCCCGCTCGAGGCTGGCGTGGCTGGCCATGTACGGCACCGGTCGGTACCCCTTGCGCGCGAGGTCTTCGAGGAAGACCCGCGTTTCGTCGCTTGCGGGGGAGAGGACCGCCACATGCGCTTCTTTGCCGAAGACCTTGAACGGCGCGACTTCCATGCGGCGGGCGTCTGCTTCCGAGACGAGACGCAGGGCCTCGTTCTGGATGGTGGTCGCCGAAAGGTCCACGTACGGGATGCCGTAGCGGGACGAGGCCAGAACGCTCGCCAAAGCCTCCTCTTCCTGGAGTTTGAATTCGTCCACTTTCCGGTCGATTTTGTCGTCGAAGTCCTGGGGCATGGGAGGGCGGCAATTGCGGCGCTGTCACGGGCGGCGGGGAGGGAGCGTAACAGTGCACAAGCGCTCAAAACAGTATAGCGCATACGCATCGTGCGAGCGAAACCCGTCAGGGCACGACCGCTTGACTAATATGCAGTTTTACTGTAAAGTGCGGCAAATTTGAAACCGATTCAGTTCATTCATAAAACCAAACAGATCAATGAGAAAGACGATCATCCTCGCGGCATTGCTTGCCGTGGCGACGCGCTCAGTCGCGCAGAAAGAAGTATTCATGAAGCTTCCCGCGGATCAGGAAAATTTCACGCTCCAGCAGATGCGGAGTTTGGAGTACCTTGACCCACGGTTGAGCGTCCCCGGGTACTATGAAGGCATACGCAGAAAGTTGTCGATCGAACTTCCCAAAATAGGGCTCGCCGAAACGAGCTCAGGATATTTTGAGGGAATGATCGGCGGCAAGAAGCGCGTGCTGGACGTATCGACCCGACAGCAGACGGACTATGCCTGGTGGCACTACTTCACGCTCGAAAGCGTGCCGTTCGCCGGCCTGGTGCAGAGCGTCGCCTTCGACGGCAAAACGCCGAGCATCGTGACGTGCGACCGGAAGATGTATCCGGGAGAACTCTTCATGACGCTCGACCTGTCTCTGGTCCCCGGAAACGAGGATCTTGCCGGAGCGGGCTATGAGGTGCCGGTCGCTTCGGCGCATTGCGGGCAGTGGATACGCAATCCGAATCCATTCACGCAGAATGCTCCGGCGCATGGCGGAAACGCCTGCACCACTTGTAACACCTACAACACATACAATACGTATGTGAACCGGGACGCTGTTCAGCAGACGGCACAGCCCTCCGGGTATGACTGGTGGTCCAAGCGTCTGCTTCGGTACCGCTTCGCGCACTGGGAGAAGGAACGTTCGCAGTATCGCCGTACGGCAGCAGGCATCGACTCGCTGCGGTATCGGGATACGGTCGGCAGTTTCTTCGGCTCACCGCTTTCCTTCATATGCCTCGGTGCTATCGTGGGCGGAGGGAAGCTCGGGTACGATGAATACCAGGAACATCACCGCCGCAGCGAGAGCCGCGCACAGCCTGATCCTGCACAGCAGCCGGATACGACGACGCACATCAACAACATCCCGACAGGCCCCAAGCCTGCGCCCGAGAACGGGCACAAGCCTGGCGGTCCGGATGTGATCGATGGCACCGCACGCGCGGCGCAGCCTGCCGCTCCGCGGTACTCGTATCTTACGAACATCGCGCTCTCGCAGCGGCCGAAACCCGCGAAGCAGGAGGTTGCGAAGTCGCAGGTATACATCACCGCGCAGTTCGTGTTCGAGGGATTGTTCTCGAATCACTTCCGTCTGAAGGCGTTCAGTCTGGGAGCGAATGCATTGGTCACGCAAATCAAATGAGTGTCGGAACAGGTCGTCAGCATGACCTGTTCCATATTCTTTAGTCCTTGATCGGACGGAAAAGTATGTGCCGCCCGATCGAGGCCTAAAAGATATTATCAGCACCCATGAAAACCATCATGAAAAAAATCACACAGGCCCTCTTCCTCGCGGCGTTCTCGCTCGCGGTTGTTTCGGCTGCTCCGGTCGTCGCTCGCGCGGCGTCGAGCGGCATCTGGGACAGCGGCGACTGCCCGAGCGCAGTCGCGATCGCGAACCACACGACGCAGGAGAATGCCAGCTCCAACTGCTGGGGCACGTCCGTCTCGGCCAAGGCCGGCGATGAGATCGATGTCCGCATCATTTATCACAATCACTCGAGCGCCGGCGCCGCAGGCACGGTCGCGCATGTGAACCAGCCGGCGGGCACGCAGAACGCGTTCTCGTTCACCGGCTTCATCACGTCCGGCTCGAACCAGCTCACCGGCTCGAGCGTCGTGAACTTCACCGACGGCGCGCACTCGCTCACGCTTGTCGGCGTGACGTGGTACCCGGCGAATCCGGGCACGGCGCAGAGCATGGCCGCCGTCTACGACCAGCAGCTCGGCACCATCGCTCCGAACGGTGTCGGCAACGTGAAGTACCGCTTCGTCGTGAACGGTGTCTCCGGTTCCGGTACTGGTACCGGAACCACCGGCACCGCGTGCACGATCAACTCGTTCACGGCAAATCCGGCGAGCATCGTCGCCGGTTCGTCCGCGACGCTTTCCTGGAACACCACCGGCTGCGCGAACGTCTCGCTCGCGGGCGGCCGCGTGTCGGGCAATGTCTCGGCAGCAGGCTCGCGCGATACCGGCGCGGTGAACTCCACCACGACCTATGTCCTCACTGCAGCGGGCGGCGGCAAGTCTGTCACCGCATCGGCCATCGTGAACGTCCGCCAGGGCGGCACGAACCCGACGCTCTGCCAGATCAATTCGTTCGCCGCAAATCCGGGCAGCGTCTCGGCTGGCGGCAGCTCGATGCTCTCGTGGAGCACGACCGGCTGCGCGAATGTGACCATCTCCGGCGGTACCCTCGGCGGCAACCAGCCGGTCTCCGGCTCGCTCCCGACCGGCGCGCTCTTCGCACCGACCACCTACACGCTCACCGCGTGGAGCTCGTCCGGACAGTCCGTTTCACAGTTCGCCACGGTGAACGTGAACACGGTCACGCAGCAGTGTTCCATCGGCACCTTCTACGCCTCGCCGTCGCAGGTCGCTTCCGGTTCGAGCACGACGCTCTACTGGAACACGACCGGCTGCACGAGCGTGTCCGTCACCGGGCCGGGCGTGAGTTCTTCGGCTCTTTCCGGCTCCGTGCCGACCGGCGTCATCTACGGCACTGCCACCTTCACTATCACTGCGTACGGCCCGAACGGCCCTGTTTCGCAGAACACTACTGTGACGACAATGAGTATCAATCCGCAGGGCAGCGCCCCGGTTGCTACTACTATGCCGTCCTCTATGGGTCCAGACGGTAGCAGTCAGACGCTGAACGGCTACATCGGTTCCTACTACAGCTCCTCGTATGCTTCGAGCACGACGTACAGCTTCCAGTACGGCACCAGCCAGTACTCGCTCTACAACTCGACGCCGACGCAGACGCTCTACAACGGCTCGGGCAACGTGTCTGCGTACGTGACCGGCCTCATGCCGAACACGACGTACTACTACCAGCTCGTCGCCTCCAACAGCTACGGCTCGACGCACGGCGGCGTGCTCTCGTTCGTGACGAATGCCGGCGGCTCGTTCGGCACGCTCACGGCGATGACGACGCTCGCGACCAACGTGGTCCCGACGAGCGCCCGTCTCAACGGTCTCGTGTACGGCACGCAGAGCGTGTCCGGCGCGACGACATACTTCGAGTACGGAACCTCGCCGTCCTTCGGTTCGCAGACGTCGGCGCAGAGCGTGATCAACAGCTCGGTCAACAACTACTTCGACGTGATCTACACCTCGCCGAACACGACGTACTACTACCGCATCGTCGCGGTCCAGAACGGACAGAAGTACTACGGTTCGTCGATCGCCTTCACGACGCCGGGCGTCACGACGGGCGGCCCGAACATTCCGACGACCAACGTGGTGACTCAGGTCATCGGCGTCGGCGCGGGTTCGGCGTTCGTCTCGCTCAACATCGCTGACCAGTCGGTCGGCATCGCGCCGGGCGACGCGATCACGTACACGATCAACTGGCAGAATGTCTCGACGGTGACTCTCACCAACGCGACGCTCTCCGTGGTTCTTCCGTCTGGCGTGACGTACACGCAGTCGACGCAGGGCGTGCTCACGACGAACAACACCGTCGTCGTCCCGGTCGGCACGCTCGTGCCGGGTCAGGCGGGATCGGTCACGATCTTCGCCCGCGCCAATGAGACGCTCATCCCGGGCACCAACCTCGTGACGACGGCGACGCTCGCCTTCACGACGCCGCGCAACGCGCAGGACAGCGCGATCGCGTACGTGCTCAACAACGTCGTGAACCGCACGAACTCGCTCGCCGGCCTCGCGCTGTGGGGCGGGGGATTCTTCCCGGGCACGCTTCTCGGATGGGTCATCCTCATCGGACTGATCATCATCCTCGTGCTTCTCGCGCGCTGGTTCTACGACCGCCAGGCGGCCGAGCGCGCGGCGCGCATGCCGGTGCAGCACAACTACTACGGCGCGGCAGCTGCGAACGGGTACCATGCTCCGGCACAGCCGAGCCACAGCCCGGACCCGCACGCTCCGCACTACGGAGGCTATCAGGGCGACAATCTGCCGCACTAACGTTCTCACACATACGCTAGCAGCAACGGGCCGCTTCCCTTCGGGAAGCGGCCCGTGCTAGTATCTCGATGCAATGGAGAAGACTTTCACCAAAGATGCGCTCGCAGACATCGCCGGAGACATCATCGGCGGACTCGCGCGCGGAGAAGCGGCCACGGTCGTCGCGCTTTCCGGCGATCTCGGTGCCGGCAAGACGACGCTCACGCAGGAGATCGCGCGGCAGCTCGGCGTCGCTGAGAGCATCGTCTCGCCGACGTTCGTGATCATGAAGGCATACGAGCTCGCGCCGAGTGCGCGCTCGCATGCCTTCAAGCGCCTCGTCCACATCGATGCCTACCGTCTCAAAGACGCTTCCGAACTCGAGAAGCTCGGCTGGCACGAACTCGCTGCCGACCCGGACAATCTCATTCTCATCGAGTGGCCCGAGCGCGTCGAAGGCCTGATCCCGAGCGACGCCCATATCGTGTCGCTCTCGCATGTCTCCGAGAACGAGCGCAGCGTCTCGCTTCGCCGATGATGTCCTCGAAAAGCCCGCGAAATCGCGGGCTTTTTATTTTGCCCGATGCGCGTATACTCAGGGCATATGACAGCGAAGACGAAAAAAGCCCAGGCAGAGAAGGAGCGCCTGGTCCTGCTCGACGCGCATGCAATCATTCATCGGGCATATCACGCCATGCCGGACTTCGCGAACTCGAAGGGCGAGCCGACCGGCGCGCTCTACGGTATCTCGGCGATGCTCATGAAGATCGTCGCCGATCTCAAGCCCGATTACATCGCGGCCTGCTACGACCTGCCGCAGAAGACGTTCCGCCATGAAGCCTACGAGGCGTACAAGGGCACGCGCCAGAAGGCGAACGAGGACCTCATCGCGCAGATCAAGAGCTCGCGCCGGATCTTCGAGGCGTTCGGTATTCCGATGTACGATGCGCCGGGCTTCGAGGCTGACGACATCATCGGCACGATCGTCGAGCACATGAGCGCCGCCGAACGCGCGCACATCGATACGATCATCGCGTCCGGCGACATGGACACGCTGCAGCTCGTGGACGACTCGCGGGTGCGCGTCTTCACGCTCAAGAAAGGGATCAATGACACGGTCATGTACGACGAGCCTGCCGTGGTCGAGCGTTTCGGTTTCGGACCCAGGCTCCTGCCTGACTACAAAGGCTTGCGCGGCGATCCGTCCGACAACATCATCGGCATCGCCGGTATCGGCGAGAAGACGGCCACCGACCTCATCCGCCAGTTCGGATCGATCGAAGACATATATATGAAGCTCAAGAAGGACGAAGCCGCCGTGCTTGCCGTGGTGAAGCCGCGCATCGTTGAGCTGCTCAAGAACGGAGAAGAGGAGGCACTCTTTTCGAAGACCTTGGCTACGATCCGCCGCGATGCGCCGATCGAATTTCATCTGCCTGAAAAGACGTTCCGCGAGAGCCTTGATACGGCGGCGGTCGTGGCGCTGTTCCGCGAGCTTGAATTCCGCAGTCTGGTGCCGCGCGCCGAGAGTCTGTTCGGCGCGCAAGAGCAGGGGTCCGGGACGCCGCGCCCGGCGGCGGACGCTGTGATCGCGGCCGTCGATCCGGAAGACATGAAGCGCGTCGCGCTCGCGCTCTGGCTCCTCAACTCGGATCTCTCGAACATCACGGCGGAAGATATCGCTCATTACGGCGGTGCGACGCGCTACGAGGACGGCAAGCGGAACATCCTTGCCGACATCGCGGGGCACGGCCTGAGCTATGTGTACGAAGACATCGAGCTTGCGATCCTGCCGGTGGTCGAGGAAATGGAGCGCACCGGCATCACAATCGATCCGAAAAAAATGTCGGCCCTTTCCCTCGAGGCGCATGCAGAGCTCGACGCCGTTCAAAAAGACATTTATCGCCATGCCGGCCGCGAGTTCAATGTGAATTCCCCGAAACAGCTCGGCGAAGTGCTGTTTGACGAGCTCAAGGTCGGCGAGGGCAGCGGCGCCCGGCTCAAGAAGACGGAGGGCGGCGCGCGTTCCACGCGCGAGAGCGAGCTCGCCAAACTGCAGGGCATGCACCCGATCATCGACGATATCCTGAGATACCGCGAGCTCTCGAAACTGCTTTTCACATACATCGATCCGCTGCCCGCGCTCGCCGGAGCGGACGGCCGCATCCACGCGACGTTCAATCAGGCGGGCACGACGACGGGTCGTTTCAATTCGTCCAACCCGAACCTGCAGAACATTCCCGCGGCGGACGGTTTGGCCAAAAAGATCCGCGAGGCCTTCGTCGCGCCGAAGGGCAAGACGTTCCTCGCGTTCGACTATTCGCAGATCGAGCTGCGCGTCGCCGCGCTCCTGTCCGGAGACGACTATCTCATCGATACATTCGAGGCCGGCAAAGACATTCATTCCGCGGTCGCGAGCCGCGTGTTCGGCGTGCCGGAGGATGCGGTCACGCACGATATGCGCCGCAAGGCCAAGGTGATCAATTTCGGCATCCTGTACGGCATGGGCGTGAGCGCGCTCCAGCAGAATCTCGGCACGAGCCGCAAGGAGGCGCAGGAATTCTACGACGGATACTTCGCCAGCTTTCCGAAGATCGCGGGGTACATGGAGTCGGTCAAGACATTCGCGAAGCAGCACGGCTACACGGAGACGCTGTTCGGCCGCCGCCGCTATTTCCCGCTCATGAAGAGCCCGCTGCCGTATCTGCGCGCCGCTGCCGAGCGCCAGGCCGGCAATGCGCCGATCCAAGGCACCGCTACGGCTGATATCATCAAAATGGCGATTCGCGATGCCGACCGGGCGCTCAAGGAGGAGAATCTTGCTGGCAAGGCGAAGCTCATTCTGCAGGTGCACGACGAACTCGTGTACGAAGTGGACGACGGTGCCGTGCGCGAAGTCTCCGTGCTGGTGGAGAATGTCATGAAAAACGTCCTGCCGCAGGAATTCCTCAAAGGCAGGCGCCCGGTGCCGCTCGAGGTGCATGTGTCGGCCGGCTCAAATTGGGGAGAGTTGAAATAAACCGCTTCCGCGGTATACTTGCGGCATATGAACGCGCCGCGCTCTGAAACCCCGGGCTTGCTCGTGCATGAGACACTTGCGCAGGGATACCTCTTGTATGCCGCCGCTGTCGTTATCGGCCTTGCCGCAGACTTGGCATATCCGGTCCGTTTTTCGTTCGCGTTCCAATCGCTTGCCGCGGTCGCGCTGATGCTCGCCGGTACTGTGCTTGTCTACTGGGCGCAGCGCGCATCCGGCCGTACGGCTGTCCGTCGTCAGGGCGGGGAAGCACAGGCAGTCTGCGCGGACAATTTCTGCGTCGGCCCGTATGTCTTCACCCGCTCTCCCACGCAGTACGGACTCGCGCTGCTCGTGGCCGGCCTCGCCGTCCTGTACGGCATGACCTTTCTCCTTGCCGCGGGCGTCGTCGCGTTCCTTGTCGGCAAATTCGTCATCATCCGCAAGGAAGAACGGCATCTTGCCGAGAAGTACGGCGAGCCGTACCTCGAATACAAGAAGAAAGTGAAGCTCTAGCATGCTTACCGTCCTTGTCGGCACGGATACGGCAGCGCGCGCGAAGCGCCTCGCGGCGCTTCGCGCGCAATTCGAACAACGCGGCGCCGATGTCCGCGCATATACCGATGCGAACTGGAACGGAGAGGCACTGCGCGAGCTTGCCGGAGCGAGCCCGCTTTTCGGGGGCGAGATCGCAGTGATCGTCTCGGGTATCGGCGACCGTGCTGACCTGCGCGACGAAGCCGAGGCACTGCTCTCCGAATTCGGGGCCTCGAGTCATCATTTTGTCCTGGCTGAGGCGTCACTGCTTGCGCCTTTTTTGAAAAAAGCCGAAAAACACGGCACTGTCGAAAAGACCGGAGACATACTGAAGCAGAAAAAGGCAGAAGCCTTCAACGTGTTTGCCCTGACGGACGCGTATGCAGACCGCAAGCGTTCCATGGCGTGGGTGCTGTACCGCACGGCGATCGGCGCGGGCGCCGAGCCTCGCGAACTCGCCGGAAAGCTTTTTTGGGCCGTAAAATCAATGCTTGCCGCAGCCGGCGCGCGTTCTGCGGCCGAAAGCGGCCTGAATCCGTTCGTGTACCAGAAATCCAAGCGTGCCGCCGCCAATTTTGCTCCGGGCGAGCTTGAGCGCCATGCCCGCGAGCTCACGCTGCTTTTTCATGAGACGCTTGCCTCCGGAATCGATCTTGAACCTGCGCTTGAGGCGTTTGTTCTGCGTTCGCTTGCAAAATAACGATCAGATGCAAAAAAAAGAGCCAGGAATGTGATTCCGAGAGATTCTCGGGAGCACGTTCCTGGCCCTTTGTCTTTGCCCGTGGGGTATTCCCCTTGTTCGTTCCCATGCCCGAATGTGCGAGAGAGGGAGGAGTAATAATTCGTTTCTTGTCGAAACGGCCTCTCTTAGAGATACGGTGTCCGCTGTTCGTGTGCATGCCCGAAGCGGGTGACTTTAACGGCGGAGTGATTCGCGCTCTCAAGATTTGTATTCATTATACTCCGGTCGTCGCGGCGCACAACACGAATTGTGGATAACTCAAGCGTGCGGTTGTGCCGAACCGCGCCGTGCGGCAAGCAGTGCGACGACCATGACGGCAAACCCGACGAGACCCATGAGCGGAATCGTTATGAAGCCGTACTCATATACGTAGCGCGTCAGGCATGAGACGCCGCCGGCGGCGCAGGGGATCGGAGAATACTGGAAGCTCTCGATCAGGTAGTGGAACGTGCTGATCGCCAGGCCGATGGCAGAGAGGGCGAGCGCGTACGGCAGGATGCTGCGGTCGCGGCGCCAGAGCGCAATGCCGAACAACACGACCTGCGGATAAAAGAACACTCGGGCGTACCAGCAGAACAGGCACGGCGGGAAGCCGATGATCTCGGAGTAGACGAGGCTCGATACGACGGCCGAAAGGGAAACGACAAAGCCGATGCCCAGGATGTATTTGCGGACAAAAGCCAAGGCCGAGCGGCCGATATCGGTGTCCGCCATGAGCAGCGCATATGCGAGCACAAGCACGGCAGCGCCGCCGCCGAGCACGGCGAGCGACATTGCCTGGTTCCAGAATGCGGTGAAGGCCTGCATATGCTTATTCTCCGGCCGGAAGGGCGCACGAGGATAGCTTAGAGAGAGTCTCTGGCGGGATCTCGCCGTTGGTGCGAGTGTCGGGGCCGAATGTCCAGGTCGAGCCGGAATGCGCAGGCTCCGTCGCTGACTGAACCTTCACATCAGGGAAAATCCACGTTTTGAAGAGTGTCGAACCGTACGAGGCGCACTGTGCCGGCTGTTCTGCTGGTCCGGGCTGAATGGCGCACACGATCGGATCGGCAGCGCTCTCGTACGCGAAGCCGTTCTGGTAGACCCATGTCGGGTAGCTCTGGATCTTCTTGTCCACGCAGGTTGCGAGCTGTCCGGAGCCGTCCGGCGTCGAACATTCTTTATAGAGGCCCATGCTCTCGAGCTTCTGGCGGCTTGCCTGCAGGCTCCGTTCCTGTGCCTGGCAATGCGGACACCAGAAAGCGCCGTAGAAGGAGATGCCTTTTTCGACGAGACACTGGGAAAGCGTATCGTATTTGGCTGATTCTTTGGCGCCGCCGGCGACCATGCGCATGAGGAGCACGATGCCGATGACGACGAGGGTGAATATCACGATGCGGACTGCCTTGGTTTTTTTGCTTGTATCCATGTGCACAGTATACACTCCCGCCGCCGCTTTGTGACAGTGCGTTGATTTGAAGCGTATTTTATGGTATTTTCGACGGGTATCCCGCCCATAGCTCAGTCGGTAGAGCAGCTCCCTTTTAAGGAGATGGTCCCTGGTTCGAATCCAGGTGGGCGGACATTCTGTTTCCTTTTAGAACTTTTTAATTTTCCAGGTAAATAAAAAACACCCCGTTTTACAACAGGGTGCCTTACATAATTAGCTGGCTTTATTTATTCGCCAAGCTCGCCCAGGATACCGTTCACAACATTGTCATTTTCTATCTTGCCTTCGTTCAACAATCCCTTCACTTCTTCAGAGGAGGAAAGTGTCCTTTCCGAGTGGCCAAATTCCATGTCGTCTTCGCTGGTAAGGGGCACTGCGATCTTTTTTGTCGTATCGCTAGCGCTATCCATTAAATACCATTGGCGGTTTCCAGATGTGATGTCTTGTGCGTAATGTACGCATTCTGTTTTAAAACTCATAAGAACGGTTTTTGAAGTTCATTCACATTTAAGCATACAACTATATAAATGTCAATAGGCTAAAAGAGTCCTATTATTAAACTAATTGAGGTCACTTTCTTCGTTTTGCAAGGCTCGGATGAATACCAGTTTATTGTGCAAGCTTTCCATATACTGGGTGTTGGAGAGTAAGGTTATAATAACGTCACGACTTCTGGACTTTGAAGTTTTCGGTTCGATTATCCGATCAGGGGCGCTTTTTCGTACCGAGCTGGGCTTTCTAAAGTAGTTAATTTTTGCACGAAAAAGCCTCACATATGCATGATATGTGAGGCGAATGTAACGCGTCGCTCAGATTTTGATGCCCGTGGAAAACACCTTAATGAGCTATGATTTTATATAACCAAGTAGATGGTAGCATAGAATTAGAACATTAGACAAAAGCTGCCAGTGTCTTTGTGGGTAATAATCCTGCATACCAATGTCGCAAAAATGATATTGTGCAGGTCAATAACTCCAATAGGTAATTTGCCTCTAGTCTTGGTTGATACGACCGCCATTAGGCTAAGTAAAACCGCGGTAACATGGAACGGTACAACCAAGACTAGGAAGGTATCACTATTGTGCAATACAGTCATTTTCTGGTATGATATGCCAGTTGATTTTGAGGGTTTTCAACCACCTGAGAAACCGGCGGACACCATTACTGGACTTTTTGTTTGACATCAGCGGTCCTATTTTGGTGCATTCAAATTAAAGGCCGTCAGGAATGACGGTCTTTTTTTTTGAAATATCAAAGAGCTTCAGTATTGCGCCCCTGCCAAACTCCACCTTTCACATTTAGGGGGATAATAGGCGTTGCTATCTGCATGACACAAATGTATGATATAAAAAAGAACCGGCGGTGGAGCCGCGGTTAGGATCAATACCACGATGAGGACTGCTTCCTTCAAAGTGGGTCTTGGGGCTTTGGGGTTGTTCTGCCCCGCAAACTCCGTTTTAATTTTTGAGGGACTCCTATTGCGGGGTTCCTCTTTTTCTTTTTAGCGGCGATACGGCTGGCCTGTTCCGATGGGAGCCGGGGCGTCCAGGTAGAGACCCTGATACGAGCTCGCTCGCTCGGGGCCGCCGGTGTAGTACCAGAGGACGAAGAGCACGACAAATGCGACGAGCAGCCAGAAGAGCGGCATCCACCAGCCGCCTTGGGTGTTCTTGGGGTCGCGGAATGATCGCATGTTAGTACTTCGTTTGATGGGCGGGGCAGAAATGCGCGCTCCTGCCGCCGACGACTGTCCTCAGTATAGCACCTTTGCAGCCGCGCTTCCTGCATGGCGCACCGGTGCGGCGGTACGCATTGTGTTTGTGGCTGAACGCGCCGCGCGTGCCGTCGATCTGCCGGTAGTCGCTCGTGGAGTCGCCGCCGAAATCGATGCCTTTTGCAAGCACAGTGACGACTGCATGAAAAAGCTCCGTGAGCTTCGGCTCAGGGATGTTTGCGGTGACGGACAGGGGATGGATGCCGGCAAGCCAGAGGGCTTCGTCGGAATAAATATTGCCGACGCCTGCCACGACCGACTGATCCATCAGGACGGTCTTGATCTTCCCGGTCTTTTTGCGGGCGAGGCGTTCCTTGAAATGCCGTACCGTGAAGTCCTGCGAGAGCGGTTCCGGACCAAGGCCGTCGAGATGGCGCGTGGCGTGCGCTTCGGTCGTGGAAAGCAGCGTGATCTTGGCGAATTTGCGCACGTCGGAGAGCACGAGGTGCTTGCCGTTCGTGAACGAAACCACGAAATGCAGGAATCGGTTGAAGGGGTCGCGCAGCGCCTCGTTTTTCTCGTGCTCTGCCGGAGCCCACTGCTTACTGGTCTCGTCGAAGGCGTACGCGCCGTACATGAGGTGGCCCGTCATTTTCATGTGGATGAGGATCGTCTTGCCGCCGGATAGATTGATGAGGATGTTCTTCGCGCGGCGTTCGGCCGAGATGATCTTCCGCCCGCGCACCGCCGCGCGAAAGCTCTCGAAGAACGGCGCGTATTTGATGCTCTCGCGGTAGTCCGGCCGCGCCGCCGTTTTCTTGGCCAGATCGGTCCAGACGTCTTTTATGATCAGACCAACGACGGTCTTGCGCAGGCCGTTCACTGTGGTCTGGACTTCGGGGAGTTCGGGCATGATGTTCTGATTAGAGCGACCGCAAGTACGCCGCCGCCTCGTTGATCGCCTGCAGGTACGCGCGCTCTTCGCGGGTGTCACGGTATCTCTCGCCGAGATAGTTGTCGCCCATGTCGAGGCTCTTCACGGCGTCCGCGCGGAGTTCGGTGTCTTCGGGCGATGCCACTGCGGCTTCGAATTTGGCGAGCATCCCATCCATTACGAACCGGTGATGTTCCGACGGTTCTCGTTCGGTCTGCTCGCGCATGGCCGCCGCGATCCGCATTCCTTTTTCTTCTTTCGTTTCAAGTACCGGCGCACCGAGTTCTTTTTCCATAGATTATTTTCCGCCTAATATTTTTAATGCTTCCTTGATCCGCGCGTTGGTGCCGGAGATCTCGGCGGGCACTTCCTTGAGCGCGTCGCGGGCTTCCGTCTGCGAGTAGCCGAGCGCCTTGAGGGCTTCGACGACGTCGCTCTCGGCGCGGAGTGTGCCCGGCGCTTCTTTCATGTCGGCATGCGCGCGCATCTTGTCGCGCAGCTCGAGCACGACCTTTTCCGCTGTCTTGCGGCCGATGCCCGATACTTTCGTGAGGTAGCCCGTGTCGCCCGTGCCGATGGCCTGCCGAAGTGTGTCGGCACTGGCCACCGCCAGGATGCCAAGGGCCGACTTCGGCCCGATGCCCGAGACCGAGATGAGCAGCTCGAAGAACGCCTGCTCGTCCGCGGACGGGAAACCATACAGATCGAGAGCGTCTTCGCGGACGGCAAGATAGGTATGGAGGGATGCTTCAGCGCCTTCGCGCAGACCGGCAAGCGTGTCGGGGGAGCAGAAGGCCTTGTAGCCGAGGCCGCCTGCCGATATGACGGCATATTTTTCCGTAAGGGAGAGCACGGTGCCTCTGATGTGGGCGATCATGGGGACAGTATAGCCCCTCTTGCAAAATCCGTCATTTTCTGGCATACTCGCCGCATGCCAATCACCAGTTCAGCAAAGAAGGCCATCCGCGTTTCCAAGCGCAAGAAGGCCGTCAACGACGTCCGCACCAAGGCCATGAAGGACGCCGTGAAGAAGATCGAGAAGGCTGTGAAGGCCGGCAACAAAGACGAGGCAATCAAGCTTCTCTCCGCCGCTTTCGCCGCAGTGGACAAGGCCGCCAAGCGCGGAGTCATCAAGAAAAACACCGCGTCCCGCAAGAAGTCCCGCCTCGCCCGCATCACGAAATAAGGCCCGAACGCACGAAATCCCGCCCTCCGGCGGGGTTTTTGCTATCTGCTCCGGCCAGTGTATACTTGCCCCGTATGGCACTTATCTTTTTCTACGGCCGCGAATGCCCGCATTGCGAGCGCATGCAGCCGCTCATCGACCGCCTTGAGGCGGAGACCGGCGCTGCCGTTGAGCGCCTTGAGGTCTGGTACGACGAGGCCAATCTCGGCCGCCTCAAAGAATGCGACGACGGTTCTTGCGGCGGCGTGCCTTTTTTCTGCAATACCGATACGGACAAGACGATCTGCGGGGAAGCGGAATACGAAGCGCTCAAATCGTGGGCCGGAAAATAAGGGTTTTTAGGTATATTGACTTTTTTATACAAAAGTGATATAATAGTACTTAAATAGACTGAATCATATGAAGATGATCTTTTTGAGCGTGGACACGATACCGCTCCCGTATTTTTTTGTCGGAGGACTGCTCCTCCTGATACCGATAGTGTATTTTGTGAACAAATACACAAAATAAGACAGCGGCTCCTTCGGAGCCGCTTTTCTTTACTATTTCGCAAAAATACCGTATAGTCTCTAGGCCGAAAGGGAAACCGCGGCATCCGGTCCCGTAGTATAACGGATAGTACGCAAGATTGCGGATCTTGTAATCCAGGTTCGATTCCTGGCGGGATCACATCATCGTGCGGGGTTCCCACGCACGACTAACATACCCCTCTCGGGCGCCCGAGAGGGGTATGTTATTTCCTTGAGAAATTTACATTTTTCCAGGCATGGTTTATGCTGCAAGAACCGGATAATCGCGGTATGATAATGACAGAGGTTCTTCGTTTAGAGCCAGGCCTATGCATAAAAAAGAAAAACAACTGAAAGCCGTCGATCTGTTCGCTGGGATTGGCGGGGTACGCATCGGATTCGAGGCCGCTGGATTTACGATCGCGTATTCCAATGATATGGACAAGAGAGCTTGCGAAACTTATCGGCTCAATTTCGGTGAAATAGACGAGGCAGATCTTTTCGATGTCGTGAAAGAGAAAGGAATGAAGCGCCTCCCTAAGAATTTTAATATTCTTATGGGTGGTTTCCCGTGCCAGCCTTTTTCTGTTGCAGGGCACAAGCGAGGATTTTCTGATGAAAAGAGAGGAGGACTTCTTTTTGCGATAGTAGATATTTTAAAAAACAGGAAGCCAGACGCGGTATTTTTGGAAAACGTAAAACACCTCCAGTATCATGATGACGAGAAGACTTTCAAGAAAGTGCAGGAGGTTCTACATGATGCTGGGTATGTAATGGATGCTAAAGTTTTTAATAGCGCCGAGCATGGCAACGTTCCCCAGGCACGAGAGCGCATATATATTGTGGCTTTTAGAAGTCCACGCAAGCTCATGAAATTCAAGTGGCCTTCCGAAATCCCACTGACGAAAAATATGAAATCAATTTTGGATAAGAATCCGGATGCTAAATATTATTACGACAAGAAAGATACGATAATCTACCCGAAGCTCTTAAAAGAGGTAAAAAGAAACGATACGTTTTATCAGTATCGTCGTATTTATGTCAGAGAAAATAAGAATGGCCTATGCCCAACTCTGACAGCAAGCATGGGCATGGGCGGACATAATGTTCCAATTATCCGAGACGCTAAAGGCATACGAAAGCTCACTCCGCGAGAATGCGCTCGTTTGCAAGGGTTTCCTGAATCATTCCAATTTCCTGGAGAACAAGCTGATATGCATCTTTATAAACAGATAGGGAATTCTGTAACCGTTCCAGTTATTAAGCGGATTGCAGAAAATATCCGCATAGCGCTTGAATCATGATGGCCGATGTTTTTTCAAAAGAAAAAAGAAGCGAGATTATGTCGCGGATCCGATCAAAGGAAACAGGCATTGAAAAAATCGCTTTCGCTTATCTAAGAAAAAACAAGATACATTTTCAAAGGCATTATTCAAAAGTTGCTGGGAAGCCGGATATAGCCGTGCCTTCAAAGAAAATCGCCGTATTTATAGACGGTGATTTTTGGCATGGATACAGATTCGGTGTATGGAGAAATAGAATACCGAAAGTTTATTGGCGAGATAAGATCCAGAATAATATTACTCGCGATCAGAAGAATCGACGTAAGCTTCGCCGAGAGGGCTGGAAGGTGCTAAGAGTATGGGGGCACCAAATCCTCGAAAAAAGGGAAGAGTCTTTGGCTAAGATAGCTCTTTTCTTAACGAAAAGATAAATTTTATGTAAAAAGCGATGCTATATGTAATATAACAATCTATTGACATATAAAATCCTATTTTATATACTCGCGAATATGGAAAGAGACCGACGAAACAAATTTAAAAGGCTTGCTTCTGCCCGAACGAATGAAATACTTCGCCGGCTCAAAATTTTAGGTAATTGTGCCAATCGCAGCCATTACGACTACAGCGAGGAAGAGATTACGAAAATTTTTGGCGAAATCGAAAAGAGGGTAAGGGAGACAAAAGCCAAGTTCACATTCCCTGACAGGGATAAGGAGTTCAAACTCTAATATTCTATGAAAAAGAAAGAAACGAAAATCAAGGGACGTTCTAAGGAAAAGGAACTTTGCTGGGATTTTCCCAGTACCGGGCACGGTCGTGAAGATGGTTTTGCCGATTCCGGCATTGAAACATTTGCGGGTGATTATAAGAAATATATAGCTCGCGAAACCATCCAAAATTCAGTCGATGCCCGCCTCGATCCGTCTTTGCCTGTCCGCGTGACTTTTGAGCAGTATTCGATTCCAGTTAAGGATCTTCCTGGCCATGGAGAGTTGCTTGACCGCGCAGAGCGTTGCTCTGATTTCGTAGCTGGCCAAGAAAAAGCAGAAGAATTTTTCAAATCAGCCATCGGTATTCTGAAAGGAAAGAATATTACGATGCTTAAAATCAGTGATTTCAATACCGCGGGTCTTACTGGCTCTGATAATGACCGCAGTGGTAATTGGTACCGCCTTGTTCGTGTTACGGGAACAAGCTCTCCAAAGGGAGTAGCGGGAGGCTCTTTTGGCATTGGTAAGGGTGCGCCATTCGCTGGTTCT
>CAZHLG010000006.1:0-37342 GCA_964533145.1 uncultured Candidatus Saccharibacteria bacterium | reverse complement strand
TCTCGTTGAACTTCGCGATGCCGTATTCCTCGATGGCTTTCTTCGAATTGAGTCCGAGCGCTTTCTCTACCTGAAGCTCAACGGGCAGGCCGTGCGTGTCCCAGCCGCCCTTGCGGCGCACATGGTAGCCGCGCATGGTCTTGTAGCGCGGGATGGCGTCCTTGAAGGCGCGGGCCTCGAGGTGATGGATGCCCGGCTTGCCGTTGGCCGTAGGCGGACCCTCGAAAAAAACGAACTCGCCCTGCGGCGATTCTTTCCGGAGCGACTGCTCGAAGACGCCCTGCTCCTTCCAGAAAGCGAGCACTTTCTCTTCCCGTTCCGCCGCGGCAGATTTTTTTGATTTGTTTTCAGAAGTTTCCATGCAAAATGTGAGATTATAAAAACCCGTCCTCGCATCACGACAGAAGTCATGATCGCAAGGACGGGTTTCTTGTTTCCGTGGTACCACCTTGGTTCCCCTCCGGTATGCCGTCGGGCTTCGTTGATGCTGTGACGGGCTTCCCCGCCGGGGTCTACGTGCGGGCCGCTCGGCCGCGCATTCTTCCCGGAGCTTCGGGGTTGATGGCCCCTCAAGCGCTTCTACGCGAAGCATACCACAAATAAGTTGACTTTCAAGGCCGACTCCGGCAAGAACCGGCCTTTTACATTTTTTCCGGCATCTCCACGCCGAGGAGGTACAGACCCTGCTTCATGGTGGCGAGAAAAGCTTCGGTCAGGGCGAGCTTGTAAGGACTTGCGGGATCGGCGGCATCGGCGATCTTCGTGTTGCCGTACCAGCTGTTGAAGGCCTGGGCAAGGTCGAGCAGATAGCCGACGGTGTGATGCGGCGCCCACTCCTCTATCGAGCGAGCCACGATATCCGGGAATTTCACGATGAGCTTTTCGAGGTCCGTCGCGTTCCAATTTTCCGGAAGCGCCACGTTCGGGCTGAGACCTTCCGCTTTGGCCTTCTCGAGCACGGACTTTGCGCGCACTGCCGTGTACAAAAGATACGGCCCGGAATCGCCTTCGAAGGAAAGTGAGGTATCGGGATCGAAGTTGATGTTCTTGCCGGCCATGACGCGCAGGATGGCGAATTTGAGCGCGGCCACCGCGATCGCGTCGATCGTCGCGCGGTCAGTTTCGGCTGAGAGGCGCTCGGAGCGTTCGCTCACCTCCTCGAAAAGCGTGTCAACGAGCGTCTGGGCGAGCGGCACGCCGCCGAGGCGCGACGACATTTTCTGACCCTTGAAACTCATGCGGCCATGCGTCCGGTGCACCGTCTTCTCCTGCCACACCGGATTCACTTTGCCGGCGGCTGCGGCGACCACCTTGAAATACTCCGTCTGCTCGTGGTCGGTGATGAAAATCGAGATTTCCGGCGCATATCGCGCGAACTTGATGGACATGAGACCGACGTCCTTGGCTTCGTACGTCGGGTAGCCTTCCTTGTTGATGAAGACGCGCGTATGCAGGCCGTCCTGCTCGCCTTCATATATGTACGCGCCGTCCGACTGCGTGAACACCTGCGGCGTATTGTCGCGGATGATCTTCGCGCCGGCCTCGCCAGCCTCGCTCTCGAAGATGAAGGCATCGAACTGCGAACCGAGGCGCGCCGTGATCTTTTTGAAATAATCGAGGTTGATAGCCTTGCCTGCCTCGTATGTCTTGTATGTCTCGCTCGCCTCGTCGTGCTCGTAGAGCTGCGCGGTGATCGCCTTGATCTCTTTGGCGGCTTCGGGATCGTCTTCGTAGACCTTCGTGCCGCGCACATAGCAATCGCCGAGATACGCAAGCGCTTCAAGGTCGGTGGCGAATGACTGCACTTTCTCCACGCCGCCCTCCTTGAGAATGACCCAGACCGCCTTGCCGATGCCGAGCGAGATGTCAGACGGATATGAGACTTCCGTCACGCTCGCGCCGGAGAAGCGCGCGAGGCGCGTGATGGCCTCGCCGATGGCATTGTTCATGACATGACCGATATGGAACGGCTTGAAGAGGTTCGGACTCGAATGCTCGACAAGGATTTTTTTGCCGGCATGCATATCGCTTTTGCCCCACGCCTCCGGCTCGGCGGCGATGCGCGCCACCATCTGCGCAAAATGCCCGTTCGAAAAACGGAAGTTGATGAACCCAGGCCCCGCGATCTCGATCTTATCGATGCCGGCCGGCATGTTTTTCTCGAGCTCGGCGACGATCTGTTCGGCAAGCGCGCGCGGGTTCTGCTGCGCGGCCTTGGCGTACGCCAAGGCCGCGCTCGTCGAATACTCGCCATGCGCAAGCTCGGCCGGGTGCTCAAGCACGATAGTCCCGGCTTCTATGCCGAGACTCTTGAGCGCACCTTTGATCGCATGTTCGAGTTGTTCCCGCATTTATTTCCGCCCGGTCGAGCCGAAGCCCTGCTCGCCGCGTTCCGTCTCGCTTAATGTATCAGTTTCCTCGAGTTCCGCAATGGCCACCGGGTAGAGGATGAGCTGGCTTACCTTATCCCCTTCCTCGACCGTGTACGGCTCGCCCGAAAGATTCACGAGATGCGTGTTGTACTCGCCGCGGTATCCGGCGTCGAACACGCCGCCCATGGTATGCAGGCCGGCCTTCGAGATGCTCGATTTGTCCTTCACGATGGCGGCGTAGCCCTCGGGAAACTCAAGCGCGAAGCCGTGCCAGATGCGCGCGTGACCCATCGGCTCGATCGTGACCGTTTCCATGGCGTACATGTCCATGCCTACATCGCCCGGACGGCCGTACGTCGGGAGCTTGGCGTTTTCCTTAAGCTTTTTTACTTTGACTTTCATATTCTTTGATTCGATCGATCACGTTCTGGAATGAAGGGACGAAATCGTCCGGAGACTTCCGATGCCACTGTACCAATTCGTCGAGCGATATCCATCTCACCTGCACCACCTCTTCTTTCTGGATCATGAAATCTTCGGCCGGCTTGTCGATATGGACAATATAGACTGAATTGAACCATTGCGCATTTTCGGTCTTGTAGAAAAATTTCTTGAAGAAGACAGGCACTATGCCCGTGATTCCGAGTTCCTCCCCAAGCTCTTTGACTGCGTTTGAATCATAGGTCTCGCCTTCCTCGACCGTGCCGGCGACGAACGGGCCCCACTTGCCCGGATCGATCGTTTTTGTGAACTGCCGTTGCGCGATAAGAAATTCGCCGCTTGAATTAAAGACGAAGACTGAAGTGATGCGGCACGTATCGGTCGCAGTCCTTTCTTCCCGCTCTTTATACTCGATGATCTCGTCGTTTTCGTCTACTATGGGTATCCTCATGGTTTTACATTACGCATTCTTGAAAAACTCCATCATGTCCGGATCGAACAGATTTGCCGAGAACCTGCGACGCTCGTCTTCGGTGAAATTCTGGATCTCTTCGTATTCATACGTCACGAATCCGTCGCCGTCTTTCTCCTCGACTTTGAAATCATCGATCGTACCCGGATGGCGGTAGCCGTAATAGTACACTATCTGGCGGTGCGGCATGCCCTTGATGAGTCCGTTCACCAGATATTTCTTCCCGAGGTACACAAGATGTTCCGGTGCGACGGAAAGGCCCGTCTCTTCGAGCAGCTCCGAGGCAGCACCCTCCTGAGAGGTCTGTCCGTATTGCACATGGCCGCCGGCAGTGACGGCGAGCATGCCGGGGTTCGTCTCTTTGGTGAGCGAGCGCCGCTGGAACACGATCTTGCCATCGGGGAGCTTGACGATGACACGGGCGCCCATGTGCAAAAGACCCTTTTCATGCGCGGTATCGCGCTCTTCGCGGCCGATCACGTTCCCCTCTTCGTCTATGATTGGCAGATATTCCATGGCTAGATCCCGTACCGCTCCTTGAAAAACAGCGGCCCGTCGGTGTCGTAATCATACATATAATCGAGCGAGTCGCGCAATCGGCGCGAAAATTCGAGCATGTGAAGCGGCGGCCAGACCGGGATCTTGAATCGCTTGGCAAGCGCCTTGAGTTCGGCTTCGGCCTCCTTGGCTTCCGTCGGACCGCCGGCTGTCATGACGGCCTCGTAATAATACTGCTCATTGTCCGGTTCATGCAGGCAGAAAGTCGCGCCGGCAAAACGGCCGACGAGCACGTCTTCGGCGCTGACGGTCCCCTTCTTGTAGCCGAGCTCGGCGAGCATGCGCACAGCTGCGGTGAAGGAACCGTCCGCGAGAGCAAGCGAGATCTCCTCGCGCTCGCCGGGCCGGCCCGCATGCATGCGCATGCTCGCCCGACCGCCCTTCTGCTCGAGCCAGATCTCGCGATTGCTGAAGCCGCGGTCCTTGTATGCGAGCGTCACGCGCCGCTCAGAAACGAGTCCGCCCTCCGCCTCGCCGAGCAGGCGCTTGAGCAGCTCATAGTCTTTGGTCGCTATCGGACCCCTGATCTCAACGTCTATCATGCAAGCAGTTTTTTCACGCGCGAATAAATCTCCTCGTGCACTTCCGGAATCGTCTGGTTTGCCTGCACGACCTCCCAGCCGAAATCTTTCGCGAGCTCAAGATGCGCCAGGCGGATGCGCTCCGTCTTCTCGTCGTCGTTCTCGAAATGATGGCCCGTCTCGCGGCTCTCGAGAAAACGCGCGCCGTCGAGGAGGATGGAGAGATCCGCGGTGCGGAGCGAGTCGTTCTCGGCTACGAGCCAGGATTTCTCGAAACCATCGCCCATGCCGTATGCGATGCCCGTCCCGGTGTACATTTCGGCAAGCACGATGTCGTTCTCCGCGAGCAGGCGCTCGAGTTCGAGCGCGAAATCTTTCTTGTTCTCTACCTGCAGCTCGTGGAATTCGCGCGGCGAAATGCCTTCCGGATTCCCCTGCCGCAGATATGCGTTGATGCGCGGCCCGGTCGGGATGAGGTCGTAGACAGGATACTTCACGTACGCGACGCGATACCCCTCCGCGCGCAGGCGCTCTTCCAGCAGTTTCTGCTGCGTCGTCTTGCCCGTATTAGTGACGCCGAGCAGCGTGAAGAGGATTCCCATGCACAGTACTATAGCAAAAAACCGTCTTTTACTATGGTTCCAGGCAGGGTTGACTTATTCTGCAAATACTATTAAATGAGCAAAAATCATTTGTATGCCAGAAATAATCAAAGTGAAGTCATTGCACTTCTATCCGATAAAGTCCTGCCGCGGCATCGAGCTCCGGCAGATGCAGATCGGCCCGATGGGTCCCGAGCACGACCGCCGGTACATGGTGGTCAACGGAAAAGACGTCTTCGTCGCGCAGCGCGGAGACAACACCCAGGGGACCATCGGCGTGCGGAGCATGTGCATGATCGTCCCCCGCTTCGGCGTCTCGGGCTTCGTGCTCTCCGCTCCGGGGATGCCGGATCTTCCTCTGCCTTTCAGCGGCCTTCCCGGCCCTGAGCGGCAGGTGCAGATATGGCGCCAGATAGTTCCGGCAGTGGACCAGGGTAACGAAGCCGCTGAATGGTTCACCGAGTATCTTTCGCGCACAGTGCCCGGCACGTACCGTCTGGTGCACATGCCGGATCCCGGCACGCGCCGCACGGAGATCGATGATGTAGGTGTTGCGTTCGCGGACGGATTTCCTCTCCTGATCACGTCGCAAGCTTCGCTCGACGCGCTCAACGAGACGCGGGATCCAGGCACAGCGCCCATACCCATGGACCGGTTCCGTACAAACATCGTGATAGAAGGCTGCGACCCGTTCTTCGAGGACGAGCTGCTCAGACGGCGATTCACGATCGGAGACGTCACGTTCACCGGCGTGAAGCCCTGCGTACGATGCCCGATCACGACGATCAATCAGGTGACCGGCGAGTGCGGAAAATTCCCGCTCAACATGCTCGCGAAGCATCACGAGAAATTCCACGGACCGCTGCTCAAGGAACTCGATCCCGACGCGCCCAAGGGGGCGATCTTCGGGATGAACGTGAACCATGACGGCACCGGAACGATCTCCCGGGGAGACACGCTGATCGTGCAGTGACAATCGAAAAGGTAGCCTTGCGGCTACCTTTTTCTCTTTTTCGGGAACATGTGCGGGTTCTTCTTTTCGACCGCATCCACGATCTCAAAGATCCGGCTGCGCTCCTCCTTTGAAACCTTGTTTTTGCCCGCCTCGTTTTGCCGCAGGGCTTTGTTCAAGCGTACTGAGTCTTTGCCCCGGACAGTGGGGCTCATTTTGATCGGTCGTGCCATGACACAAAGTGTTTGTTGGGTAGCACTCTACCACAACCGGGAAATCAGACAAAGTGTTATGGCATCAGTTTTTTCAGAAACACCGCTTTCTTTTCCGGACTTGCCATGAGTTCCCTTACAAGCTCGGTTATCATGAATCCGCGAAAATCGTCGCGCATCACATGCTGACAAAACTCGTCGAACGAGAGCAGTATCGGCATGATCTTCTCGCCGCCGTCAGGATGCGGCTCGTGCGTCTTCTTTGCATTCCGGGCGACAAAAACATAGGTGGACCATTTTATTTTTCCCGTATCCGTCTCGTGCTCGATGAGTTCCCAATCCTCAGATTCGTACCCGCCCTCTTCCGAGAGCTCCCTCTTCGCACCTTCGAGCGGATCTTCGTCGAATTCACCCTTTCCTCCCGGCAGCGAATAGAACGGCATATCCGGCTTGTGGGCATGGATCTCCTGCTGCATCAAAATCCTGTCGCCGATGACCGCGATGGCCCAAAGGGTGGGCACGCGCTCGGCCATCTCATACGTCGCGATTGATCCGTCGAATTGCTTCTGCGGCCACTGCCATATGCGGAACTGCACGCCGCTGAAGACACATGTCGCAGTGTCAGGAATTGTGTTGAGTTTCAGAGACATAGCTATACGAACTGCTCTGGTATGGGAAACTGCTCGGCAAGGGCGCGGATTTCCTCGCGGATGATCTTTTTCTTGGCTTCGTCGTCCTTGCTGCGGAGCGCGTCGATCATGAGCTCGGCAACGCGGGCGCAATCGGCCTCCTTGAAACCGCGCGTGGTGATGGCCGGCGTGCCGAAACGGATGCCGGACGGGTCGAGCGGCTTGCGCGTGTCGCCGGCGATGGCGTTCATATTGAGCGTGATGCCGACTTCGTCGAGCACGGTCTGCGCCTCCTTGCCGGTGATGCCGAGCGAGCCGAAAACGTCGGCCAGGATCAGGTGATTGTCGGTGCCGCCGCCGATCATGCGTACGCGCTCGCGATGCAGCACAGCCTCCATAGCCTTGGCGTTCTTAAGCACCTGCTGGCAGTACTCGCGGTAGGCGGGAGTCATGGCTTCGCCGAAGGCCACCGCCTTCGCGGCGATCGTGTGCATGTGCGGGCCGCCCTGGATACCCGGAAATATCGCCTTGTCTATCTTCTTGGCGATCTCCTCGCTCTCGCGCACAAGAATGAGGCCGCCGCGCGGGCCGCGGAGCGTCTTGTGCGTAGTGCTCGTGATGATGTCGAAACCGTCGTCGAACGGATTGCGGAGCGCGCGGCCTGCGATCAGGCCGGCGATGTGCGCCATGTCCGCCACGGTCACGGCGCCGACTTCCTTGGCGATCTCGACGAACCTTGCGTAATCGAGCGTGCGCGAATATGCGGAAAAGCCCGCGAGGATGATCTTGGGCTTATGTTCGAGAGCGAGCGCGCGGAGTTCGTCGTAGTCGATCTCCCCCGTCTCGGGGTCTTTCATTTTGTATGTGACGAACTTATATATCTTGGCCGGCAGCGTCATGGGATGGCCGTGCGTGAGGTGGCCGCCGTGGGCGAGGTCCATGCCGAGCACGGTGTCGCCCGGCTCGAGCAGCGCGGAGTAGACGGCAAGGTTGGCCGGCGCGCCCGAGTGCGGCTGCACATTTGCGAACCTGGCGCCGAAGAGCTCCTTCGCGCGCTCGATGGCGAGCGTTTCGATCTGGTCGGTGAATTCCTGCCCGCCGTAGTAGCGGCGGCCGGGATAGCCTTCGGAGTATTTATTGGTGAACACGCTGCCGCTCGCCTCGCGCACTGCCTGCGAGACGTAGTTCTCCGACGGGATGAGCTCAAGGCCTTCGGCCTGGCGCCCCTCTTCGCCGGCGATGGCATCAAAGACCTCTGTATCGCGATAGGCATTCATGCGGCGATTGTACGCCCGCGACCGCAAAAAAGAAAGCCGCCCCGAGGAACAGGGCGGCTGAAAGAGTTCACGTTTTCAAAACAGTTTTTTCTTCGAATTCACGATCTCGGTGTACGAGATCTTGTTCGTAGACAAATCGGCGATGGTGATCAACGGTACACCGTGCTTCTTTGTGTCGAGGGTCAGCGCATAATGCTCTGCGAGTGTGACATCGATGTCTTTGCAAGCAGTCGGAGGCATCAGGCAGACGACGGTATGCACGACGTCCTGGGATGAATCCAGGAGCGGAAGCAGATCTCTGCCACGAGACGACAGCGCGTTCATGTTGAGCTCGGATTTGCTTCCCGGGTAAAGAGAATAAATGTTCTCGGCAGCCCGAGTTGCGGTATTATCCGAAAATACAGACAAGATACCGGTCACGTGAGGCAATACATCGCGTTTTAAGACCTGCAGGCCCACAGTCGAGGGCGCAATAATGACTTTTTGCATGTGCTCATTTTTTTGTGTTATGAAATTGTTGTGAACATTTGATTGCGTACAGAATACAATGTATTTTTGATTTACGCAACCAGGAAAAAAAGCGGGGCGGCCGAAGGCCGCCCCGCTCTTTTTGCATGTTTCCCTGCTCCGCCTTACCCCGGAACGAACGTCAGCGCCGTTCCCTTCTTGCCCGCGCGGCCGGTACGGCCGATGCGGTGCACGTAGGTGTCGTAGTCGTTCGGGATGTCGAAGTTGATCACATGCGTCACGTTCGGGATGTCGAGGCCGCGTGCGGCGACGTCCGTCGCAATGAGGATGTTGAGCTCGTTCTTCTTGAACGCGTCGAGCGTGCGCATGCGTTCGCGGTTGCGCTTGTCGCCGTGGATGCCGGCGACCTTGAAACCGCGGCCCTTGAGCTCCTGCTCAAGCTTGTCCACGGAATGCTTGGTCTCGCGGAAGATGAGCACCTTGTCCGAACCGTCCTTGATGAGGATATCGTGCAGGCGTTCGATCTTGTCTTCGGCGCGCGCACGGACGATGTCCTGGTCCACGTTCTTGCTCGTCTCGCCTTTGACGACGGAGACGAACAGCGGGTCCTTGAGATACATCTGAGTGAGCTTCTTGATCTCCGGCGAAAGCGTCGCGGAGAAGAAGATGGTCTGGCGCTGCTCGGCGCACTTGCCGAGGATGAATGTCATGTCGTCGCGGAAGCCCATGTCGAGCATGCGGTCCGCTTCGTCGAGCACGACGGTCGAGTAGCTCGAGAGATCGAGCGCTTTCTGCTTGATGAGGTCGGTCACGCGGCCCGGCGTGCCGATCACGAAGTTCACACCGCGGCGGATCTCGTTAATCTGCTTGCCGATCGGCATGCCGCCAACGACGGATACGGAAAAGATCGACAGCCAGAACGAGAGCGCCTTGAACTCAACCTCGATCTGCTGCGCGAGTTCGCGCGTCGGCGCGAGAATGAGGACTTTCTGTTTCTTGTCGCGCGCGACACGGTCGATGAGCGGCAGGATGAAGGCGCCGGTCTTGCCGGTGCCCGTGTTCGCGAGGCCGAAGAAATCGCGGCCGGCGATGATGTGCTCGATGGACTGGTCCTGGATGGGCGTCGGGTGCACGAAGCCTTTCTTGGCGATGTTCTTATGAAGCTGCTCCACGAACGGGAAATCAGCAAACGCGTGCTTTGCGACGTACGGCTTCTCTTCGACATACTCAGCCTTCTTCACGAAGCGCGAGAAGTCGATGCGCTGGCCGAAGCGGCTGCGGCCGCCGCTGCCGCCCGCGCGGTTCTTGGCGAAGCTCGTGCTGCGGCGGCCGCCCTTGAAACCGCCCGAACGGCCGGAGCCGAACGAAGACGAGCCGGACGCCGGCCGATCAGGACGAGGCGCGGGACCGGTATATCGGAACCCGCCGCCGCTCCGGGTGACCGGAGAGGACTTCTGGAACGAGCGCTTTCCCTTTGCGGGGCGCGCAGAATTGCCATTATGCATATGCGTGAACGTGTGTCATGGATATCAACCCCACGACAACAAGCGTCCAGGCGGATTCCATAATCGGCATTCTCAATATAAGTAAAGGCCTCGGTGGCCGGGAGAATGGTATGCAAAGAATAGCATATTGCTATAAAAATGTCAATTAGCAGGAAAAAAGCCCCGAGTGATCGGGGCTTGGCTGATGTGCGCCGGTTCATCTCCGGCAATTTCTGTCATACCTTCCGTAGCGGTTGGCGCCGCCATCGTATCGATAACTGCGCTGATAGGATGCCCCGCCGTACACGGGGACCGGCATGGGAACCGGGATAGGGACCGTCACCGACGGTGTCCCGATATACACGGGGCCGTTCGGAGACACATTAGGACCATAGTATGCCGACTGTGCGGGATACCCGTACCCATATGGCTGGGCCGCATTGACGTGAGTCACTGTCGCCCCGGATCCGTACGAATGGTAGGCGCACCCTTCCATGAGGGCTGCGCAGGAGATCAAAAGAATGCTTATATATTTCATTTTCAAAGGATTTTATGCCTATATTATATCACCTTTGTTTTAAAAAGTCAAGTATTTGCAAAACCCCCTATTTCGCGTAGCCTTGGCCATGAAACCATATTAAAAACAAAAAATATACATGCGTATGGAAACAATGTACACTGACTGCATGAAAGGAAAACATGCCGACGAATCCTATCTGGATTTGCTTGAATACATCATGCTCAATGGAGCCACCAAGACCGACCGCACCGGCACGGGAACAAAAAGCGTGTTCGGGTATCAGATGCGATTCAACCTTGAGGACGGTTTTCCGCTGCTCACCACGAAAAAATTGGCGTGGAAAATGATCGCCCACGAACTCATCTGGTTCTTGCGCGGAGACACGAACTTGCGCTACCTTGCCGACAACAACGTGCACATCTGGGATGACTGGCCGTTCAAAGCATATCTGAGGAGGAACAATCTGCAGATTCCCGCAGCCAACACGCCGGAATGGGAGTCCGGAATCGCCGCGTTCATCGAACGAATCAGGACGGACGACGCGTTCGCACGCGAATACGGCGACCTTGGCCCGATTTACGGCTACCAGTGGCGCCACTGGAACACGCTTGATGGCGGTCACATCGATCAGATCGCCGACATCCTGCATCAGCTTACGCACTCGCCCGACTCGCGCAGAATGCTCGTATCAGCATGGAACGTCGCAGAACTCGACAACATGAACAAAGCAGGACTCTCGCCGTGCCACTGCCTCTTCCAGTTCTATGTCGCCGACGGCAAACTCTCGTGTCAGCTGTACCAGCGATCATGCGATACGTTCCTCGGCGTTCCCTTCAACATTGCATCATATGCATTGCTCACCATGATGATCGCACAAGTCACCGGCCTTGGACTCGGTGAATTCATTTGGACAGGCGGCGATGTTCATCTGTATTCGAACCACCTCGAGCAAGCAAAGACGCAGCTTTCAAGAAGGAGCGACATCCGCCCATTGCCGAAAATGACGATCAATCCGAACGTGAAGAACCTGGAGGACTTCACGATCGAGGACTTTGAGCTTACCGGCTACGATCCCCTGCCGCGCATCCCTGCGCCGATAGCGGTGTAACCGACGCAAACGCCTCGCATGTCATGCGGGGCGTTTTTTTGCATATGGTATAGTGTCGGCATGATCGTTTCTCTCATCGCCGCCATCGGCAGGAACAATGAGATCGGCAAGGCCGGCAAGCTCCTCTGGAGCTTGCCGGCCGACATGCGCCATTTCCGCGAAACCACCACGGGACACGCGGTCATCATGGGCAGAAAAACATTCGAATCCATCGGCAAACCGCTTCCCGGCCGCGAGAACATCGTGATCACCCGCGACGCATCGTACTCCGCTCCGGGAATCACCGTGATGCACTCGCTGGACGAGGCACTGCGCTTCGCCGCGCTCGAGCAAGGCAAGCATTTCGAGGAAAAACAGGAGGATACGGAGGTGTTCGTCATCGGCGGCGGAGAGCTCTACAAAGAAGCCATCGTCCGCGCGCAGAAACTGTACATCACCCGAGTGGACGCAAGTGATGCAGATGCCGACACGTTCTTCCCCGAGATCGGTTCCGAATGGAAAGAAACGACACGCCAAGAACATTCGGCGGACGAACAAAACCTGCTTCCTTTTACATTTGTTACGTACAAGAAATGAGACCGGGTAAAGATTACATAGGCACCGGCTGCGGGGCATTCATTCGGAACGAAAACAGCGAGGTGCTCTTGATGAAGCGCGGCCCCGGAGCGAAAAACGAAGCCGGCTCATGGATGTTGCCAGGAGGATCGGTAGAATACGGAGAAAAGCTCGCCGATGCCGTCACGCGCGAAATCCGCGAGGAACTCGGCATAGAAATAGAGCTGACAGAACAGCTTCCCGGCTGGGACCACATCCTGCCGGAAGAAGGCCAACACTGGGTCACTAACATTTTCGGCGCACGCATCACAAGCGGACTGCCCGAGATCAAAGAGCCTGAGAAGTGCTCCGAGATCGGCTGGTTCGCCCTGGACAATCTTCCCTCGCCGATCGCCAAAGCATCGCAAGGAGCAGTCACATATTTTAAAAGCAAGAATTGACAATCCCCCGCAATATGCGAGACTTGCAGCATGATACTGTCGGACACTAAGATCCTCGAGTGCGTCAAGAACGGCGAGATCGTCATCACCCCTTTCGACGAGAAGAACATGGGCGGCAACTCGTACGACGTGCACCTCTCCAAGCACCTCGCTCAGTATGTGGACGCGACCATCGACGCGAAGAAGCACAACGAGATCCGCCATTTCGAGATCCCCGAAGAGGGCTTCGTGCTCCAGCCGGGCCAGCTCTACCTCGGCTCGACGCTCGAGTACACCGAGACGCACAAGCATGTCCCGTTCCTCGAAGGCAAGTCCTCCACCGGCCGCCTCGGCATCGACATCCACGCCACCGCCGGCAAGGGCGACGTCGGCTTCTGCGGCTACTGGACCCTTGAGATATCCTCGTCCATCCCCGTCCGCATCTACGCCGGCATGCCCGTCGGCCAGCTCATCTATTACAAAGTAGAAGGCGACGTCGAGCGGCTCTATCACAAAAAAGAGAACGCGAAGTACTCCCAGCAGGAGCATCTCCCCAAGGAGAGCATGATGTGGAAGAACACGTTCTGACCACGCACTAAAAAATCCGCCACATCGGCGGATTTTTTATTTTTTACACCATCAACGTAGCGTTGCGCATGACGATCGGCATTTTTTCGATCGCGATGCGGCCTTCTGTCTCCGAACCGACGGTCTCATCCGACCCGGGCAATTCCTCGACCTTCAGGTCGCGGAACGAACCTTGTATCTTCTTGTAGAGACCGTACAAAACCGGGAACTGCGCTGCGGTGCCGACTTTTGCCGAATGATACAAGATGTACATCTTGTCGCCCGAGAGCGCCATGCGGATGTTGCGGCACCAGCTCAGTATATCCTGATCGTTGACGTGCGTTTTGAACCACCGTTCGAAATCCAGCTTCTTGTCGGAAGGCACGGACACGGTGACTATTATTCCGTTTTTCATAGCACAGTGTTTTGCGACAGCATAGCACGCCCCACGTAAACGGCAAAACCGCGCATGATGCGCGGTTTTCTTGGAAGCCGTGTTAGCCCTTGATCTCGATGCCTGCCTGGCGGGCGCTTCCGGCGACGATCTTCATCGCGCCTTCAATGTCCTTCGCGTTGAGGTCGGGCATCTTCTTCTCGGCGATCGCGCGGAGCTGGTCCTTCGTGATCGAACCGGCCTTGGAGAGGTTCGGCTTGCCCGAACCCTTCTCGATACCCGCTGCCTTGAAGAGCAGGCCGGCGACCGGCGGAGTCTTGATGACGAAATCGTATGTGCGATCCTCGTAGACGGTGATCTGCACGCCGACAGTATCGCCGATCATGCTCTGGGTGGCGGCATTGAACTTGGTGACGAAGTCGCCGATGTTCACGCCTGCCTGACCGAGGGCCGGACCGAGAGGCGGAGCCGGAGTGGCCTTGCCTGCCGGCACCTGGACTTTGACTTTCTTGGTGATTTTCTTTGCCATAGTGGGTAGATAGGTTAAAGGCTAGGTTCACGTAGAAGCCGAGAATCTAGTGCTGATACATTACCAGAAAATATCATTTTAGGCAAGGAATACACTCATAGAAAAAACGCACCGATACTAAAAAAGTTTCGGTGCGTTCGTTTGTTCGGAAACCGCAAAAAATACGTTTCCTTGGTTGCTTTCCAAATCGGAGACCTCCGCCATCGAAAGAACGAAGCGCGGGTTTTCGCTGGAATCAGGGTCCCAATCATCGAGTTCGATCTTATACCAACACGGAGATGTTATGCCGTGCTTTGTTTGTATAGCCGCCGGTACAAGCCATACAATGTTGTTTTCAAGCAACCAGTCGAGGGTGTTCAGACGATCGTTTTCCTCTTCGCCGTCGGCCCACGCATACTCAGAAAGCTGCTTAGCGAGTTTAGTAAAGAAATCTTCCAGCGAAAGAAACGAGTACGTATTCGTGTACGTACTTTGAAAGAATGCCGGAGGTTTCCTGATCGCCCGAAATCCGTCCATGTCATATGCGTATCCCATACAAATGATTTTTCGCAACAATATCACACCGATACATGCTGTCAATTGACCCAACCCTCCTGCCATAGTAGAGTCAGAAAAAATCTTTGTATGAAAAAACCGATCTTTATATTCTTATACTGCTTAGCAGTCATCGCAGCAGGCCTCCTCAGCCTTGCGGAGTATTCCGGAGTATCTCCGGCAATCAGGCATTGGAGCGGCATCATCGCTATCTCACTCATTGTCATAGTCTTAGCGATTCTCGTGACTGCTCTGTTTGCAAAGAAAAAACCGGACACAGAAAACACGAAGTTTTTCAAAGGCTATACGGAAAAAGAGCTCCGGGACAAGCTTGCCCGGACATGTGCCGAGGCCGGGATGAACGGAGTATTGATCGCCCATCGCGTAACAGCCGATATCGCCCTTTGCTCGGTGATACGAACCGGCAGAACGTTTGTTTTCAATTTTGCCATCGAAGACAGGAGCGGGCCAAAAATTACGATTACGGTCTAAAAACGAAACCAGCCGACCCGGAACGGATCGGCTGTTTTTCATTGTGCCCTGATTAGAGTTTCTTGACCTGAAGGAAGTCAAGTTCGACCGGCGTTTCGCGGCCGAACATCGAGACGAGCACGCGGACCTTGCCGCGGTCGGAATCGACTTCCGAGACCTTGCCTTCGAGTTCCTTGAACGGGCCGTCGGCAATGGTGACCAAGTCGCCAGGAATGAGGTCGATGGCGTGCTTGGCCGCCGTCTCTGCGCCGCCCATGGCGGAGAAGAGCGCGTCGACTTCCTGCTTGTTGAGCGGGACCGGATTGACGCCGGCACCCACGAAACCGGTCACGCGCGGCGTGTTGCGCACGACATACCAGCTGTCGTCGGTCACGATCATGTCGACGAGCACGTAGCCCGGATACACCTTCTCCTCGGCTTCGACGCGCTTGCCGCCCTTGATCTTGATCTTCTTCTCCATCGGGACGACGACATTGAAGATCTTGTCGCCGATGCCGAGTGACTCGATGCGCTGCTTGAGGTTGCGCGCGACGGCGTTCTCGTAGCCGGAGTAGGTGTGAATGGCGTACCAGGCGCGCTCTGCGGTGATTTCTTGCTTTGCCATACTAGTGGTGTGCGATGAGACTGCTAATGTTAGAAACCGAGGATTGCGCCGAGGCCGATCTGGAAGGCGCGATCGAATGCGCCGAGCACGTAGGCCGTGACGAGCGAGATGAGGATCACTGCGACCGAATACCCGATTGCCTGGCGGCGGCTCGGCCATTTGACGTTCGCCATCTCGGCGCGGGTCTCTTTGAGGTAGGTAGTAATGCTCATATATGCTTGGTTTTACTGGGTAATTTTAAAAGGCCTTGCGGGGCCTTCGTGTATCCATATGATACCGCACGGGATTGAAAATGTAAAGTACCGCCCGCACGCAAAAAGCCTTTTGACAGAGAGCTGTTCAAAAGGCTTTTTGCGTGCGGGCGGATGCCCTGCTTATTCTATGGCGTAGGTGATAACCACGTTCGAAACGTACTTGTTCTCCCCTGCCGGGATGGCCGAGGTCGCGCGTTCTGCGCCGCCCATACCCGCTGCCATATCTTTAGAGGCGTACATCGGGACCGGATAGCCGCCGCCTCCGTTCTCGGAGAAGCGGACAATCTTCACAAGATTCACGCCGAGCTGGCGGGAAAGGACGGCGGCCTTCTGCTTCGCGTCTGCGATTGCTTTGGTGCGGGCCTGCGCATTGATGGCATCGGCATTATCCACGGTGAACTGCGGGCCGGACAAGCCGGTCACACCGATCGCGCCGAGACCATCGATGACTTTCCCGACGTTCGCCGTATCGCGCACTTTGACTGAGATTGTCTGCGAGACATCATAGCCGAGCAGCTTCGGCTCGGTGCGGTTCGTGCAGTTCGCGCCGGAGCAATAGTCATACTCCGGATACGCGTTGTAGTTCGTTGTCTGGATGTCTTTTTCGGCGACGCCGGACTTCTTGAGGAACTCGACGGCCGCATTAGTCTTGGCCGTCACTGCCTCCTGGGCATCATGCACGGTCGCGGCCTTCTTCTGCACGGTGAAGCTCACGGCTGCGATATCCGGGATCGCGAACGCGATGCCTTCGCCCTGCACGTCGATGGTGGCCATCTTGGAGAGATCCCCTTCGAACGCGCCGACACGGTTCGTCTCGTTGATGAACCGCATGGCCATGAAGAGCATAGTAAAGACTGCGAGAACGAGGAGGACCTTGCCCATGCGGAGTGCGTTTCTCTGTTCGAAAAATGTGTTCATACGTACCGTACTGCGGATTAATGAATAAGAGCGCGCATGCAGAAGGCGACAGCCCCGAGCGCGGCGAGCAGCACAATGAGTCTTACGATCTTCTTGCCCATATGGAACGGCTTAGCGCGAAATGCCCGTCACCTCGACGTCGAACACGAGCGTCTTGCCGGCCAGCGGATGCATGCCGGTCTCGCCGTAGGCCATCGCCGCCGGAATGGTCAGGCGAAGCTTCTGTCCGACTTTGGCGCCCACAAGACCCTGATCCCAGCCGGCAATGACCTGGCCGGCGCCGAGCGTGAACGTGAACGGCTGCACATGGCCGAACTTCGGATCAACGTTCGAATCGAACGCCGTACCGTCCTGGAAGCGGCCCGTGTAATTGACGGTGATCTTGTCGCCCGCCTTCGCAGCCTGACCGGCGCCGTCCTGCGACGTCGCCGCGCCGGGACCGCCGGCCGGAGCGGACGTGTCAGCGCCGACCTCCATGCTCGTGCCGTCAGTGCCGTATTGTTCCGCCTCAGGGCGCGATTCAGCGCCCTTGCGCGCAAGCACGACGATGATCGCGATCACTGCCACGCCGAGCGCTGCGCCGATGAGAGTCTTTGTGTTCATGAAAAAAAAATGAAAGATGAAATAGTAAAATGCCCTGCATACAGAATACCACAAGCTGAGCGCGCTTGCTGGATGCATATGAAAAAGCAGCCGATACCGGCTGCTTCTATTTCTTCGGATGCTCATATCTGATCTTGCGGGAACGTTCTATCGACACCGCCGAAATACTGCGTGAGCATGAAAGATTCAGCCTGTCGGATCCGACGGCACAACTCTTCAGATTGTTCCGGGTGGACGATAATTTTATCCCTCTGACGTTGTATATACCGATTGAAAAAAGAGATCTGATTCTCTCTTTTGAGGCTTGCCCGAAAACCAAAAGAGGCAGTGAGGACTGAACTAAAGCAAAAAATGCATACGATATGCCAAAATAATTCTGAGAAGGACCCGCTGACCAACACGGCAAAAGCTATGAACACCGTCGGAACAACGACACTTCCCAAAACAGCATGTCGAACATACGTAAGCATTATTCTGAGGCGGACCCACCAGACGGACATTGAGCTGTCTTTTTTCATATATGTAATTTTAAATAGTGAACATTTTCAGCACTCTAACACAGCAAAACATACAATCTCAAGGTATGGCCATAGTACCCAAATAAAAAACAGCCGTGTTTGCAGCTGTTTTTAATCATTCACACCGGATCAATCTCGACGCTGGCACCAGGGTCGATCTCCCGCAAAAGAGCGAGCGCCAAATCTCTCCGAGAAACAAAATACTGATAGCGGGCCGGCTGATTAACAGCCTCTCTTCTCTGACTTCTGATGAAATCCTTCAAGAAACGGACCTGCCATTCCTTCTTCTCGCGGAGCCTGAAGGCAATCAGAAATGAGACCGCAAGGGTAAGGAGGAGCGCGATTACCCCTAAACATACAATGGACGCCGTACTTAAAGTATACAAGTGGACGAGCCATAACCAGACCGAACCTGCTGCGACAAAGCATACTGGTAAGGCAATCAAGGCCACCGATACGCCGGCACCTGTTTTCGCAAAAGCAAGGTCAATGGATGCTTTTTCCTGATTTTCCATAGCATATTCAATTGTTGAGGTTAAGAATGTTTTTTGCAATCTTAACCATATGTACTGGATGTGTCAATTAGCGGCGCTCCACCGCGCGAAGACGCCCGCGGGCAGCAAGCGCTCACTTCCCTCTTCGGGCACGGCGAGCTCGCCGGACTCGGCGGTGCCGCCGAACATATCGGCTATCTTCCGCACATTGTTGAGCAAGGTCAGCGGCGAATAGCCGGCCGTGTAGCCGTTCACGACAAAGGCAACGGGGGTATCCGAAAGCAGCGACTTCGCAAGTGCGAACAGTTCGTAAAAATCGCGCTCAATCTTCCACAGCGCGCTGCCTGCGCCATGACCGAAAGCCGGCGGGTCCATGACGATGACATCGTACTTGTTGCCGCGCTTCTGTTCGCGGCGGAGGAATTTGAGCGCGTCGTCCTCGATCCAGCGCACAGGCGCGTCTTCAAGGCCGGAGAGTGCGGCGTTCTGCCGCGCCCAGTCGATGGCAACCTTGGACGAATCGACATGCGTGACCGAAGCGCCGGCTTTCGCGAGAGCGAGCGTCGCACCGCCGGTGTATGCAAAAAGATTGAGCGCGCGGATCTCGCCCTTCCCCGCTTTCTGCGCGGCGGCAATCTTCTCTGCCAGCCACTGCCAGTGCGAGAGTTGCTCCGGAAAAAGACCGACGTGCTTGAAGGACGTCGGGCGCAGCTCAAGCGACAGGCCGCCGTATGCAATGGTCCATTGTTTCGGAAAATCCGTGCGGGTCTTCCACGAACCGCTTGCTCCTTTGCGCGTGTATACGGCATCAGCCTGTTCCCACTCGGCCTCAGGCAGACGCTTCGGCCAGAGGGCTTCCGGATCGGGGCGCGACAGCACAAAAGAGCCGAAGCGCTCGAGCTTCATGCCCTCGCCCGAGTCGAGCAAGGCGTAGGAATCGCTGGACGGAGTGACAAGCAGGCTCATTAGCTTACAAGCCCGGTCAGGACGGCAAAGAGGAACAGCGTGCCGAGAAATCCGAGCACCGGATGCAGGCGGTAGAGCACGATGTTGACGATGACCATCACGCCGAACGGCACGTAGCCGATATTATGGATGGTCTCGAGCACCGTGGCGCCGATATGACTGAGGCTTTGCATGCCCTCAGTATATAGCGCTCGTTTTCCGGACACAAGGCCGCGAGCGGCTACGCCCAATCAGGCATCAGGCTCGTCTTCTTTTTGGACGGCCGGCTTTTTTGGGACATAGTATTTTTTGTGCTTGAGCTTCTCGGGAAGCAGATCTTCTTTCGGATAGCGCTCGTAGCCTGCCCCGTAGCCAAGATCCTTCATGAGCTTGGTCGGGGCATTGCGGATCTTGAGCGGGACGGGCAAGTTGCCGAAGGCGCGAGCGTCAGCGAGCGCCGCCATATAGCCCTCATATGCGCTCTTGTCTTTGGGTGCGCGGCACAGATACACGACGCCATGCGCCAGATTGATGCCCGCCTCGGGCATGCCGATCGTCTCGACCGCCTTGAAGACTTCGTTCGCGACGACGAGCGCCGTCGGCTGTGCCATGCCGATATCCTCGCTTGCGAAGATGACCATGCGGCGGGCAATGAACTTCGGATCTTCTCCGGCCTCCACCATGCGAGCAAGATAATACAATGCCGCATCCGGCTGGGATGCCCGCATACTCTTTATGAACGCCGAGATCGTATTGTAATGCTCCTCCCCCGCCTTATCGTACCGGAGATAGTTTGACTGCAAGGTCTGCTTGAGGCTCTCAAGCGTGATCTCGCCGTACAGCCGCGAGGTGTTCTCAATCATGGCGAGCATCTGCCGCGCATCGCCGCCGGACATGTCGATGAGCCATTCCGTCGCATCCTTTTTCATTTTCTTGCCTGAGCGCTTGATGATCTTCTTCAGATCGTCGGCGGAAAGAGCATTCAGGACAAACACACGACAGCGTGAGAGCAGCGCGGGAATGACCTCGAAGCTCGGATTTTCCGTCGTGGCGCCGATGAGCGTGAGTCGGCCGCTCTCCACGTACGGGAGGAGAAAATCCTGCTGCGCCTTGTTGAAGCGGTGAATCTCATCGAGAAAGAGCACGCGCGGACCAGAGAGGGTCTGAGGAGTGTCCACGATTTTGCGGATATCGTCCTTGCCTGCCGAGACCGCGGAGAGCTCGTGATAATCTGCATTGAGCGCACCGGCGTACATACGGGCAAGCGTCGTCTTGCCCGTACCCGGCGGACCCCACAGGATAAAAGAGAACAGGTGTTTGGCCTCCATCGCCACGCGCAGCGGTCCTTTTTCTCCCACAAGATGCTCCTGACCGACGTATTCGGCAAGCGTTTTCGGACGTATCTGTGCTGCCAGGGGTTCCATAGTCCCATTGTAACACTGGGGTCAAGCAGGAACGGCAGTCACGACAACACGGTCATCGTAGCGGACTTTTCCGTCAACGACACTTCGTTTGCAAGTAATCAGCCTGAGAACAGGGTCGCCTGTGCTGCGAAATAGTTCGTCGTTGGGCGCGGCTGCGGCAGAATACGTGGCAACATCACGGACTACGAACCGCAGCCGCGCCCCGTCCGCAGCCGTCACATACACCTCATCGCCGACGGCGACCGCATGCAGCTCATGGAATACGCCGGCAAATCCGAGCGAGTTCTCAACATGCCCCGCGATGACGGCACTGCCGGGTCCGCCGGGCTCAGGTCCGTATTTGTACCAGCCGGTGTTGGCGAGCTTTTTCGGAGTCGCCATGGCACCGGCGCTCGTGAGTCCGACATACTCGATCGCAGCGTCAACCCCGATGGACGGAATCTCGATGATGCCGTACGCATCCGTCCCGCCGTTCTGATGCGGAGCGGGCGGCGGGGTTTCCGCAGGAATCGGTGTCTCATCCATCGACTCGGTCTCATACGGCGCAAGCGTAACGAGCGGCGCGCCCTCGGCTTCGGTTTTGAGCGAGAGAAACGAGGTATCGTATGTCGCACGAACAAGCGTCACTGCCACGAACGCCACTCCCGCGAACACGAGCAGCCCGTAAGCGATTTTTTTTTTGAATGCAGTCATATGTTCTCTGTTTGTTCACCGAACGCCCGATATGGCGGCACCGAAAGGTATCCGCCATATCAGTCAACGAACACGAAGCATCTACACGTTCTCGGGACGGCGCGCGAGCTGTACGACACCGTACGCCATGAGCAGAGCCGATACGCCGAGCAGCACGAACGTTGCAGTGGCCTTGCCGGCAAGACCGGTGTTCGGAAGAGTCGGAGTAGTAGGAGCGTTCATGAGACAGAGCTGGCCCGTAAGCGTGCTGAAACCCGCGCTCGAGGTGCAACCCGGAATGTAGACGACACCGTTCACTGTCGTCGTAGTGGCGAACGTCGAGCAGGCCATGCCGGTCACGGGGCTGTAGCCAGCACCGGAAGAACAACCGGCAACGTAATACGTCACGCCGTTCGATCCGACGCCCGATGCACCGTTGCAGGGCAGATTGTTGACGGTGCTGTAGCCGTACGAATTGATGCAGCCGACTGGATACGTAGTGCCGCCATTTGCGGCAAGCGGCTGACCGTTACAAGGAAGACCGGTGGTGCTGCTGAAACCGGTGACGGAGACGCAGCCGACCGGGATCGTGGTCGCGCCATTGCAGGGAGCGCCGGAGGTGGTGCTGTAGCCGCCAGTGCTCGTACAGCCCGCAGGAAGCGTCTGCGCATTCGCACCCGCACCGAACGAGAGCGCGCCGAATGCGGCGATCGCCAGGCCGAGGAACAAAGATGTTGCTTTCTTCATATGAATAGTGATGCTAGTTGCTAATGACAGAAGAGGTCCGCGACCTTTCCGACCTCAGTAACGGCGCAGCAGGAGCTTCGTGACAAAAAAAAACGGCCCCGCAGGCTTCGCCTGCGGGGCCGTCCGATCATTCGCTGTTATTTGACCGCAGCCTGGATCGCCTTCTTGTACACGTCGTAGCTGTTGAAGCCGCCGATGAGCTGCTTGCCCACGACGACCGACGGCGTTCCGGTGAGACCGAGCTTCACGCCCTCTTCGCGGCCGGCGGCGATGGCCTGCATGTACACATCGTGCTTGGCCGCAGCCTGTGCTTTCACTTTTGCAGCATCGATCCCAGCGATCGTACCGGTGAGCTTGAGCACGCTCGCCTCGTCGCCGAATCCGCCGTTCTCCTCATCCTGCGCGGCATACATCGCTTCGCGCCACGGGAAATACTGCTCAGGATACAATTCCCATACCGCACGCGCGTAGAGCGCGGCCGTGTCAGAGTCCGGTCCGAGGAACGAGAAGTCCTTGAAGACCACGGCGAGCTTGCCCGTGGCGACATACTCCTTAATCACGCTCTGGAACGGATCGGTCTCGAACTTCTTGCAGTACGGACACTGGAAATCCGACCAATACGCCATGACGGCCGGAGCGGCAGGATTGCCGATGAACGGCTCGCCCTCCACTGTCACGTCCTTGATGTCGACGACAGCCGCCTTCGGAGCGCCGTCATCGGCAGTCCGAGGCCCGCCGAACGATACGCCCGAAACGATGCATGCGCCGATGATGACCGACGCGCCGATGATCGCCGCGTTCCACAGAAGCGCGTGCTGGAGCGACAGCGGCTCCTTCTTCTCTTTGGATTCATGCGCCTCCTGCGGCGCGTTTTCGTGCGTATGTTCCATGCTGATGATATGACTAACTGCTAAATTGCAGGTTCATCATAGCACACATCAACGGGGCGCTTCGATGCCGTACTGCTCAGATACGCGGTCAACGCCTTCCCGATTGGCCGTACGGTACACCCGTATGATCGACGCGCATTTATTCTGACCCAAAATGAAGCGGCAATTGAGTTCGCAGCTGAACGAGTCCGCGATATCGTCATGCTCGCGCATCATCTGCCTCCCCCACGCCATGCATTTGTCCTGAACCGGAAACGACAGAGAAACGACGCGGCGCGACACGCATTCCGGCGTAACGGCGGTGCAGCCTTCCGGAAAGAAGAATCCGACCCACGAGTCCGTGTTCTCCCGGAGCAGCCACCAGGAGATCCCGCATGTGACTGCTACGACCAGGACAAGACCGAATAGTTTATTATAGGTATGCATATGACGATTATCAGTATCATCGATTTGAACAAGCAGAATATATCACATTCCGTGTGATACTCATAGTCCGTCGCCTAATAATCAGCACAGTCGTATGCTTACAGTGTGAAAAAGCGCAGCGAGAATATGCGTACATTCGGCAAGCGAGTCCGGGACCTCCGCCTGGCAGCCGGAATTACTTCGCAAGAAGCGCTCGCCCTGCGCATAGAGACGGACCGTACATATGTCGGCGGCATCGAGCGCGGCGAGCGGAACCCGACGTTCGAGATCATCGAACGCCTCGCCAAAGTCTTCCGCATGAGCATGTCGGAGCTGCTCGATTTTGACTCAAACCCCCGCTACTCCCCCACCAGCCGCAAGGTCTGGCTGCTTAACGACAAATAGCAAAATCCCCGGCGTTTGCCGGGGATTTTGCTTATGGGGTGCCCAATGGGTACTGCCCCCATGTCGCCAGGACCACAATCTGGAGTTCTACTATTGAACTATGGGCACCATAGTCAATCGCTTCGCCTTGCGGAAAAGCCTTTCTGTTATAACAGAAAACCGCGGAAAAAGCGAGGCGCATTCGGCCGAACGGCGCATGCGCCTACAAGACGCCTGTTGTTCCAAAAAAAGTCACCCCGAAGATCAGCACGCAGAACGACGCGGAAATCAGGCACCACGTGCACCACTGCCGCAACACGAACGCCTGGATGGAAATCAGGTACATCGAAAACAGGAATGCCGCCGCCGACACTCCGAGCGAGACATGCGCAGCAAGCGGCGACACAATCTCCGGCCGGAGAATCGCTCCCGCATGGAAGACCGCAACAAAGGCATAGTAGAGCATGCCGAGCGCTTCGACCGGGATGCCGAGGATCTTCGAATACGTGCTGTGCGTGACAAGCTCACAGCGCGTCCGCAGCGGGCACACGAGCGGCTGACCGACGCGCTTCGTGCGCCAGATGTAGCGCGCGAGCGTGAAGCCGGCGATGCCGATGAACGTAAGCAGGACGTCGCGAATAAGGGCTGTCATCGGTTAGAGGCGGATCGCGTCGATCTTGGACGCGAGGATGAAATCGTTCTCAGTGAGGCCGGAAACGGCATGCGTGGAGAGGTCGAGAACGACCGTATTGTAGTGTATCGCGATGTCCGGATGATGACCCTCCTGCTCGGCAAGATCGGCGACCATGTTCACAAAATCCATGGCCTTGTCGAAATTCTTGAATACGATCTCTTTGGCGATGCTTCCGCCGTCTTTGGCCAGGGTCCAGCCCTCGAGCTCGTGCATGAGCCGCGCGGCGGCAGCTTTGGCGAGCGGTTTTCCGCCCGAGCCTTCTTCGCACGGGACACAGCGCTTCTCCGTGAGTTTTTCTGACATGCGGCCAGTATACCGCATCGGGATAATAAAAAAAGATACAATTTTCATTGTATCTTTTGCAGGACAAAATTCTCTTCGAAGAACGAGGGTACTTTAGTGCGATGGAGTCTGAGCGTGACTGTTTCGTCTTCCCCTTTTTTGATAGCGTCGCACGTGCAACCGACCACGAAGGTGTACAGATCGTCGGTCGCAACCTTCGGAGACCGATTGGAGAGGTCGATACCGACGGCAGTATCAGGTCCGACTGCAACCTCGCGGCTTGAGAGAAACTCCCCTTTTGTATTTTTTCTTACGACGCAAAAGGTGACTTCGGCTTTTGTAAGAATGCGCACCCCGGAGAGCGATTTGATATAGTTGCCGGGCTTTTCAAGCAATGACAGTACCATTTTTTAGATTTTCCCAACCATAAACCCAATGAGTGAAAGTGTCAATATGGATATCGTACATATTTGGATGGATGAGAAAATTTGACAGACCTGTCAAATACTATAGAGTGAGAAAAATTAAAAATATGAAAAACGAAACATTGGCGGCTCGCAGTACATTGCCTTGGACGACAGATAACGCACTCGCAATTTGGAGATGCCTTCTCAATCAAAGAATCTCAGAAGGACTCTTAAGTACTGTCAAAAATATCCAAGACATATCCCTATTTACAGCTAGCAGCACCTATATTGTTGGCAAACATGGATGGATCCACACAAACAGTCACAACAGCGACCAAGACGACAGGAATGACAGAGCCTCAGATCTTTATGAATCAATTCTGGAGTCTGGAAAACAAGGAGTCTGGTATGGCGATGGTCCTTTTGAACGTGGCACATATTGCCGTGTCGACCCGTCGCATGAGGGCAGATTTGTATACCGCGTCCAAATAGAATTCACTGAATCAGCCGCTTTGGAATTTGGAAGAAACGAGGACATGCTTATTCTCTTATTGAATAACCCCGTGATCCCCTTACCCGTCCAGCACGCTGATTTGTTTTGTCCGAACTGGGACAAGTACCACCCGAGCGTAATGGCTTGGCTTAAAGAATGGCAAGAGGCAGTAAAAGTCGAAGAAGAAACAGGTTTTAACCCCATGTTCGATTTTTAAGAAACAAACTGCGTAAAAAGAAAAACTCCGCACTATGCGGAGTTTTTTACTTCTTCATAATCCAATATATCGAACGGAATACCGATGTCTTTATTCTTGGGTATTTTTAAGACAGCATCTTCGGCTTGCTTGATGCCCGCCTCACTGAGCGGTAATATCTTTGAGTTTCGGATTCTTAACTTCGCCTAGAATAAAATCCACTCCGTCAGATTTGACCTTTATATAGCCACCATTACCAAAGGAGCCAGCGGGCAGATCCTCTCTTCTAGCGTAGCCAAGCTTCACAAGAAAATTACGGATGCATCCGCCATGGCTAACGACGAGCACCGTCTTGCCAGGATACGCAACGGCTATCTCCCGAACTTTCGTGATAAACCTTTCTACTAATTCTCCGTCAGTCTCAACGTCATCAGCAAGCTTAAAGGACCACTGGTCGTCCTCCGAAAGCTTTTCGCGCTCTTCGAGTTTGTGCTTCACGGCTTCCCTAAACTCCGAGCCAAGCTTTCCTTCATAGCTTCCGAAGTTGCGCTCTCGCAAGAGAGCTGACGTTTGAATTATCAGTTCGCGGTCAAGCTTAATTATTTCGGCAGTCCGTTGGGTTCTTCCAGAATCGGAAGAAAAAACGGCATCAAAATTGATAGCCTTAAGTTCTTCTGCCGCAAAGTCTGCCTGCTGGACGCCGAGTTCAGTCAACGGAGAATCCGAGTGTCCCATAGTCCTCTTCTCGGCATTCCATTCGGTCTGACCGTGGCGAACGATATACAAAGTGCAATAATTTTCTCTTTCCATGTCTAGCTAAGATATTTTTTTGCCGCTTCAAGAAAAAGCGTGTCACGCGGAACCATATAGTCTGCGCCATAGTAAGAAAAACTGCTTCCCTTTATAGTCGCTAGAGCTTCTTCATATGGAAGCCACAGGATGGCAAACCCTCGCTTCTTTTCGCTGTCGGTGAAATTAGGTGTTCCTTTCTCGCCAGAGACTTTCGCAAAGTAACAGTATGAGGTCTGCTTTTCATTCTGCTCCTTCCAGTATTCGAGTGTCGAGCCAATCTCGCCGACAACCTCGATATCACAGCCAGCCTCTTCTTGGCATTCACGGCGAAGACCGTCCATCATGTCTTCCCCTTCGTCTACACCCCCTCCTGGGAGCTTGTAGTAGCCATCGCGAGCGACATACATAAGGGCGACTTTGCCATCAGCATCTTGAATTACCGCACGGGCGGCATTCCGAAAAGTGCATCCAACGAAATCTTCTTCAATGGCATTTCTTGGGTTGATTAGAGCGAGCTGGGTCATAAATTAAATCTTATTCTTAAACCAATCAATAAGGATATGACCTACCTGGTCACGAAAAGGACCTTCTTTGATACTATGCGGCGCGCCCTCCATAACAACATAACTGACCTGCGACTGATTTGGAAGCGCGTTAGCAAAATTAAGTATCGTCTGGCGTGGTATACGCTCGTCATTCTCAGATTCAATAAAAAGAACCCTACCCGAAAAACTACTTAATGATTGTAAGGCACTCGTCTCATCTACATTTTTTTCCTTACCTCGCCATTCAACGATATTCTCCCAATTTCGAAGCTTCTTTGGAGTAGAAAATTCCTCATCGGGATAGTCAGCGGGTGCGCGCAATACCAAACTCTTGAGTTTTCGTTTTGAGGCGAGTAAGGCAACAAGAAAGCCGCCGAAGCTAGATCCGTTCGCGCTTATGTTTTCAGGATCAACCTCTGGCAGATTTGCGAGGTAGTCATAGGCAACAAATACATCATCGAGAAAATCTTTACTCGAAAGCTCCAAGCGATCTCCCTCGCTCGTGCCGTGACCACGCATATCAAAAACCATACAGACATATCCGAGTAACGCCAACGATTCCGCGTACTGATAGCTACGATCTCGAGACGAAGTCCATCCATGAACAAAAAGAATTGCAGGATATTTCTTCCCTGCTCTCATATTTGAGGGGTAAAAAATATCGGCATCTAGCCGTAAACCGCCACTTACAAGATGTACTACTTTCATGCTCGTAGTATACAGGTTCCAACCTCAATTTTGTATAAAAAATGACCCTTACAAAATAAGGGTCATTTTCCATGTGCTCCCTATTAGACGACGTTAGGACCTATTTTGTGAGGAATGCGGACCATACTTGGTTTCCTATTGTGGACTTGTGGAGGTTGGAGAAAATATCGTCAGTATCGTAATTAAACAGATTGATGATATGAATTAACCTTCTGTCTTAATTGGTCAAGCATTTCCGAGGAAATACGCAGATCACGAACAATGTCTTGCCTTGGGGAATTTTCATTTTCGCTCTGATTAAGGACATTTGCCGTATCCAATAATTTCTCTCGCAAGCTACCCAAGAAATAAGAAAGCTGATCAAGGCTGGCATGATCGTCATTTATTCTCTCATGCATACCGCCAGAATTTAACATATGGTCTAAAACAGCGGGCAATGTCCTAATCGCATTATTCATATCTTCGAGAGTTTGAGCAGTCTCAAAGTCTGTGGAGATTGAATCAATTTCATGCAAATCGGCATCCTCAAAAAAATGAGTATTCCGATTCTCATATCTCTTTCGGAATTCATTTCGGAGATCAGCAAACTTTGTTACCGTATTTTCTATGACTGAACGCTCAGCGTCATTAAAAAGTGCTCTGCCGTCTTCTCGCATAGAGTTCTCCGTAGTGGGGTTCTCGGGAACAGGGACAACAATAGGTTCTTTCGGTTGAGTAGCAGCCGGCGCGACCCTTTCTTTGATAGAGACGACCTTATTGCCGTTATGCATTTGAATCGTTCCGTTTGAGGAATACCGGTAATCAAAAGTATTGAACCCAACCTTCGGAAGATTCGTAATATTCCCCGCAGCGCTTGGAATAAGGATACCGAGACCTTTATTTTCGGGTTTCATTGTCCTATCTTGAAATTCTTTCAATTCTTCAAAACTAAAAACTTCCTTAAGTTTGAAAGAATCATCTTTGTTTACCCGAACAAAAACGAAATCCCCATCGATATCAAGATTATTTTTTACCAACTGGTATGTCGTATCATTTATTTTTTTATATGTTCCGACATCGATAGATTCTCTGGTTGTTTTATCAGTACGGGTATTAACCGCATCCAGATCCTCCAGGTACCCTCCTGTCTTCTTCGAGTCAAAAAAGAGAATAATATCTGACGGCGCTTGTTCCTTTTTCTGTCCTGCATCTAACCCACGGTAATTGGGATCATCAAGAATCGTCTTTATTCTCTGAACGCGCCCATCAGGCAAGATGTTGTATACAGACCCTCGCTCTGTTTGAAAGGACTCAAAATCTAAGATTGTTTTCGGCCTTTCAGGAGTTTGCTTTGACTCCAGACCATTCGGAAAATTTTCCATATCTCTAAGTATACAGGTTCCAACCTTAATTTTGTATAGAAAAAGAGCCTTGCACTGCAAGGCTCTTTTTCGTTGTGCTCCCTGTTAGACGACGTTAGGACCTATTTCGTGAAGAATCCAGACCATACTTGGTTCCCTGTTGTGGATATTTGGAGGTTGGAGAAAATATCGTCAGTATCGTAATCTAGGCCTTAACCTTACGGAGACGAAAAACAAACCTAGAGTCATTATCCCATCTTGTTTGAGGGTCAGCATAATGTGTATCTAGGTAGAATTTATCGTCCCGATCTATAGTAAAAACGCAGGAATGATCACTATACGTAGAAAGCATCGGCTCCATACCAATTGTCACATAATCTTTAGGGTTCAGCTTTGGAAGAAGCACTAATGCTGTTTCTGTGGGGCAAAGTTCGAGTCCCAATTTCTCTACAGCTGCATATATCTCTTCTGTAGTTACCCGACCTGCAAAACCTAGGTCTTTGACGGTAAGATAAACTAAATTAATTTTTTCTCTTTCGCTTGTCGGAGACCAAGAACTGTCATTCAAAATGTCTTCGGCATTATTTTCGACACGATATTTAGGATCGGATAGTTCCTCTTGATACTCTTCCTTAGTTTTTGTACCAAGTTCAATTTCGTAGCTTACTAGTTTATTTTCTGGAAACGATGTATAGATTTGCTCAATGCCTTTCTGAAAAATACCTGAGAAAAGCGCACCGACATACATCTTGGTATCATCTCGAATCTCTTCGGGTGAAGTCGCTATCTTCTCTTGCGAAATATCTAAAAGAACAGAAATATCCGCTTTCGTATTGCGCGCCTGCCGAAGCTCTTTTATACGTGGATCGTCGTTATAACCAAATCCTTGAATCTTACTGTCTATTTCATAGAGAAAGACCAGGTCTTCTTTAGAAAGCGGCTCACCTTTCTTGGCCTTGCGCTCAACTTCCGTGAGTCGCTTCATGTCGGCATCTTTTTTCAGATATTCTTCTTTGTCAGGAAATTCTTCGAGCTTTTCGGCGAGTACATCGCCCATGTACGGATCAAGATTCTGCTTGAAAGCAATACCGCGCACCTCGGCAATTTTCTCGTCTTCCATACGAATAGCGATACGAGGAATAAGCGGATCGCCTTCATCGTCTTTGGTGTAATACACATAAAAATCTCCTCCTTGTAGTTGAGTCTTTGCAGTATTCTCACCCGCTGTGCACCAACCCGTACCACGGCCGCGGATTTGGCTATTGAGCAATTTATAGTTTTCCGTGCCGTCTGTGTCTTGATCGTACTTGACCCAGACGCCTTCAGTGACTGGCAGCAAATGTTTGGCAATCGGATGAATCTGCTCGTTAGCCCAACCATACAGTTTGGCAAAATTCTCTGCAACGAGAACTTTTTTGAAAGCTTCCTTCTGCGAATCAGTGAGGTCGGCGGTAAACTGCCCAAAATCCATATCCGTCCCTTCTTGTTTTTTGAGTATGGCATCAATAACGTAGGCAAGTGCCTCATGATTGATATCGGGAAACATTTTGACCGTACCTTTTGATCGCTTCGGGAATTCCCCTCTTTCTTTATCGTATTCCGAAAGGTCGGTAATGCTCCGAAATACCCAATACTTGATGTAGTCGGGCATATACGAAGAATCCTCTGATGCCATGTAGTCTATCCACTGCTCAAGAGAAGCTGTCTGATCAGCAAGTACGGCTTCTGCCTGCCGCCTTCGTTCATTTTCTTTCTGTTCGCCTGAATATCTGTCCCAATCACCGCCTTGACCTCGTTCGCGAACAATACGTTCATTGAGTGCGTGCCAGCTTTCAGGGATTTCTTCGTATTTGGTTACAAATTTTTCTAGAACAACTTCTTTAAGGGCTTGGATTCCCTGCTCGCGCTTGGCTGGGTCCTTACGGTCAATAATTTCCTTGAATCGTGCAAGGTAATTTTCTATACCTTCGTTTGAAGAAAGGTTTACTTTCTTATGTCCTTCCTTTGCTTCGGTACGTTTGGCAGCTGAAGCAACTTCGGGACTATTTTGTAGTCCGTATTTTTTCTTGAGGAAATCTGCACCTTCCATGCCCTAAATACTAGCACAGGTTCCAACCTCATATTTGGGCAAGAAAAAAGACCTTATCAAATAAGGCCTGATTTCCTTGTGCTCCCTACTAGACGACGTTAGGAACTATTTTGTACGGAATCCGGACCATACATACTTCCCTGTCGTTGATATTTGGAGAGCTGAGAAAATATCGTCAGTATCGTAATCGGAAACCCTGCTGCTATTTGAGGGCGGATTTATAAAACATGAAGTGATTCATTAACTTAATACGCATCTTTTCGGCCTTTTTACCATTCCGTTCAATAACCACCTTTGAGCGTTTGATTCTTGAGATTATTGCCTCGAGCTCCTCCTGTACAGAAGGTTCCCATTTTGAGTATTTTTTATAAAGTTCGTTGATCGAGCTTACGGTATTCGCGTCAATGACAGTTGTCATGATGTAATCCCCAAACACCGCGGGGAATATGGTCTCCTTCAGCGAAGGCTTTTCTTCGTACGCCAGCTCAATCCCGTAGTCTCTTTTGATATAGTCCGAGGTCAAGCGGTCCAGCGGACTGTTGTGCCCAATGACGCTATACGCTTCTTTTTTATTATTCCTGATCCAAGCATACATTTCATTTTCAATATCTGAACGCAGGAGTGCCCAAAAGTTATGGCTATTGAAAAAGACGACTGACCCTTCCGTATTCTTGCAGAAGATGAAGAAGTAATGGTTCCACAGAAGGTATAGGTCAGTTATCGACTTGAAACGAAATGTCATCGTATCCCCCTCAGAAAGATTGAGAAGCTTTTCAGAATCCTTCTTCGTTGAGACGGCATTTATCCTGTCCATAAAGCCGTTCATCCGGCTTACCCAAATCGGACTCAATAGAATCGTCTGCTTATTTTTCGTCACGATCTCATCTTTTAAGAGTTCACGCAATGCACGATAAAATCCCTGCTTGGTAACATGGGTCTTTTCCTGAACTTGTTTTAGCAAGACAAGGCTATCCGACGGCCCAGCTGAAAGAGCCGCAACTATACATTCAGCGATACTTGGCGAAGTGCTTAAAAGCATATTTCCAGTATACACCATAGTAAACGAAATGTTTACTATAGATTATGTTTATGCATTATTTTTGAGATTATGTCAATAATCTCCTATCCTATGTGCAAATATCATTGTTCATCCTTAAAAAACAAAATATATGAAAATTATAGAGAATATTACTCCAGACAAGCAGTACAACCAGTGGGCAGAAGAGCATGACACCCTAACCGTATCTGGTTACGACGCGCAAAGCCGTGCCAGTTTCTACTCCCAGTTTACGTTCGATACGGCGGGAAAGAAGCTGTTGGACATTGCCTGCGGAAGCGGACATGACTTGAGCCACTACCAAAACGCGATGCGTTGCGACAGCCACGGAGTAGACGCTTCTGAAAAGGAAGCCGAACTTGCGAACCAGAGGCTGGGTTCGGAGCGGGTAAAAGTAGGGTGGGCACATGCTCTACCCTATGAAGACCAAAGTTTCGACATTGTCACGTGCAAATATGCGCCCCAGGGATTTCCATCTATTGCCGACTTCTACAAGGAAGTGGAGCGAGTATTGCGACCAGGAGGATACTTCCTTATATTGGCCACGCACCCCACCCGGCATTTCAGGGAAAAGACAGAGGCACCGAGGGATTATTTCAAAAAAGAAATAGTGACCTCATGGATCTATGACCGCGCGCTCCCCTTGCAAGAGTATAGCTACACCATGAACGATTATTTCTCTCCATTCTTTCTTGAGCATTTCACGCTTGAGAGCTATCTGGAGGAATATGACGAACATGGCGGTGTAGAGAAAGTTGATGACGAGAAATATCCGGCATACTTTATCTATAGGGCGAGAAAGAAATAAGATTTTGTAACAAAAGCACACCTTAAAATGAAGAGTGTGCTTTTATTTTTTATTAAAGGTTCCAACCTCATTTTTGGGTAAGAAAAAAGACCTTATAAATAAGGTCTGATTTCCATGTGCGCAGGAGAAGACTTCCCCACAAGTTACTAAGTGTTCTCGCCTGAGTACAGGCTGCGAGCACTAAGTACTTGCGGGCCCGCCTCGCGGCCGACAAGTCGGCATCGCTGCGGCTTTCAAGTCTTCGCGAACGCGCAGCAGTGCGCGTTCGACGCCTTAGCCTCACGGAAAATAATAAAGACCCTGGACAAGCCGGGGTCTTTATTATTTTTGTGCTCCCTGTTAGACGACGTTAGAACCTATTTTGTGAGGAATCCGGACCATACCTGGTTCCCTGTTGTCGATCTGTGGAGGTTGGAGAAAATATCGTCAGTGTCCTAATTAACTCCCGATAAATGTGTCCCAATCCGTAACCCCGTGATTTCTCTTAAGTGTTTCCCAGGCAGGCCATTTATTAGCAGGGGCTTGCGCGGCATTTAAAATCACTTTTTTATTCTCTAGAAGTGGTCTGATGTATTCAACGTGATTATATTCACGGTCAGCAGCGACTAAACTTAGTAAGGTAGTATTATGAATTTTGTTTTCAGAAAATTGTCTAATGCTATCACCAATTATCGTTTTCGAGGGTTCAGTAATTACAATAATTTGATAGCCACTATGTTTTTCTTTAAGCTGTTTAAATAATTCTGTAATTACAGTTGATTTACCAACTCCATTCGGGCCGTCTATAGCGATGAACACCCCTTGGTAGTTATATGTTAGTGAATCACTCACTCTTACGTGGAATTGCCGAAAGTTTATCTAACATTTTATAGATTGTGTTAATTGGAAACCCAATAACATTGTAGAAGTCTCCGTTAATATATTCAACGAAAATTGCCCCTTTACCTTGGATAGCGTAAGACCCTGCTTTATCTTCATACTCACCTGAATCGAGATATTCATTAAGCATGTACTCAGGTATCTCGCTAAACTTAACAACTGTTTTTACAACCTCTGTAGTTGCGGTTTTCGTATCAGTATCAATAATAGTAACCCCTGATAGAACGAAATGTTCTTTTCCACTCAACATTTGTAATGTTGCTTTAGCTTCGTCTCTAGAGTTAGCTTTACCAATTATTTTATCACCAAATACAACTACGGTATCTGAGCCGATCACAAGAGAATTTGAGAATTTTGCGGCAACTGTTAACGCCTTATCACGTGAAAGTGATTTAACAGCGTCCTCCGGTGATGTACCAGGTGCTATTGTCTCGTCAATGTTACTCGGAGAAACATCGAAATCAGGAAGAATATACTTAAGTAATTCCTTCCTTCTCGGCGACTGTGATGCTAAAACGATTTTTTTATTCATACTGTTATTTTTCAGGCAGGCCATTTATTAGCAGGGGCTTGCGCGGCATATTGGGTTCTATTCTTAATCCCTTTTTCCCTTACTTCTTTTTTCAGCTTTTCGATGTCGAATTTTTCTCTACCAAAAAACTCATCCCAGTTATTATCAAATCCATTATGAACCATCGATTCGATTGTAGGCCAGGAAGTACCGACCCTAGCCTTGAGATACTCATTGGAAGACTTAATTCCTTTCTCTTGTACTTCCTTTTTTAACTTTTCAAAATCAAGCTTCTTATCAAGAAAATCAGTCCAGTTAGTAAACTCCGGCCAATGACTCAGCGCTTCGTGATGTGGCCAACCGTATTTCGAAGAGAGGGCACGATATTGATCACTACCAGTTACTCCCTTTTCTTTTACTTCTTTCTTCAGTTCTTCGAAAGTAAATTTTTTCTTTTTTTCTTTTCCAAAAAAATTATCCCATCCACTAAACCCGGGCAGCTTCATGATTGTTTCCATTTTGGGCGGCCTATCTTCATTTTCATTAATTTTCAGTCGAAAAGCCGAATACTGGAATGTGGATTTAATTCCGGCATTAGCAACAAGAATTTTCAATTCATCAATTGACCATATCTTGGCTTCTTTGGATTTTAGATTTTCATGCTGGGAGCTAAAATTTTTGGATATTTCCAAAACTTCCTTGGTATCGATGATAACCTTCAATCCTTTAATTAATATTTTCTTTTGCAAAATAGCCTCAAGCGCATCGACAGTTAACGAAGACCCGCGACTACCCGAACGACCGCTTCTCGAACGACTGGTGACATTGGGATCCTCTACATCCTCAGTATCCATAGTTGCTTCGCTGACACCCGCAATCTCTGCAAAAGTTATCGGTGCTATTTGGGAATTCTTATCTATGAAATCAACAATGAACGCCCATTTGTCAGGATTGTTTTTATCCAAACGTAATACTCTGCCGGCGCGCTGCTCGGCATCCACCGCAGATAATGTCGGGTGTAAATTAAGACCAACACTTGCACGAGGCTGATCAAACCCCTCTATTAGAAGCTTCGCGTTACACAGAACTTTAATTTCTCCACTTTCGTATTTTGCTAGGATGTCTTCTCTTTCGGTTGGGGTTGAATCGCCACTAAGCACTGCCGCGGTGATACCATGTTCGTTATAGAGTTCAGCAACAGACTCAGCGTGTTTAACTCCAGAGCAATACGTTATTGCACTTTGCCCCATAAACATCTCCTTATACAACTGCACAGCAGAAAGATTGCGCGCCCTTGTGTTGACCGCAAGCTCAACTGCAGCTGAGAATGATCGCACCGCTTACAATGTAAAAGTTGGCATGACCACCTGTGCTCGAAAAGGTATTTATCCAAGTTGCCCTCCTCTTGGCTATCTTATAGATCGTGGAGGTATTAAGGGCGCCCGCAAGCGCGAGATAGATCCTGTCCGCTTTCCTATTATGCGAAAGATGTGGGACCTCATGCTTACTGGAACGCTTACACCGTACCAGATTCTTAAGCGAGCCACCGACGAATGGGGCCTGAGAAATCGGAGCGGCCAAAAACTCTCAAAGGCTCAGATCTACAACATTTTCAATAACACGTTCTACTACGGCGAATTCGAATGGCCTCGAAAAAGTGGCGATATTTACAAAGGCGCTCACAAACCGATGGTTACCAAAGAAGAGTTTATGCGGGTCCAGCAGATGATCGGTAAGACTGGCAGAGCCCGCCCTATTAAGCGCTCTTTCTCTTATGGCGGCTGCATATTACATTGCGGCCAATGCGGCTGCGCGATAGTCGGATATTCAAAGACAAAGCATCAGATGAACGGGAACATTCATAACTATACGTATTACGGCTGTACTAAGCGTAAAGATATTCCCTGCGAGCAGAAAGCTATTCGTGAAGCAGATCTCGAAAAACAAGTAGAGGTAATCTTATCCGAAATCCAGATCCCAGAGAGTATCCATTCTTTCATGATGGATTGGGTCCGTTCACAGAACCAAAAACAATTCGAAGCTATCTATGCTCAGAACGAGGCAAATAAGCAGCACTATGACGCGATCCTTAAAAAGATCGACGGCCTTATTGATATGCGCGCCACGGACCTCATAAACGATACTGAGTTTCAGGAACGCAAGAAGATAGCCGAGGAAGAGAAAAGCCGCCTTATGGGGCTTATAGAAGCTAATGACGGCAATGTTACCAACTGGCTCGATACCGCCGATAAAATGTTTACCTTCTCGGAACTGGCTGCAAAACGCTTCAGGGAGGGCGATTCTGAGACGAAACGTGGCATACTCGCTAGCCTCGGTTGGAACCTCGAGCTTAAAGACAAAAAGCTTGATATTTCAAAGGAAAATTGGATCGAGCCGATAAAACAGATCGCAAAAGTGCTTCGTGAGGAATTGGACCGGTTGGAACCTCAAGAAGCCTTATATAGCAAGACGACTGTCGAGAATTTACTCAACAGTCGTCTAGTGTGCGCAGGAGAAGACTTGAACTTCCATACCCTTGCGGGTGCTACCACCTCAAGGTAGTGCGTCTACCAGTTT
>CAZHLG010000005.1:0-37733 GCA_964533145.1 uncultured Candidatus Saccharibacteria bacterium | reverse complement strand
CATCGTGCTCAAGACAATCCAGATCATCTTCACGCACTAGTTGACAAATGTGCATTCCGACAACAGCCGTCGCATCATATGGGAGAAGAACTACGAAAACAGTTCCATTCAGTTCTTCCTGATCAAGCCGAACGCCAACGCGCTCGGCAATCACTACCACGCGAAGAAAAACGAGGTTTTCACCTTCCATACGGGAGGCGGAACGCTGCAGACGCTCATGGTTGACCCGGACGGCAAACCGATCAGCGGACTGGAGCAACAGTACGTACAAGCGGGAGACAACATCCTCATCGATTCGCACGTCGTGCATCGCTTCGACCTTGAGGGCGGCACCATCTTCGAATGCTGGTCGTCGAAACCATTCGACCCGAGCGACCTGATCAAGTACGAACTGCCTGATCCAAAGTAATTCCGGTTTCGCTACGCAGAAAATAAAAAGCTACGCATATGCGTAGCTTTTTTGTTTTTCTTACTTTTCATAGAATCGCCCGATGTCGGCGTTGAGCTGTTCTTCTATGAATTCAGGAAGCTTTGTCCCTGTCACCGGAATGCCTGTGCTCGCAGACATTCGTGCAGCAATTTCTTCCTGGAAGCGAAGGCTTCTGAGTAACTGCTCCGTAAAAGTCTTTCTGCTGAACAGAGAGATGCCTTCTTCGTTGAGCAGCCTGTAGTTCGGATGCTCTTCGTTTTTACGCATTCTGCGTATAAGGTCATTTGTGAGCACGCCATTCTCTTCCGCGGCCGGAGTTACCGGCTTGTCGTCGATAGTGTAGTCATCGATGTAATGTTGAAGAGCCCAGACCAAATCTTGTGGTGAAATAGCAGCCCAAGATATGGTACGCGCCGCAAGTAGCGACAAGTGGCCGCATGCGCTCGCGATACGTATCACTTCGTCGGGCAGATCGGCGTCGCGCATCAGAGTGACAGAATGCTCTCCTGCCTCTTCAAAGGAACGCCACGTCCGGCTGTTGGCCTTGGTGTGGCGAACCTCGTAGAGCTTGTCGTGGTCATGACATGCCGCACCAAGCAGTGCTTCATGCTCAAATACAGGATTTGTTTTGAGCAAGCGAAGTGATGTCTTCATGCGCGCGGCTTCAAGTATTTGATGCCGGACGATGTTGTAACCCGGATCAGCCGGATCGAGAAGACCTGACAGTTCATACAAGGTCATCGCTTCAGGCATACTCTTCGCCAAACGGATGAAATACTCGCGGTTCGGATGATCCGCCGAATAAATGAGGTCCAAATACGCCGTGATTTGTTCGGCGCTAAGGAGTGCGATCTTGGTCATACTGAACAATATTTGATTTTTAGTGAACAATGTTGTTTTTAGTATTATAACAAAAACCTTGACAAAAGTCAAGGTTTTTTAAGAAATACAATAAGATTACTGGCTAATTCCGGCGTGGCTGCCGTAATGATGGGAATCTGCTCGTTTTGGCCGAATGTGAGGTATTTTTTGCTCCCGAGGGAATTCCCTTCCGCGTCTACCATGACTCCGCCCGCTTCGGTAATAAGGCCGTAGCACACCGCCGGCTCAAGATTGTTCTTGCCGGAACAGCGCAGGTTCAGATCGGCTTTCCCTGATGCGACATCCGCAAAATGCACTGCCGCGGAAATGCCCCCGTAGAACGCTTTCCTGTTCGGAAGAAACTGCGCGAGCGGCTCGGAGAATGTCATGCGATTATGCTCGTAACATTCATCCACGTAGATATTCGCATCCATATCAAGCTCGGTTTTGCCCGATGTCCGAATGCCAGCAGTGCGCACCGGATCGACAAGAAACGCACCTTCGCCTTTTACAGCGAAATAAATCCGCTTCGTCGAATGCTCCATGAACCCGCATGCAATGTAGTCGTCATACGTCGGATCGGTTCCGGCAAAAATGCCGAGCAGCGTGCCGTAGCGACGCGCTCCCACCCCACTCACGTATTCGGCCGAACCGTCAATGCCATCGAGAACGGCAAGATATTCGGGGTCCTCGGCAAGATCAAGCGTGCCATGCTCTTCCGAAATGACACGAAAACGCAGGGAGCTTTTTAAAAGCGAATTGATTACCGTTTCTTCGCATGCAACATCTCCGGCAAGAGCGTTTTCGCCGAACCTGTTTACGCGATCCCGAGCTATTCCGGCTCGCCCGAGAATGTCATGCATCTTGCGGGACTGGATCAGGGCTTTTGTTACAAGCTCCAATATGTATTTCGTATGTGCCTATTGTGTCATAGAATTTTTTTCTTTACTATATAATAAAAAATATATTTTGGCAAGAATACGAAAAAATGGTATCGTATCCCTGTGAGCTCCCCCACCGTCCTCATAAAACCCAAGAAGATTTTCAGCTTCGCCGATCTGGCCGAAGTCTGGCGCTACCGGGAGCTGCTCTACTTCTTCACCTGGCGCGACCTCAAGATCCGTTACAAGCAGACCGCCATCGGCGTCCTGTGGGCCGTCTTCCAGCCGCTCGCCACGATGGCCGTCTTCTCGATATTCTTCGGACGCCTCATCGGCATTCCGTCCGACGGCGTGCCCTACCCGATTTTCGTGTACACAGGACTGCTCTTCTGGCAGTTCTTCGCTGACTCGCTCTCCGAAACGGCGACCGTGCTCGTGAAAAACCAGGCGATCATCACAAAAGTGTACTTTCCGCGGCTCATCCTCCCGCTCTCGTCCGTGCTCACCAAGCTCGTGGACTTCGGCATCGCCGCAGCCATCCTGGTCGGCATGATGGTCTGGTACGGCTACGTGCCGCATCTGCGCGGGCTCTTTGTGCTGCCGCTCCTGCTGCTCGTGACCTTCATGGCTGCCGTGGGCACGGGGCTCATCCTTGCGTCGCTCAATGTGAAGTACCGCGACGTGCGCTACATCCTGCCGTTCTTCATCCAGCTCATGCTCTTCCTGACGCCGGTGATCTACCCTGCCGGCATCGCCGGCACATATTCCTGGCTGCTCGCCGCGAACCCGATGATGGGCGTCATTCAGAGCGCGCGCGCCGTGCTGCTCGGCACGACAGTCGTGAACTGGGTGCTCATCGGCATCTCGTTCGCCGCGACGGCAGTGCTCCTCGCGGCCGGCGTGTACATTTTCAAGCGGACGGAACGCTATGTCGCCGACCTCATCTAGCCATATGCATACGCACGTCATCGAAGCCAAGAACATCGGAAAAAAATTCATGCTCCGGCACGACCCCGCCGGACATGCGAAACTTGCCGAACACATCATGCGCGCGGCCAAGCGGCCCTTCGTGTACGCGGCGCGCAAGTTCACCGGAAAACCGCTGCCGCAGCGCGAGCCGTTTTGGGCGCTCAAAGACGTGTCGTTCTCCGTGGACCGCGGGGAGATTCTGGGCATCATCGGCCACAACGGCGCGGGCAAGAGCACGCTCCTCAAGATCCTCTCGCGCATAACGCCGCCTTCGACCGGCGAGATCAAGATCCACGGCACGGTGGGCAGCCTACTCGAAGTCGGCACCGGGTTCCATCCCGACCTCACCGGACGCGAGAACATTTTCTTCAACGGCGCCATCCTCGGCATGACCAAGAAAGAGATCGAGCGCAAATTCGACAAGATCGTGGAATTCGCCGGCGTGCAGAAATTCCTCGACACACCCGTCAAGCACTACTCAAGCGGCATGTATGTGCGCCTCGGATTCTCCGTGGCCGTGCATATGGACCCCGACGTGCTCATCGTGGACGAAGTGCTCGCCGTCGGCGACGAATCGTTCCAGCGGCAGTGCCTGCGCAAAATGCAGGAGATCGCCAAAGACGAGCACCGCACCATCCTGTTCATCAGCCATAACATGCAGGCGGTCAAGGAGCTCTGCGGGCGCTCCATGCTGCTCGCGGACGGCCGCGTCGAGATGATCGGCCCGACAGACCAGGTGATCGCCCGCTACAAGGCCGACCTCAAAGAAGAAGCCGCACATGCAGCGCATTAGCGTCGTCATACCCGCATACGAGATGCACGGCGCAGGAGCAGCGTTCCTGACCGAAAGCTTCGAGCGCCTCGCCGCGCAGACATTCCACGATTTCGAAGTCGTCGTCTCGGACAACGCCGAGACCGACGTGATCAAAGACGTCTGCGACCGCTACGCCGGCCGCCTCAACATCCGCCGCGTGCAGAACACCGACCCGCGCCGCGGCATGTCGAGCAACCTCAACAATGCCATCGCGCATGCAAGCGGCGCGATCGTGAAGATACTCTTTCAGGACGATTTCCTGTACGGCGACCGCGCCCTCGAGACAATCTCGGACAATTTCGATCTCGACCGCGATGTCTGGCTAGCCACCGCATGCGTGCACACCGAAGACGGCACGGAGTTTTTCAATACGCACCGCCCGCGCTGGCATGCACGCATGCATGCCGGCAAGAACACGATCGGCTCGCCAAGCGTGGTCGCGTTCAAGCGCGGAAGCGGCTTCACCTTTGACACCAATCTCAAGTGGCTCATGGATTGCGAATGGTATGTGCGCATGCATGCGGCGTACGGCGAGCCGAAGTGCATCCGGGACGCGACCGTCGCCATCCGCACCGGAGACCACCAGACCACGCGGCGCGTCGACAAGAAACTCGATCTCTTCGAGAAAAACTACGCCGAAAACGCGAAGAACGCGATCGGCCGCGAACCGCTCTCGCTCCCTTCGGTCACGCTTGTGGCGGTATCGGGCATCGATCCGGACGGCGCGCAGGACGCCATGATCCTTTCCATGATCGGCGTGACGTACGGAGCGGCAGTACTGGTGAGCCACCGGCCGCCGAGACAGCTCGATCCGCGCATCACCTTCCGCCAGTGCCTCGACACAGAGCTGTCCAGCACGGACCCGAAGAACAAAGACGACTACAGCCGCTTCATGGCGTACGATCTCCATAAATACATCGACACGGATTTCTGCCTGATCGTACACAACGACGCCTTCGTCATCCACCCCGAGTCATGGCTGCCCGAATTCCTTGAGTACGATTATCTCGGCGCACCGTGGCCGCCGGGCGTGCACTTTTCTCCGGACGGCACGAACATCCGCGTAGGCAACGGCGGATTTTCGCTGCGCAGCAAACGCATGCTCACCATGCTCAACGAGCTCAATCTGCCCTTCACTGACGGCGGGACCGGCTTCTACAACGAGGACGGCATCATCTGCGTATACTACCGGACAGAGCTCGAGAACGCCGGCATGCGCTTCCCCTCGCCGGAGCTTGCAGCGCGGTTCGCCCATGAGATCGACTGCCCCGAATCCTCGCCGAATCCGTTCGGTTTCCATAATTACAAAGTCACGTCGCGGCACGCCTGGATCGGCAAGATCATGCGCCGCCTCAAAAAACTCCTATGATCGTCACCGAACTCTACGACGGCCAAGGCCTCGGCAACCAGCTCTGGTGCTACGTCGTTACGCGCGTGATCGCCCTCGACCGCGGCGCGGACTTCGGCATCATGCACCCCGAACGCTTCAAAGGCGCAGGCTTTCTCGATCTCGATTTCGGGCGGCCCGTCGTCGGCGGCACGGGGCCGGCCGGAGGCCCGCCATGGTCGCTCCCCCGGGACATCCGCTGGTATTACCGCGAGGAGGCACGCTACCATCCGGACGGCGCGGACATCCGCGCACTGGATCCGCGGCTTGCGGCAGTGCCTGACGGAACGAAGATCGACGGGCTCATGCAGGACGAGCGGTACGTCGCTCACCGCAAAGACGAGATCCGCGCATGGCTCAAGCCTGCTGCCGGACATGCGCCGCCCGGAGCCGGAGACCCCGACGTATGCGTGATCAATTTCCGCGGCGGCGAGTACGTGCGCTTCCCCGAAGTGTTCCTCTCGGAAAAATACTGGAGCGACGCGATCGCCCGCATGCGCCAGGAGGTTCCCGGGATGCGGTTCGTCGTCGTGACAGACGACGAACGGACCGCACGCTCATTCTTCCCCGATTTCACGGTCAGCACGGCAGGCCCGGACGGCGACTATCGCGCCATCGCAGAGGCCCGGTATCTCATTCTTTCGAATTCGAGCTTCGCCTGGTTTCCGGCCTGGCTCAACAACAACGCGCAGCTCGTCATCGCTCCAAAATACTGGGCACGGCACAACGTCTCGGACGGCTACTGGAGCACGGGCGGCGCCATCACCGCCGGATGGACATATCTCGACCGGGACGGCGTTTTTTCTGATGCCGCCGCCTGCGAACGCGAGTATGCGGAATACAAGACGCGGCACCCCGAGATATTCGGAGAACCGAAGATCTCGGACAACTTCCTGCTCGTCTCGAATTACCGCAACGACATTTCCTGGGTCCCGTCCTTCGCCCGCGACTATCTCGTCTGCGACCAGAGCCCCGAACCGATACTGCCGCCCGACATCGATCCGGAAAAAGTGCGTGTGACGCCACACCTCGGGCACAACATCCGCGACTACTGCGAGTACATCGTCAGCACATATGACTCGCTGCCCGAGCGTGTCATTTTGTGCGCAGGCAATGTCTTTCCGCGCCACGTCTCGCAGCGCCGGTTCATAGAAACGATGAACGCGTCCTCGCTCACGCCGATATTCGAACCGGAACGCCATGCGCCCGTCAGACCGATCGCCCGCATCGAAGACGGCCTGTACGCCGAGTACAACGACAGCTGGTACCTCAAGCATCATCCGACGCGCTATTTCCATTCGTACGACGACTTCATGCGCTTCGCGTTCGAGGACGCGCCGCAGCAGCCGTACATACGCTTCGTGCCCGGAGCGAACATGGTCGTGCCGCGCGAAGCCATCCGGAAATACCCGAAACCCTTTTACGAGAACCTGCGCATGTTCGTCTCTCATACCGGCGCGGCGATACCCGGAGAATCGCACATCCTCGAGCGCGCGCTGTGGACGATCTGGAGCGAAGACCTCCGTCCGACGCCCGAGATATGCGCGCCTATCGCTGCCGCATGGACCGGAGTCCCGCGCTCGTCCGTTCCGCTGGCGAAGCGCATCAAAAGAGCGTATTATGCTGCAATCGGAAAGACTGCCGCCCTCGCGCGCCAAGCACGCGCCGCAGCGCGCAAGCTTCCATCTCTCATGCAGTACTTCAACGGACAACGAGACATCGGCACGCTCTGGACGCGGCCGGAGATGGCGGTGATCGCCCGCCTGCGCGATCGCTCCATCGCACTTGCACGCAAACTGCGGAAATTCCGTGATCGCCGTGCGACGATCAAAAAAGGCCGCGCCTGGCTCCGTGCGCTCAAACAGCGCTGGGAACACGAAGCCGCGCCCGAACGCCTGCGTGCGGCCCTTGCATTCCCCTTGCTCGACAGCGACGCGCTCCAGCGCATGTGCGACTATTCCTTCGGCGATCACTCCGGAGTGCTCGGCCGCGTACCGGGCGCATTCATGAAAAAAGCGAACGCGTCGAACGGCGAATTCGCCGCGGCCGTCCGGTCCCATACGGGCGCCGTCATGACGCTGTTTGTCGACAACGTCCGCCTCTACCACCGCGACCTGCCCTTCCGCGACTGGCTGCACGCGAAGCCCGTCACTCCGGCAGACAAAGCATGGCTCGAGACGCTCGCCGACCAGGATCTTCTTGCGCTCTGCGCCTCATTCCCGGAAAAAAACTTCGTGATCTTCACCGCACTCGAAGACAACGGCCTCGACGAAAGCATCGCTGCACGGATACCGAAAAATGTGCTTGCCATCCACGCCGCGAACGCAGTGTTCTTCGGCGGCACAGTGCACCCCTACCCGCACGGACTCGAACGCCGCATGTACCGCGGACACAATCACCAGGACATACTCCGCTACTTCCTGCTCGACGAACGCACGCCGAGCAATCTGCTCTATGTGAATCACCGCAACGACACGGGCGCCCGCGGCAGCCTCTACGGCATGTTTTCCGGCAAGCCATGGGCAACGGTGTCGCCGCGCGTCGACTATGGCACCTACCTGAGCGGCATCAAAGACCATATGTTCGTGCTCTGCCCCTCCGGCAACGGCATCGAGTCGGCCCGCAACTGGGAGACGCTCTACATGCGCCGCGTGCCGATCTTCAAACGGCACCCGTATCTTGAGGAAATGTTCAAAGACTTCCCCGCCCTCTTCGTGGACGATTACGCCGAAGTCACCGAAGAGCTGCTCCGCGCGAATGAGCACCTCTACCGAGCGGCGCAGGAGACCGACATGACCAGACTTAACCTCGACGCGGTGTTCGCATCGCGCGTACAGCCATATGCACGCCCGTAAACCAATCGTCTACGACTGCTTCACCTTCTTCAACGAACTCGACCTCCTCGAGATTCGCTTGAACGTGCTCGCGCCGCATGTCGACTTCTTTGTCATAGCCGAGTCGCCGGTGACGTTCTCCGGCCAGCCGAAACCGCTCTATTATGCCGAGAACGCCGAACGCTTCGCCACGTGGCATGACAAGATCATCCATGTCGTCGTGGACGATTATCCGAACGACCCCGAGATCGCCGCCATGATGGACGCGCGCGATTATGTGCCTAAAGACAAAGACCACTACCGCCGCGCCTTCTATCAGAAAGAGTACTTGCGCAAGGCCCTCGCCGCAGCGGGAGCCCAGGACGACGACATCGTCTACTACGGCGACCTGGACGAGATCTGGAAACCGAAGAACGTGAGCGACGACACCACGTACAAACTCCGCCAGCTGTGCTACACGTACTATCTCAACAACCGCTCGAGCGAAGACTGGCGCGGCACGATCGTCACGCGATACAAAAACGTGAAGAACGGCTGCCTCAACGACATGCGCGCCAAGCCCGAACACATCCTCGATGACGGCGGCTGGCACTTCACCAGCATGGGCGGCCCCGAAGCGGTGCGCGCCAAGATCGAAGCGTACGATCATCAGGAATTCAACACCCCCAAAGTGAAAGCCGCGCTCGAAAAGCGCATCAAGAGCAATCGCGACTTCCTCGGCCGCATCTTCGACTGGAAATGGCGCCGGTTCAAATTCTGGACAGACGAAAAAGACCTTCCGGAATACGTGAAGGCAAACAGAGAAAAGTACGCGCACCTATTCAAATAGCAGCTACCAGAAGCGCTTGTAGAAGCGCAGGAACGCCCGCGCGATCGGCGCCGGCACGTATTTGAAAAATCGATGCAGTCCGCGGCGGATCTTTGCGCGCGACAAGGCCCACCAAGCGCCCGGATACGCATCCCGATATGTCCGTATGAGCGCAGCGCTCTTCTCGAACTGCTCGGCACGGTTGCGCGCCGAGAGCGAGCCCGGACGGGCAGTCAGCGTGGTCATGTAGCCGGAGAGGTTCGCGAGCGAGCCCGCCTTCCCCATCCGCAGCCACAGGTCATGGTCTTCCACATGCCGCACGTCGGCGCTTTCGCCGTAGCCGCCGAGCGCGAGCGCCCGCTCGCGCGAGAAGAGCACCGCGGAGTGAGCGAAGGGATTTTTTGCGAGGATGGACCGGCGGATGGCATGGTCGCTCTCGGGCAGCCGGTAGCGGTAGATCTCCCTGCCGCTTTCGTCCGCCACGATGGCGGCCGTGCCGACGACGGCACAGCCGGGATGCGCCTCCGCGAAAGCAACCTGCGCCGCGAGCTTCGCCGAGTCGTTCCAAAAATCGTCGTCGTCGATGCGGGCGATGTACGTGCCGCGCGCCTCGGCGAGGCCGCGGTTGAGCGTGCGCTGAATGCCGATGTTGGTCTCGTTGCGCACAAGCCTGATCCGGTCGTCGCTCGCGGCAAGCCGCACGACGATGTCCCGGGTGGCATCGGTCGATCCGTCATCCACGACAAGCAGCTCCCAGTCGCGGAAGTCCTGCGCCTGCACGCTGCCGATCGCTCGCGCGATATAGTCCGAGCCGTTATGCGTGGGAAGTACGACGGATACGAGCGGCATGGGCTAGGTGCGGATCCAATCCTCCGGATAGATGTCGCTCGTGTCGATGGACTCGTCCCGCAACCAGCGCTTCGGAGCGACCACGACCTTGCCCGCGCGATCAGACAGCCAGGCCGACCACCATGAGAAGGAGCTGTTGGCGATCACGAAATACTTGCACTGGCTCATGAGGAAGAGATGCCCTCCGTTCTTCTTGCCGGAGTACTCATCGCTCACGTATTCAGTCGGATACTCGAAACGCACGTTGTCGCGGCACCAGGCGATGTCGTCGGAGAAAACGTAAATTTTCCCGATCGCTCCGCGGGACGCGATCTCGGCGATGCCCCGCGCGTAGTATGCGGCGTCGCAGATATCATGGAGCGAGTGTCCGACGAAGTCTGCGCGGCGCACATGCACGCAGACAGACTCGCCGGCGCGGATCTCGGCCGCGAACGCCTGCGTCGCCTCGGGCTGCTCGTCCTTGAACGAGAAGTCGGCGCGGATCTGGTCTTCATAGCCGGCGAAGTACTTCGGGCTTTGCCAGGTTCCGTCGAGATACGTCCCGTCCGGATATGACCAGAAATCCGGGTCATAGTGGAAATGTTTTTCCGTGCCGCGAGGCTTGAGCGCCTTGCGCATGATCATGTCCGCAAAAAGACCGGCTTTCCCGAAAAACCAGAGCGGAGTCTCGGCGCGCGCGGCAAAGCGAGCCTGGACGTTAAAAATATCGAGGTCGTACTTGCGGAACGTGATGCGCAGCGGTTTCGGGCGCCACGTGCGATCGTTGAGATACGTGAGATCGAGCACGACCTCAGTGCCATGCTTGAGCGCGAGCGCGCGGGCCGCCGCGTACTCGAACATCTGATTGCCCATACCGCCCGAGATGCGTGTAGTGATCATGGTGGCGCGTACGTTAGGGATGCTTAATTGCCCTCTTTGATATCGATGGGCGGAATGGCATTGCGCTGTTCAGCATACTCGGCAACCTGCGTGAACGCATCATGCTGAGCGAGATCGAGCGCAGCAAGGCGGCGCGCGGCGATGGCAAAGTGCTTGGCGTCGCCGGTTTTGTAATAATAGTAGAAGAACTTCTGGTAGACATTGACGGTCACGGCCGGAGACTGATTCACACGGCGAGACAGCGCGTATTCGTATTCGGTCATCGACTCGGTGTAATACTTCGTGCCGAGAACGGCGAGGGCCTGTCCGAGCTGATAATGCCCGTCCGGAAGCTCAGGCGAACGTTCAATCGAGGCACGGAGCTGCGCAAGCGCCTCATCAATGCGACCCTGATTCAACAGATTGATCGCGTACGAATAAATCACATCCTGGCGTCCAGGCGCAACCGCAAGGGCCTTTTTGAGATAAATTTCTCCTTTCTTGTAGTACGAAGGATCGTTCTTGAGCTCAGCTTCGATGCCGTATGCCTTACCGACCATCAAGAAAAAGTCATAGTACTGCGGGAAGCGGTCCGTGTACTCTTCGAGCCGGGCAAGCGCGCCGTCGAAAAGCGCGTTGGGCCCGGTAAAGGCTTTTTCATAATATTTGTCCAGCAGTGCGATCATGAAGAGCTGCCGAATGATCCCCTGCGAATTGGTGTACGGCTCAAAAATAAGTTTGTCGCCGAGCATGTCCTCTGGGCTGGTCATGGATTTTGCCTTCGCCAGATATTCCCTGCCCTGCATGTACGGCAAGACGGTCCACCCGAAGTACCCGACAACGCAGAAGAGCGCTATCGCGACAAGGCTTCCGCCGATCATGATTTCCTTGGTTTTAGTTTTCATATGATTCTTTGGTCTCAGCGAAGAGATATGCAATAACGGCGAAGAACGGTACGTATGAGATGACCGTATCGAAGACGAACATGTTCTGTATGAAGAACGCCGACCCGAACATGATGAACACCGCAGCGACGTACGTCGACCGGCGGCCGATCTTCAGCATCGCGCGGAACATGTAGAACCAGATCGCGAGATATGCCAGACAGCCGAGAACACCGTTCATCACCAGCATGTCGAGTATCTTGTTGTGCGCGCGGTCGAAGATCGCCTTCTCGTGCATGTAGAGCGCCGGATCATAATATGCCTGCCATGCGAAGACGTAGTTGTCCCAACCCCAGCCGACGAGCATGTTCTTCACATTATCAGCGCGCGGCTCGACCGCCCGAAGCGTCAGCTTAAGGTTGGCGAGACGGGACTGCGTCGTAAGGTCGCTCGTGCTGAACTGCGCGATACGACCGAGACCAGGGACCTTCTGCCACAATGCGGCATGGCGCGTGGCGACAAAAAGACTTCCAAAAACGAAGATGCCGATGAGCACCCGCAACGCGAGCGTGCGGACAGGAAACGCCTTCGGTGCATTTTTTGCAGCGACAGGCATAGCGACAGGCTTCTTGAAGGCGACATATGCGAGCGCCACGACCGAACCGACGGCAAGACCGAGCATGACGCCGCGAGATTCCGTGATCAAAATACCGAGCACCGATGCGACGATAGTTGCATACCCGAACCGGGAAACACCGGAGGAACGTTCCGTGCGACCCTCGCGGACCAACATGAGGCCGGCAAGGATCGTGAAGAGAAGGTATCCGGCAAGGAAGATCGGGTTGTCCATGAGCCCGCCCGGACGATACGCGCCGCCCAAAAACTTAACGAACGAAGCAAGGAACGCGACGCAGCCTGAGGCCGCAGCTGTCTTCCAAAATACGGACCAGTCGGTGCGCTCGAAAAAGATCGCCATGAAAAATGCGATCAGATACATGAATGTGATGCCGACAAATCCCTCTCCGCGGGAGACTGTGCCGAAGAACGCGGCAAACTGGCTGTAGGCAAAGATCGTACTCACGCCGAGCATGAGCCACGAGACCAGCACGGCCTTGCCGAGCGGATGTTTCCACATTCCGCGGATTTTGCCGAGCATACCGGACCGGAACTCCCCTTCCGAGAAGAAAAGCCAGGCAGTGATGCATGAGACTGCGGCGATACAGAGCCGGACAGCGATGTTTTTTGCCTCAACGGCGGGAACGAGAGCGCCAGTAAAATAAAACAGATTGCCGATCGGAATGAACCAGAGCAGGAATTTTGCCGCTTTTTTCATACGCGAACATGATACCAAACAGAAAAACAAAAAACCACCCCGAAGGGTGGTTTTTTGAGATCTGTTCCACTAACCAGTATTACTGGCGGATGGAGTAGCTTCCGGTCGGGAAGTTGTAGATCTTAGCACCAGTCTCTGCACCGGAGGTACCGTTGCCAGCGACGTCAGTCCAGAGGAAGCCTGCCGAAGTAAGGGCAGTCGACGCCGAGACAGTCGTGCCGGACGTGGTGGTACCGGTGACGGTTGCGAAGAGGCTGAAGGTCTTGGACGTGCCAGCCGGGATAAGGTAATCCGAGCTGAAGGTGCACGTTTCAGACGTGGTCGGAGCGGTCACGAGGCTCGTGCCGGTAGCGACACAGGTAGCGGTCGAGATGGTCGTAGAACCATCGGCGAGGCGCGGCGAGGTCGCAAGGAAGCCGGTCGAGAAGCCCGAGTTACCGACGCTGAACTGGATCTGCTTGATGCCGATCGTACCTGCGGCGTCCGCAGTGACCGTCACCTCACCGATCTTGTTCTCAGCACCGACGACGAGACCGGTCTTCTGAGCCGTGTCGACCGAGAGCGTCGGCTTGGAGCCAACGACGGTCATGAGGTTCGAAGTGGTCGAAGCCGGAACCGGAGTAACAGCAGCCGAGCTGGTGGTCGAACCGATCGTCGACTTCACGTACGTGAGGTACGTGTTAGCCGTCGTGCCGGAAGAGACCGCGCCGGTGGTGCCGTTAGCCGGGCTGTAGGTCGAGTACGCATCGACGTAGATGCCGCTCGTGCCGTTCGGAACCGTGAGGTTCACACCCGGGAGGTACGCGATGCCCGAGAGGGTCATGGTCACGTTGGTAGCGTGGGTAGCTGCCGAGGAACCGATGACTGCGCGGGTCACGACGAACTGGGTAGCCGTCGGGATCGAGGTAACGAGGACGTACTCGCTGTCCATCTTGACGATCTGACCGACCGAGATGGTCGAAGTGTCAGAGACGGAGAAGCGGGTTGCGCTCGTCGGGTACACAGCACCGTAGATGTTCGTCGAAGCGCCGGTGAGGGCAGCCGGGGTCACGACCGTGGCGACGTTGGAGCCGACGCGGATCGAGGACACCGTGCCAGCCGTAGCGGTGACAACAGCGAACTTGAGGTCGTTAACAGTACCGGAACCGTTGGTTGCGGTGAACTGGAAAGTCTCCATGGACTTGTCCGTGCCGTTAACAGCGGTTGCGATGTACTGCGGGGTCGTCGAGGACGAAGCAACGAAGGTCGGAGCAGAGATCGAGCCCGTGGAGAGCGAGATCGTCTGACCATCGGTGTCCGAGTTCGGCGTGAGGGTCACGTTGGAACCGACGCCGTAGGCGGTCGGGAGCATCGTGGTGATCACAGAACCGCTCGAGGTCGAGCCGAGGTCAGCGTAAACGCTGATGACCTTGGTCGAGCCCGGGGCGATCGTGAAGTCAACCGAGAAGTTCATCGAAGCTGCACCGTTCTGCGGGATCGCGCCGGAACCCGAGGTCTCGGAGGTCTTCACGTTGGTGAAGTTCGTGAGAGCCGGGGTCGAAACCGACGTGAGAGCCGTCGAACCATCCGAAGTGAGAGCAACCGCAAGGTTGGTCACGCGGACAGCCTCAGACGTGGACTGGTTCTGAAGAGCGAACTCGCCGATCTTCTGAGCAGCCATGTTCGGGCTGAGGGTCTGGTTCGAGTACGCAGCGTTCTTAGCAACGACGAGGGAGCCGGTCTGGATTGTAAGACCCGGGGTCGTCGGGAGAACTGGCGACGTCACCGTGTTGTACGAGTACATGCCCTGCGCGTTGATCGCCGAGCTGGACACCGTGAGCGTGCCGGCCGTGTAGTTCGTGCCGGTAGAGGTCTGGATGTCAGCGCGGAGCTCAAACATGCTCGGGGTCACGCCGGCCGCGATGATGGCCGAGGAACCGAGGTTGAACGTGCAAGCGGTGCTGCCGTTAAACTGGCAGACCGAGCCGACCTGCGAGCCGTTGAGGTAGAGCTGAACGTTGTTCAGGCTGCTGCCGGACGGGCTGCCGCCGGAGATCGACGGAGTGAGAGTGATCGAGGTAATCTTCTCATCTTCGCCGTAGGCGTTCACCTTCCAGCGACCGATAACTGCATTGGTCGAACCGCCGGTCACGTTGGTCATCGACACGAATGCCGGATCAAGCGCGATGGCGAGCGAGCCAGTAGTGATGCCGATCGTATTGCCGCTGGCCGGGAAGCTCGAGGTTGCGCCGGTCACAGTCGGAGCGACGTTCACGCCGACAGTGCTGTCGGTGATCATGAGGTCGCCAGCAGACTGGACGCTGAGCGTGAAGCTGCGAGCAGCACCGTTCACGATGTCGCCGCGGACATCAACCGTGTGCGATCCAGTCGTGAGACTGTACGGAGCGCCAGTGAGGTCGAAGACAACGTAGCTGTACTGGTTGACGCCCGTGGACGAAGCGACCTTCACGCCATCAACGTAGAGACCGAGATTGGCGATCGAGTTCATCGGAGCCGAACCGACGTAGCGGAACGTTGCGCCCTTGAGCCACATCTTGTGGGTGTTGATCTGCATCGGAGCAGTCCACACCGTGTAGTTCAGGGTACCTGCGTTCACATTGACGGTCGAAGCCGTTGCCATCGTGACGCTGGCAGTGCCGAGAAGACCAGAACCGGTCGCGATGTACATGCGGTTGCCCGCGATGGTCACCGTGTTGGTACCGGAGGTCGTGGTGATGCCAGTGAGGCTCACACCGACATCGCTACCCGAAGCAGAGCCATCGATGTCGGCGCGGACCGAGATGGTCGCGGAGCCGTTCACCATGAGGTTCATGCCCGTGAAGCTGATCACGCCCGTGCTGTTCACCGAGGCTGCATCCGTGATGCGGGTTGCGCCCTGGTAGAGGTAGACGTTCGTGAGGTCAGTGTTCAAGGAAAGACCGGTGCGCTGGAAGGTCATGCCGGTGACCGTGCCGCTGCCGGTGAGGGCGACGTGCATGAGGTCAGCGGTAGCCTGTCCGAGGATCACCGTACCCGAAGCCGGGTTGTCGGTTGCGAGCATAGCCGTAACCGGACCCGTCTGGGTCGGGGTAGTCGGAGTCGGGGTCGTGGTCACGACGCCGCAGGAAGCGTTGAGCTTCGCGCGAGACATCGGGCCGATCTGCGGAGCAGTCGGGGCGATGCCGTTTGCGGTCTGCCACTTCACGACTGCGGCGGCCGTAGCCGGACCGAAGTACGTGGTCTCGTGGCCAGCAGAGCCATTGGCACCTGCTGCGACTGCGAGAGCGGTCTGCGGGTTCTTGTTGAGGACCATCTGGAGCTGGCGAACAGCTTCGCTGGTGGTACCAACCTTCAAGAGCGTGGTGAACTGGTAGCAACCAGCCGTCTGAGCCGAAGCGACGAGAGCGCCGCTGAAGCTCATTGCACCAACGACGAGACCCAAGCCTGCTTTCGCGATCTTGGATGTGAATGCGTTAGTCATATGAGAGTGTTCTAATGAAAGTGCGCTTAATGACCGGTTCGACTCTTGGCCGCCGAAGCGGAACCATGATGCCGGTCGTGTGCGCACCGCGGACTAGCGTAATGCCGTCCGACTTTTAACTGCCGTGTCGACATGGCATCTTCCGAGTTCTGCGAGACGCGGGAGAAAGCGATTGCTCACTCTCTCGTGTTCGTCTCGGCATCCCCCAAGAAGTCATGCGAGAAGGCTCATTGAGCACAAGCACTGATCTCTGCGATGCATACATATATATGTATCGTGTGAGAATCTGCTTCGAGCCGTTTTAATATGCTCGATGCTTTGCTGTTTTCAATGACCTTTCCGCGCGTACCCTTCGAGAGATGCAAAGACGAGAGGCCTATCCTCCGCCCCGCACTCCGAAAAATACCGTTGTTTGACGCAACAGAGTCCGCACGTTTCCGCGCGAATTCCATTGCGTTCCCACATTATAATATTCGGCCATTTGAGCGGCAAAATACAGTGATGTGGATAACCGCGACATACAGGAAACGGCTGAGACCGAGGTCCCTGCCCTCCCCTATTCACTTACGTGAGTGTCGCGATTACGGGAACAGTATGGCATATTTTCCGTTAAAAATCAACGGAAGCACTGCCGAACCGTTCCATATGATGTATACGGCATCGATCCTGTCCGGTGACGGCATCAGACTGAATACCGCACCGGTCAGGTCGGCTCCTATGAAGCAATCCGGTAGGTGCTCCAGCGCTTCTCCCCTTCTTTGGAAAGCACCCCCTCTTTGACGAGCGCGAGCAGTTCCCGCTGGACGGTCTTCTCCCCCATGTCTTTCATGATCGTTGTTATGTCCTTTATGGAAACCTTGCCCTTGCTCCGAACAACGTTAAGGACGTCGTTTCGTCGGGCGATTTTTATGCCTATATCCGTCTTCTTGGCGACAATCTCAGGCTTGCGGCGAGCTTGCGGCTCTAGAGCAGGGACCGTGACAACCGGGCGCTTCTGCGTATTCTGTCCGATATCAAAATCGTGTCTTTTAGTGATCGCATCTGTGGCGACAGCCGGCCCTTCAGCATCGATGCTTCCTGTCTCGAACATAGCCTCCGAAAGGATGACGTTCGCGTAACCTGGGTGCACCGAGACCGCTGCGGCAGGCGTTCCATAGTGACGAAGAATGCCCTCTTTTGCCTTGCCGATTTCTGACGCAAGGATGCGAGCGTTCATACCAGAAACAAGGCCGATGGTGCTGGCAAGCGTAACGAGTGCGACTGTGTCTTCCATCGTTCGGACCACTTCGTCAGCAAGCGCCGAGCGTGCTTCTGCGGAGCGGGCACTGACCGCGCGAGTGCCGGTGAGCAACCCGAGTGCATGGTTGCGAAGCTCACGCTTGAGCGGCTCCCAGTCCGGCATGAAGTCCGTTACCATGTAAATCGCCGTTGCGATTTTTTCTGTCTTTTTGGAGATATTGGACACAGCATTATGCTTTGCAAAAAAGGAGTTTTCCGGACTCAGTGCAAAGGTCTGTCCTTTAGAATCTCCCGTATTCAGTTTGCTCGTATGCAGTTCCATGTGGTGGGTGTGGCGACGGATTTTTCCGTCTTTTTGCCTATAACGGACACCAGTATACGCCAACGCGTTTCTTTTGCAAGAACATACGGAGTGATCGTTTTCGCACGTATGTTTCCGGCGTCAAAACAGCAAAACTGCCTGCGGAAAACGACCTTCTGTGTGATAAAATAATCGAACATATGCCACGAAAAAATGAGGAGATCGAGGACGAGGAGGACCTCGAAGAAGACGACAAACCAGTGCGCAGGACAGCCGCAAAACGGCGCCAAAAACGCGAGCCGAAACGCAGGCTCAAAGACGAGACCCGACAGACAGTTCTCGGCATTGTTCTGGCCGCCCTTGCGCTCTTCTTCGTGATATCAGGCTTCGGCGCAGGAGGCGTCGTCGGCCACTCCACAAAAGAAGCTATCGTCTACCTGCTCGGCGTCGGCTACGCCCTCGCGCCGATCATTTTCGGAGTCCTCGGCTACACCTTCATTAAGAGCGGCCGGCCGGAGATCCGCTTCGTCCAGGCACTCGGCTCGGTGATGCTCCTGATGGGCACGCTTGGCCTGATCGACATCGCAAGCGGCGACTCCCACATGGGCGGCGCAGTCGGCCGGTTCTTCGGCTTCATCTTCGTGAAGCCGTTCGATATCGGCGGCGCGATCCTCTTCCTCGGCGCTTCGCTGATCATCTCCCTTGTCATCCTCTTCGACACTCGCCCGACGCTCAGTATCGTCACCTCGCTCATGGACCGCTTCGAGGCATGGAAGGCTGACCGCCGCGAAGCCAAGCGTGCGGCCAAGGAACTCGTCGTGCACGATCCGGCAGCAACGGAACCTGCCCCGGAGCAGAAGCGCCCCCTTCCGGAGCCGGAACCGATCGAAGAAGACGAGCCGGAACCTATCCCCGAAGAAGACCTCGAGGTCGCACCCAAACCGAAGGCCCGCAAGAAGCATTCTTCGTACGTCCCTCCCCCGCTCGACCTCCTCAAAAAAGACTCCGGCAAACCTAACGTCGGCGACGTGAAGGCGAACGCGAACATCATCAAACGCTCCCTCTCGAACTTCGGCATCGAGGTCGAGATGGACGAGGTGACCATCGGCCCGACCGTCACCCGCTACGCATTCAAGCCGGCCGAGGGCGTGAAGCTCTCCCGCATCGTGGCCCTCCAGAACGACCTGGCGCTCGCCCTGGCCGCCCATCCGATCCGCATCGAAGCCCCGATCCCGGGCAAGTCCCTCGTGGGCATCGAGATCCCGAACAAGGGCAAGTCCATCGTCGGCCTCGCAACGCTGCTTTCGGACGACAAGTTCACGAAGAGCGAGAAGCCGCTCACGGTCGCGCTCGGCCGCTCGATCAACGGCGCCGGACACTTCGCCAACATGGCCAAGATGCCGCACGTGCTGGTCGCCGGCGCGACCGGCTCCGGCAAGTCGGTGACCATCCACTCCATCATCACCTCCCTGCTCTACCGCAACGGCCCGGACGACATGCGCTTCATCATGATCGACCCGAAGCGTGTCGAACTCACGCTCTACAAGCCTATCCCGCACCTGCTCACGCCGGTCATCACGGATGCCAAAAAGGCCATTCTTGCCCTCAAGTGGGCCGCCAAAGAAATGGATCGCCGCTACGACATCCTCGAAGGCGAGAGTGTCCGCGATATCGAGAGCTACCACAAGAACGTCGTCGCAGCGGCCGGCAAAAAGGGCGCCGACGAGACCGGACCGGACCCGATGCCATACATCGTCATCATCATCGACGAACTTGCCGATATCATGCAGTCCTATCCCCGCGAGCTCGAGGCGGCCATCGTGCGCCTCGCCCAGATGTCGCGCGCGGTCGGCATCCACCTGCTCCTTTCCACGCAGCGCCCGTCCGTCAACGTCATCACCGGCCTCATCAAGGCCAACGTGCCGGCCCGCGTCGCGCTCCAGGTCTCGTCCCAGATCGACTCGCGCACCATCCTCGACCAGGCAGGCGCGGAAAAGCTCCTCGGCGCCGGCGACATGCTGTACGCGGCCGGCGACATGCCGCAGCCCGAGCGTATCCAGAGCGCCTTCATCTCCGAGGCCGAGGTCAAGTCGGTGGTACAATGGATCACGGAGCACAACGAGGCCGACGGCGCCGATGAAATTGTGCTCGCAGGCTCCGTATCCCCCGACAAGACTATCTTCGAAGCTTCTCTTGAGGACGGCGGGGACGAGGACGACCTGTACGAAGACGCCCGCACGACCGTCATCGAGGCGGGCAAGGCATCGACATCATTCCTTCAAAGAAAGCTCGGCATCGGCTACGCCCGCGCCGCCCGCCTCGTCGACATGCTCGAAGAACGCGGCGTCATCGGACCGGGATCCGGAGCCAAGCCCCGCGATGTGCTCATCAAGCCCGGCGACGGCATCATGGACGTTCCCAACACGGGTGCGGGAGAGTAGGCGGCCATGACAGGAGAACTGACAGCAAAACGGCTCATTCGCTCAGGCGGCGCCATTCTCCTTTCGCTCGTCATCGCCGCATACGGGCTATGGCAGGGACGCGACCTGCTGTTCGGCATCCGCACACGCGTCACAGGCATCGAAGACGGCATGCGGTCCGGTACGGCAGTGCTCTCGCTCACGGGCGTGGCGCGCCGCGCAGGCGGCATGCGCATAGACGACCGGTTCGTGCCCGTGGCGGAAGACGGCAGCTGGAGCGATACGATCGCCCTGCTTCCCGGGCACAACATCGTGACAATAGCCACGACAGACCGGTTCAAACGCACGAAGACAAGGACATACCGGGTATACTACGCACCGGACGAACGCACGATTAGCAGCTAACAGCACAGAACGACATGGCATTCAAAAAACCAGCGAAAGAAAAAGAAAAGAAAGAGAGCGGCATGGATATCGCCGACACGATCCGCTCAATCCAGACCAAATTCGGCGAAGGCGCCATCATGAAGCTCGGCGAGCAGCCTAAGGTGGACATCAACGTGATCCCCACCGGCTCGCTCGGCCTCGACATGGCCCTCGGCGTGGGCGGCGTCCCCCGCGGACGCATCATTGAGATTTTCGGCCCGGAATCGAGTGGCAAAACGACGCTCGCCCTCCACATCGTGGCTGAAGCCCAGAAAAAAGGCGGCATCTGCGCGTACATCGACGCCGAGCACGCAATGGATCCCGTATACGCAAAGAACCTCGGCGTGAACACCAACGAGCTCCTCATCTCGCAGCCGGACACGGGCGAACAGGGTCTTGAAATCTGCGAATCGCTCGTACGCTCGGGTAAGATCGACGTCGTCGTGGTCGACTCCGTCGCCGCCCTCACCCCGAAGGATGAGATCGAGGGCGAAATGGGCGCTCAGCATGTGGGCAAGCAGGCTCGGCTCATGAGTCAGGCGCTCCGCAAACTCACGGCGATCGTCGCCAAGAGCAACACGGTCGTGATCTTCATCAACCAGATCCGCATGCAGATCGGCGTCATGTTCGGCAACCCCGAGACCACGCCGGGCGGCAAGGCGCTCAAGTTCTACACGAGCGTGCGCCTCGACATCCGCCGCATCGCGCAGATCAAAAAGGGCGAGGAGGTCGTCGGCGGCCGCACCCGCGTGAAAGTGGTTAAAAACAAAGTGGCCGCACCGTTCAAGCAGACCGAATTCGACATCATCTACGGCGAGGGTATCTCGTACGAGGGCGAACTCATGGCCCTCGGCGAAAAGATCGGCATCGTCGCCAAATCATCCGGCGGTTCCTATACGTACACGCCCAAAGACAAGGAGGAGGTCAAAATGGGCCGCGGGTATGATGCGACACGAACATATCTGAAGGAGAATCCGAAGACGGCGAAGGAAATCGAGAAGACCATCCGATCACGCTTCAGCGAGATCCAGGTCCCGAGCGCAGGAGAATAACCCCGGCTCCCAAAAAATGCCCCGCTTCGTGCGGGGCATTTTTGTTTGAGCATGCATGTCATTGCTCGAACACTTCGAGCAGACGGGCAGAAAGATACGCTTCGGAAATGATTGCATTCACATAGTCTTTCATGTGTTTGAGCTCTCCGTTCAGAGACGCCTTTCCGAACGGCGACTCGGCAAACTCTTCGAATTCAGAAAGCAGCGCTGGAAGCTCGACCAGGTCGCAATCCGCAAGATGGAGCAAGAGAAACGCATGGGCGATCGCGCCAGTGTTCGCTCCTTTGTCATGCGGGAAAAAGACGCCATGGACCTTGCCGTACGCGCAATCGAGCACCTTGGTGTAGATCACCCGAAGGAAACTATCGACGATCACGGAGTTGATCCGCGGCTTCTGCTGCCTGAGGTGCTCCGTGATGCGAGTCCTCTGATGTTCGTATGCCTCCCTGGAGGGTACGCGGACACCGTATTTTTGAAGCAAATACGGCAGGAACAGATAACTCATGCGGTGCTTGATGCCGCTGTTCATATTGACCATACAAAGGATATTTAGTTAGGCTTACTATATACCCAACGGGACAGGCGTCAATACGCGCTTGATAACCCCCGTGGTTTGGGCTAGAATCGGTACATCTTAGCAGTTACCGGCCGATGGGCCTTTTTGTTTCGTATGGCACTCCTCGAATACAACGAAATCCGCGAAGGAAAGATCATTATCCATAACGGCGAGCCGTGCGTCGTGCTCGACTCGCACGTTGCCCGCACGCAGCAGCGCAAGCCGCAGAACGCGGTCAAGCTGCGCTCCCTGAAGAGCGGCAAGGCCTACAACGAGGTCTTCCATGTCTCCGATTCGGCCGACGAGGCGGACCTCCAGAAGCGCGAGGCCAAGTTCCTCTTCGCCAACCGCGGCGAATTCTGGTTCTGCGACCCGAAGGACGCCGGCAAGCGCTTCCAGCTCGCCGAGTCGCTCATCGGCGATAAGATCAAGTTCCTCCGCCCGAACGAGCTCGTCACCTCGCTCATCTGGACCAACGACGATGACGAAGAAGAGACCATCGGCGTGCAGCTGCCGATCAAGATGACCTTCGAGGTCAAGGAGGCGCCGCCCGCCATCAAGGGCGACACCCGTACCGGCGGCTCCAAGCAGGTCACGCTCGACTCGGGCGCCGTCATCAACGCCCCGCTCTTCGTGAACACCGGCGACAAGATCGTCGTGAACACGGAGACCGGCGAATACGTGGAGCGCGCGTAAATTCTTCTAGGCACGATAAAAGCCCGGCAGCGACTGCCGGGCTTTTGCTATGCGAAAAAATGATCGCACAGCGTTTGGTAATCTTTCAGGTCTTCCCTCGAGAGCATCTCGCCCCACAAAGCGAGGTACGGCCTGATCTTTTCGCTTTGGAACTTCTTGCTGAACGAAAAAAGCAAGTTGGACACGATCGTACGCCGCTGTGCCGGCTTTTGCGGCATCAGAATATCAGCGACGAAATCAAGCGCTTCGTCCGGAGCATAGACCACCATGCAGGCCAAAAAACTCTGCGGATACTGATCGCGTGCGATCATGCTCGTATCCTTGATCCATTGATATTCGAACAGATCGGGGAATTTCTCCGCGATACACCCGATGCACCTGCAGCGATTCGCTGTCTTGGGTATCGTTACAACAAAGCCCGGACCTCCCTGCTCAGGAAAATCATTCTTGATGAACGACGCGAACGCCGCATAAAATGATCTGTCGAACCTCGCACTCTCCGCGAAAGAAAGGAACTTCACGAAAAGCGACCAATCTGCGTTCCGCAACGAAGGGAACAGCTTTGTCATTGCATCTTGGTACGCCTCACGGTCTGAACCGGTAATGCCGATTTCTCTGGCAAGCCTGTCCGCAGCGGTCGTGCCGGAAGGATCGATCGGGTAATCATCCTTTAGAATGCTCAGTATTCCATTTTCAGTGACCATATGCTTATTTTTGCCTACACTTTAGCCTTTTCTGTCACTTTGTCCAGACTCAGAAAAAGCCCGGCCTATTGCCGGGCTTTTTCTGAAAGGCACTGTCGCCTACTTGGCCACGTACGGGATAAGTCCCATGAACCGGGCGCGCTTGACCGCGAGGGCCACTTTGCGCTGATTGCCGGCCGAAAGGCCGGTGCGGCGGCGCGAGAGGATCTTGGCCGTCGGGCCGAGGAACTTCTTGAGCACCTCCGTGTCCTTATAGTCCACGTGCTTGATGTTGTTCGAAGAGAAAAAGTCTTGCTTCATATCAGTGTGTGCTTGCTGCTAATTTAGAACGGAATGTCTTCTGCGTTGATGTCGTCGTCCGGATAGTCGATGGTCTCGGCATCCTTCGGAGCGGCCGGGCCTGCGTCCTGCGCATCGTCCGCGCCGCGGAACGTGCCTCCGCCCTGCTGGGCGCCGCCCTTCGGGCCGAACTGCACGCGGTCGGCGACGATCTCCGTGCGGTACTGCTTCTTGCCTTCGGCGTTGTCCCAACTGCGGGTCTGGATGCGGCCTTCCACCATGAGCATGCTGCCCTTCCGGATGTACTGGCCGACGATCTCAGCCTGGCGGCCGAACACGACGATGTTGTGAAAGTCGGTCTGCTCTTTCTTCGCGCCCGACTGGTCTTTCCAGACGCGGTTGGTCGCGATGCCGAGCGAGGCTACTTTTGCGCCCGAGGGCAGCGCCTTGATCTCAGGGTCGCGGGTGACGTTGCCGATGATGATGGCTTTGTTGTAGAACATTTGGTTTCTGGGGCGGCGGGCCGCTGTGCGGCCCGCCGCCCGGAGCTAGGTGTGTAAACGACCTCGAAACCGCACGTTATGCAGCAGCTTCCTTCTCGTCCACGAGCGCCTCGATTTCGGCGTCGATCTGCTCCTTCGTCATCTGCGGAGCGCCAGCGACATCGCCCTCCTCGCGGGAGCGGCGGCGAACGCCGAAACCGCGCTTCTGGCTCATCGTATTCTCGCGCACGGTGGAAACGATGAGGTGGCGGATAACGTCGTCGCGAAGGCGGAGCATGGCGTCGATTGCGGCGACCTTGTCTGCCGGAGCCTCGATCTTGATCCATCCGAACCAGCCCTCCTTGAAGCGCTCGATCTTGTTGTTGATGGTCTTTTCCATCACATATGCGAGCGGGATAAGCTTCGGAAATTCTTCCGAAATGGCCATCGCGCCCTTGGCGAGAATAGCCTCCTTTACGTTGCCGAACGCCTCCGGAAGCGCTGCTTCCGTGATGCTCGGGGACAGATGAAAACCGACTTCGTAGATACCGTTGTCGGAGACCTCTGCCTGCATGTTTTCTTCCATACATTGTGCGGCTTGCGCCGCGAAATTCATAATAACGGGCCGTTTCCGGCCTGTGCCTTGTTTCGGACCATGGCGGCAGGGGTATCAGTCCCCCGCCGAACAAGACGAATACACCCTACCATATATAGCTGTTTTTGACAAACCACAGTAACACAGGACTTTACATTCCGAACACCCGCTTAGCATTCGCCGCCAGCTGCGCGCGGACGGTCTCTTCGTCGAGTTCCTTGATGCGCGCGATGGCCTTGTATACTTCGCGCACGTGGAGCGGCTCATTGCGCTTTCCTCGGTGCGGCACGGGCGTAATGTACGGGCAGTCGGTCTCGGCCATGAGCATGTCGAGCGGCGTGTTGCGAACCACTTCGTCGTAGTCGTGCGTGAAAGTCAGCACGCCGGTGAACGAGAGCGTGAATCCGAGATCGAGGAAAAGCTGCGCCTCCTCCCACGTGCCGGCGAAGAAGTGCACGTCGCCCTTGACCTTGGCATGCGCGCGCAAAATCTCGGCCGCATCTCTGTAGGCGCTCCTGCCGGAACCGCTTCGGATATGGAGCATGAGCGGTTTGCCGACCTTGTTGGCAAGCTCGATATGCTGGATGAAGACGCGCGTCTGTCGCTCGATCGTGTCCTCCTCGAGACGGTAATAGTCAAGGCCGCACTCGCCGATTGCCAGGGTCTTCGGATGACGGGCGAGTTCCTCGTAGACAGCCGGATCGAATTCCTCGCCGCGGCTGGTGAAAGCCTTCCCCTCCTCGCCGAGCTCTTTCTGGTCATGAAACGAAGCGGATGTGTGCACCGGATGCAGGGCCACCGCCGCATACACGCCGTCGTATTTCTCCGCGAGCTCGACCGCGGCGCGCGATGTGTCGCGCTGCGTGCCGACGTTCATCATGTGCACGCCTTCCGCAAGCGCGCGGCGGATCACCTCGTCGCGGTCTTCGTCGTATGCGGTGAACTGCGCGTGCGCATGCACGTCGATGTACTTCGGGTCCATGGCTAATCTTTGCGTGCAAAGAGCGGAGCAGGCATGGCGTGCGCGAGGACGCTCTCCCTGATCTTTGCGCTGGTCTCAGGCACTAGAGGCTCGAGCAGTTTCCCCACTACATACAGCTCCTTCACAAGATCTCTGATTATGGCGACTGCGGCATCCTTGTCGGTTTTCACGAGTTTGAACGGCTCAGTCTTCTGGATCCGCTGGTCCATGTCGACAATGCGCGATTCGATATGCGCCGCAGCGGCCTGAATATTGAAAGCAAAGAATGCTTCGATGTATTCCATGGGAAGTTCCACCTGCTTGTCCGGCGTGACGACAGCCTCAGGAATATGCGTCGTCGCCATCTTCATGATGCGGCTTGTGAGGTTGCCGATGCCGTTGGCGAGCTTGGCATTGTACACATCTTTGAAACGCTCGGCCGTGAAGGGGCTGTCCTCGAAATTGCTGATCGACGACGCAAGGAAATACCGCAGCGCGTCCGTGCCGTACTCAGCCACGATGTCCTTCGGGTCGACGACATTGCCGAGCGTCTTACTCATCTTCACCCCGCCTTCGGCCGTGATGAAGCCGTTGATGACGATTTGGTGCGAATTGGGAACGCCGGCCGCCATGAGCATGGCCTGCCACATCGCGCTCTGAAAGCGCAGGTTGTCCTTGCCGCAATACTGCGTGGGTGTGCCGCCGATCCAATACTTCGCGAAATCACCGCCGGAGACACTCGTCTCGTCCGGCCAGCCGAGCGTGGAGATGTAATTGGTGAGCGCGTCGAACCACACGTACATCACGTGCTTGTCGTCCCCCGGCACGGGAATGCCCCACGGCATCTTGTCCTTGAGACGGGAAATGGAAAAATCCTCGAGACCTCGCTCGACGAATGCCTTGATCTCATTGAAGCGGAAATCCGGCACGACAAAATCCGGCCGTGCAGCGTACAGTTCCTTGAGCTTCTCGCCGAATGCCGAGTATTTGAAAAAATAATTCTCTTCCTCGATAGTCTCAAGAGCGCGTCCCGGATGCACGGGGCATTCCCCGCTCACAAGGTCCGAATCGGTCTTGACCTCTTCGCAGCCGACGCAATACTTGGCCTGATAGTTCTTCTTGTAGATATATCCGTTCTGGTCGCAGCGGCGCCAGAACTCCTGGGCAGCGGCCTCATGCGACGGCGACGTCGTCCGGGCGTAGTGCAGAATGCGCTCGTCGAGGCCGAAGATCTTGACCGACTCGCGGAAACGCTCAAAACTCTGATCGACGAACGCCTGCGGCGACAGACCGCCAGCCACGGCTTTCTCGTAGATCTTCATGCCGTGCTCGTCCGTGCCTGTGTTGAAAAACACATCGAAACCCACGAGCTGCTTGTAGCGCGCGACGATATCCGCCCGCACGAATTCAAGTGCGTGGCCCATATGGAGATCGGCGTTCACGTACGGGAGCGTCGTGGTCAGATAAAAGGGTTTCTGTTGCATATATTACACACTAGCCGCTTTTTTCTTTTTGTCGAGGTCGTCCAGGAATTCCATGAGCAGGACGGCCATGGGGATGGAGAGCAGCACTCCCCAAACGCCGGCGATCTTGAGCCCGACGAGCAGCGAGATGATCACGACGAGCGAGGAGATGCCGACGACTTTCTTCACGATGAGCGGCTGGATGAGATTGGCCTCGAATTGCTGAACGATGACATACCAGCCCGTGACCTCGAGGGCCGTCGTGCCTCCGCCCGTCGCGTAGCCCGAGGCTATGGCGGGAACAGCGGCAAGAATGATGCCGAACGGAATGAGCTCGAGGATGGCCGCCGCGATGGCAAGCAGCAGCGAGTAGTCGACACGGAACAACAGTAGCCCGAGGTAGATCAGCACGCCGACAAGCACGCCAAGCAGAAGCTGTCCCTGGAACCAAAGGCCGATCTTGTGTTCGGTGCGCTTCCAGAGACCGACGACATATTCTTCCTGCGCGTCCGGCGTGACGATGCGCAGAAAATTTTCCACGCCGTTCTTGGCGATCGAGAGATAGAACGAAATGACGACAAGCAGCACCATGTTGAAAATGCCGCCGAAAATCAGGCTTGCGCTCTTGAGCACGCTCGAACCGGCGCCGGACGCAAGGATCTCGAACTTGGCAAGGACATCGGCGAACGGCGCCGCCGTTCCGACAGGAGCCCCGGCTGATGATGCAGCCGGAAGGTACTCATGGATGAAGCCGTAAAACTGGCTCATCTGAGAAAGGAACACCGGCACAAAAAAATACAGGAAGAGACCGAACAGCGCCAGCGTGCAGAAATAGATCAGAATGACGGCCAGCGTCCTCCCCACCCGGCGGGCCGTGAGCTTCTTGACGCCGAACTCAACGAACGAGGCCAGCACGATCGAGGTCAGGATCACATATACCAGATCGCGGATGTAATAGAGGCCGTACACCAGCACGCCGATAAGCACCACGCTCCATACGCTGCGGGGACTGATGACGATGAGTTTTTCGCGGTCCATATGGGCCCATCATACACCTCTGCGCAGAGGACGAAAAGGAGAATATACTTGCGATCCAACAGATTGACTTTATGAAAAAATATTATAAAATATGATGCAGTTATATTTCCTTACTTAAAAAATACATATGAGAACCGCAGAATTTACTAAAGTCATCGAGGAATCGCAGGTCGAAGGACCGTTGAAACAAGAGCTGCTGAGCAAAATGGACCATGCGAAGATCCTGGAAGAACTGGCAGCGGCCTTCAACGCAAACAAGCTCAGTGTAGTTCGGTCAAAAATAGCCACCCTGGCCGGAATGCTCGGCAGCTCGTTTGATCAGAAACTCAAAACCGCGGGAATGCTTCTCGACAAAAAAGAAACACTGAATCCGTTCGATGAAATTCACTTAGAGTTTTCCTCTGATTAAAAATTTAATTACTTACTAAAAACCAGCCCGAAGGCTGGTTTTTTATTACCGCTTGAAAGACAGATCCGGTAGGAACTCTTTCCCGTCCTGGAACGGCCCGATGAGCGCCAGGTTGAGCGTTTTATCCCGGAAAAGCTCGCGGGCGACAGCCTGCACGTCCTTCGCGGTCACGCGACGGATGCGCTTCTCCACTTCCTCCGGACCCTCGATCTTCTTTCGAAGCACTTCCTGACCGCCGTAAAAATTGGCCCAGGCGTCGGAACTCTCGAGTTCAAGCTTCATGTTTCCGACAAGATACTCCTTGGCTTTCTCAAGCTCGGAGGACGGCACAAGATCGTTCGTGAGTTTGGCGCACTCGGACAGGATCTCGCCGAGCACCTCGCGCACGCGGGCATTCGTCACGCCGGCGGAGATCTGGAATGCGCCGTGGTCAGTCGACGCATCATTCGAGGCGCGTACGTAGTAGGCCACGCCGAGCTCCTCGCGCAGTTTAATGAAAAGCCGCGAACTCATGCCGCCGCCGAGGATCGTCGCCAGCACCGCAACCGCCGAATTGCGTTTATCATATACGTCGAAGCTGCGCACGCCAAGCACGAGGTGCGTCTGGTCAGTCGCCTTGTGCTGCACGAGGACGGCCGGCTTCGACTGCGCATCTTTGGTCGGCTTCTTGTCGGACTTCGGCGCGTTCTTGATCGAACCGAACACCCGCTCGACTTCCTTGGCGATATCTTTTTCCTTGACCGAGCCCGCAACGATGACCGTCGTAGCCTTAGGGACGTAGTGCGCGTTCTTATATTCGACAAAGTCGCTGCGCGTCATGGCACGCACGTTCTCGCGCGTGCCGGCGATGTTCCAGCCCGCAGGCTGATCGCCATAGAGCAATGCCGTAAAAAGGTCCTGAACATGCCGGTGCGGCATGTCCTCGTACATGTTGATCTCCTCCACGATCACGCCCTTCTCCTTTTCGATCTCCCCCTCCGGAAAGGCCGAGTTGAGGTAGATGTCAGAGACGACATCGAAGATCTGCTTGAAATGCTTTGCATCGCTCTTGGCGTAGTAGCCAGTATATTCCTGGCTAGTGAAGGCGTTGTACTGCGAGCCGAGGCCGTCGAGCTCGGCGCTGATGGCATGCGCGTTCGGACGCTTCTCCGTCCCCTTGAAGCACATGTGCTCGAGGAAGTGCGAAATGCCGTTCTTGAGCTTGGTCTCGTACTTCGAGCCCGTCTCGACAAGCACTAGGACGGTGACCGTCGGATTGTCGCGCATCGGAACCGTAATGACCCGCAGGCCGTTCTTGAGCTTGGTTTTGGTGTACTGCATGGCCTACCCCAGATGCGCTTTGATCTTTGCCGCAAGTTCGGAAATCGCAATGCGCTCCTGCGCGCCGGTGTCGCGGTCACGGACAGTGACAGTGCCGAGGAGGTCGGGATCCTCGCCGAGCGTGTCGAAGTCGATGACGACGCACCATGGCGTGCCTATCTCGTCCTGGCGGCGGTAGCGCTTGCCGATGTTGCCGTTGTCGTCCCACTCTACGGCGCCAATCTCTTTCTTAAGCATGACGTAGACCTCGCGCGCCTTCTCGACGAGCTCGGGTTTGTTCTTGAGGAGCGGAAAGACAGCGGCCTTCACCGGGGCGAGATGCGGCGCGAAGCGCAACACGGTGCGCGTGTCTTCGCCGAGCGTATCTTCGGAATACGCTTCGGACATGACTGCCAGGAACACGCGGCCGAGGCCCATCGACGTCTCGAGGATCCAGGGAATGTATTTCTCCCCGGTCGTCGGATCGACGTAGGAAAGATCTGTTCCGGAGAATTTCGAGTGCTGGGAAAGATCGTAGTCGGTGCGGTCATGGATACCCTCAACCTCGTCGAAGCCGGTCGGAAAATTGTATTCGATATCCCATGCGTCCGCCGCGTAAAAAGCCAGGTTGTCATGCTGCTTCCAGCGAAGGTTTTCTTCTTTGATGCCGAGGCTGCGGTACCAATCCCAGCGCTCTTGCTTGATGCGCTCATACGCCTCCTTGTTCTCGTTCGGCTTCACGAAGAACTGCGTATCGGCCTGCTCGAACTCGCGCGTGCGAAAAAGGAAATTGCGCGGCGAGATCTCATTGCGGAACGCCTTGCCGATCTGAGCGACACCGAAGGGTACGTGCATGCGCGTCGTATCGACGATGTTCTTGAAATTAAGGTAAATGCCCTGACACGCCTCACCCGGGAGATATACCGGGTGTTTGTTCTCACCAGTGAAATCTCCGAGATTCGATTGGACAAGCAGATTGAACGTGCGGACCGCCGAAAAATTCTTCTTGCCGCACTTCGGGCATGGGATCTCGCCGCGATGCGCATCGAAGAGAGCGCCGAGCTCCTCCTCTGACATTTTTTCATCCGCTTCGACGCCAATCTTTCCAAGTTCTTTGTCTACGCGGATGCGCGTATTGCACTCCTTGCACTCGGCGAGCGGGTCGGAGAAGCTGCTCGTATGACCGGACGCCTCCCATACGCGAGGATCCTTGAACAGGGCCGAATCGAGACCAACGTAGTCGTCCCGGCTGGTGACATTGGCCTTCCACCATGACTCCTTGATGTTTCGGAGGAGCTCGACGCCGTACGGGCCAAAATCATACAGACCGGCCATGCCGCCGTAGATGTCCGAACCCTGATACACGAAACCCCGGCGCTTAGCGAGAGACTGGACCTTTTCCATGAGATTTTCCATATGTAGAGCCACTATAGACCAAAATCCGCGGGCGGGCTAGTTCGTCACGATGCCGCCGCCGGCCGGGAAACCCGGATCGTTCTGCAAAAGAGTCGTCACGCCGCCGCGGCTTGACGTGAGCTGCTGCCCAGTGAACGTATCGCGCGCCGTGACCGTCGTGCCAAGCGTAAGCGCCGGCGACGTGTTCACTTGCGAGGTCGATGCGTTGAAACGGACCTGGAATGAGACTGATTTTGAAGGCGCCGAAAGGCCGGTGCCGGCCGGAATCTGCCCGATGTTCCAGCGCACCGAGCGGGTCGTGTCATCGTAGGAAATCGGCGTGCCTGCCGGAGAGACAGTGCCGACCCAATCCACATACGTCGGCAGCGTCGAAATGGCCGTTCCGCTCGAAAGCGCATTCGCGGAATTGGTGACGGTCCAGGTGACCGTATACGTTGTCGGCTCGTTGGCTTTCGGCGGCACCGGACCTGTGTTGGCGAACGGTCCGGAAAAATGCGACGCACTCGCGGCAAATCCGAGGTCCGAACTCACGACAGCAGTACGCTCCTCGAAATCAGTGACCTCGGCGACAGCCCCGCCAGCCTCCGGCTGCTTGCCTTTGATGCTCACGGAGAATTTGACCGACGGAGCGGCCACAGCCGTTCCGCCTGCGGCAAGCGGCTTTGTCTTAAGCGAGACCTGCAGCACCCCCTGCCCCCCGGGCGCGATCGAACCGAGCCGCGGGTCGGTGGTGGCGTTCCAAATGACCGTATTGTTCGATGAATTGAAGAATCCCTCCGGAACCACGACACTCGAAGGATCGAACACGTTGCCGGAAAGGGCAAGCGTGACCTGCGCATTCGTAACGGGTGTCGGCAGGTTGTTCGAATACACAACGCTTGCATTGATCTGTCCGCCAGAAACGGGCACAGTGAGCTCGTCTGAGCCATTGATGAGAATATGCGCGGCAAGGAACGGCTTCACGAGCTTAACCACGGAAAGGTGCGAATTGTACGTAACGCCGATCTTGGTCGCATCCGCAGCGCTCTTGGCTCCCGTGTACACATGGAATGCGCGCTCTTCCCCGTCGGCGCCGTGCACACTGCCGGTAATCACAATCTCCCGCTCGGCGCCCGGAGCGAGATCGCCGAGGTCCCACAGATTGTTGAGCGACGTTGCCGACGGCGTCGCACCGTCGAACTTGAAGCCCGTCGGATAATCGACGCGCAGAAGCATACCAGAAAGAACCTTCTGCGTATTGGACGTCACTTTAACGGAAAGCTTCACATCCTGATTCGGAGTCAGGTTTTCGGGAGCGTCGACCGAAAGCGTGACAGGCGCAGAAGAGATCGTCACAGAAAAGACAGTGTCTTTCACGAACACGGCATTCGAGCCGCGAAGCCGATACTGGAGCGTAAAACGGATATCCTTGCCGGAGCCCTGCTCGCCGTATACGGTCACAAAAATATGCTTTGTGACGGTGCGCCCGGCTTCGATCGTACCGAGCGAGTACAAATCACGCACATGGCCGGCGCCCCCGGAGGCATCGCCGCCCTTATCGTATTCAACAAAAAGATCGACCAGCTCGAGCGCTCCGGCGTTCTTGTTCACGACCTCGATCTGAAGGGGCAGCTCCTCGCCGCCGGAAGCGAACGAGTTGCCGAGCACATTGATCTCGATGGCGTTATTCGAGACGGTATTGCCGCCCGTAAAAAGCATGATGAGGGCGAAGACGAGCGCGAAGCCGAGAAAACCGAGCGACCAGCGGAAGAATTTCTTGAAGGACGATGTGGGAATGCGGTCGAGCGGATTCTTGGGCGGCTGCGGGACGCCGGACCATTCGGTACTCACGGCAGAATGCATCGGCCGAAGGTTCTCCGTCCGATCAGGCCGTTTGGCTGCCTTTGGGTTGTAGAGACGGCTTTCGATGTCGTCTATGTTGTGCGGCTCGCGAGCGCCGCTTGGGGACTGCGGATCCATGCAGATATTTTACCATGGATACAGGTATCCAAGCAGAAATCCGCCCGTATGGGCGGATTACCTGTGATTCTTTACGCGATTATATCTGCTTGCGAGCGTACTGAAAGCAAGAGTCATCGTCTGGGAGGACGCAAGATGTTGTCCCGTCTCCGAAGACGCGCCGTCCGCCGGAAATGTTGATCGGGGATCGACTTCCCGATGGCGAATGAAGTGCTTATGCGACAGATGGGACACGTTATCGCGTATCTCGCCGTGCCGTATGCCTTTGCGGGTAATTATCGTGCCGGTGCCGGGATCAACCCGAGCATCCTGCCTGTTTTTCTTTGCCATAAAGTTCCGTTTCGCGCAGTCTAGCACGGCCCGCGAGACAAACGCTAGAGCTGCGTCGCGGCCAGCGCCTGATTGATGTCACGCACCAAACGATGCTGGTAGGCGATATCTCCGAATTCTTTGGGAATGGTTTCTTCGGCATGCGGTTCCGAGACGAGGCCCGGACGCTCTCGGGAGAGGTAGCCGAGAGCCGTGAGGATGCGCGCGACCGTGAGCAGCTCGAGAGCCCGGAGATCTTCAGGGGCGAGATTCGGGCGGGAAAGCAGGGCGTAGGCGCGCGTGAGCGTGCCGTAGACTTCTTCGTTCGCCTCTTCCCCCGCGACCAGACGCACGACAAGCGCCGCTATACGCGCAACGACCTTGAGCGATTCCTGCGGAAGCGAAGCGTCCGCGCCGACCGAATGCGCCGGCACCGCCGTCGTCACCCGCCAAACCTCCTTGCCACGCACGAGATCAACCTGCACGCGTGAAAAATCCTGCAGCACATACCGGAGCTTCGAAGAGAGCTTGCGCAGCCCCTGCGCGTGACCATACACGAGCCCGAGCTCGCGCGCGTACAGGAAGAGGATCTTCGAATCCTCCCCTTTCGGCCTGGAGCCGAGCACGAATGCTTCGGTGTGATGGATGTGATGCATGCCCTATCCCCGGACGCGAGCGATCTCGGCGGCAAGCGCGATATCGACCCGCACGGCGCGTTCGGAAAGAGCACGCGCGCTTTCCATGGCAAGGCCGAGCGCCTCGCGGTCAAAGAAAATATTCGCGCCAGGAAAACCGACTTCGAGGTTCTTCGTGTTGAAGGACTCAAAATCGCCGAGCGCAGTCTTGAGGCTCTTGTACAAATTGAGCGCAGCCTCGCTCGCGATGAGCAGATTCTTATGCGTCATGTCCGCCTCTTCGAGAAGCACGGTCTTCTCGCTGTCGTTCCGCGGGGTCTTGAGTTTGATGGCGCCGTCGAGCGAGCCGGTGACCACGCGCAGGAACTCGACAAAATCTCCGAACCGCTCGCCGCTGTCGTGCGGCGGAACAGCCAAGCCATGCGGGTTCGCGAGAAAATCTGCATGGAAATATTCCGACGCCTGCGCCGAAAGCGCCAAGTCGCGATGTAGACCTTTGAGCGCGGCAATGAGAAGCTCGCCTTCTTTGGCGATGCGCTTCAGGTGGATGCCGAGCAATTCCCTGCCGTCATGGATGCGCTGCATGTCTTCGTGCATGCGCCCATTATACGGCACGCAGGATGCTTACGCACGAGCGGCGAAGAAGCGCTCGATGGCGTGTTCGAGCTCCGGGACCGTGTCAACGACAGCATGCGGTTTCTCAGACTCGAGCTTTACTCGTTCATGGAATCCCCAAGTGACAGCGATCGAATTCACTCCGCATTCTTTTCCTTCGCGGATATCTCCGACAGTGTCGGTTATAAAAATGGCATTGTCCGCAGAAACAGCAAATTTTTCGAGAAGACTCCGGATTTTGACCACCTTGCTGGCATGCACATCAGCCCCCAAGATGTCTTTGAAGGATTCTCGTATGCCATGCCGTGCAAGTATGTCAGCGATGCACGACGAATCGGTCGAAGAAGCGACGGTAAGAATATACCGCTCTGCTAATCGCCGCACCAACGCAGCATGCTCATCGGGTATGACGAGCTCCCGCGTTTTTGAGCGGTACTGATCGAAAAATTCTGGGTGCTTGTTGCGAGGCGCACCATTCGAGCGAACAGCGGCAAAGATGTTTCCTTCGAAGAAACTCTTATATTCATCGACGGAAAGTTCATCATTGACCTGCGTATTGATCTCGTAACAGATCATTAGCGTATCGACAAGGACGCCGTCGAAATCGAAGATTAGCATCTTTTTATCCATTGTTCTCTATTTTTATTTGTTCTCCGCCGAAGGCGACACTTTCGGCGAACACTGTTTTCTTGAGGTCGTCCTCGAAGCCGTTCACTGTCTCGCGGGCGCTCTCGGGCAGCGTGAGGGCGATGGCGTCGCTCGGCGTGAGGCCGGCTTTTTTGCGCGCGTCCTGCACGGCGCGCACGAGCTCGCGGTAGTCGCCTTCGCGCTTGAGTTCGGGCGTGATGTTCGTATCGAGCGACACGCCGAGCGTTTCGCTCGCAAGATATGCCGCCGCGCGCACATTGAGCTCGTCGAGCAGGATTTCCTCATACGCGCTGGCGAATGCCTCTCCCGAGACTTCTATCTTCCCGAGCGGCTGGCGCACCGGAATGCCAAGCATCTGCCGCGCCTTGAGACCCATGGTCACGACTTCGCGCAGGGCGCGCATCTCTCTGAGAGTTCCAGCATCCCCCGCCGCAAGCTCGGGCCAGGCAGCAAGATGCACGCTCGCAGGGTCCGCATCGGTTTTGAGGCGCAACCAGATATCATCCGCGGCGAACGGCGCGAATGGCGCCATGAGCTTGGCGAGCGTCTTGAGCACTGCGTAGAGCGTGCGCTTGGCGTCCGCATCGCCTTCCTTGATGCGCTCGCGCGAGCGGCGCACGTACCATGTGGAAAGGTCGTCGATGAACTCGCGTACGGCACGGACCGGCTCGAGCAGCTTGTAGCGTTCGAGGTTTTCCGTCATACCGGCGGCAAGCTCGCCGAGGCGGGCCAGGATCCAGCGGTCGAGCACATGCGAGCTTGCCGCCGCGCCGTCCGCCTCGAGCGCCGGATCGCGGTACAGCTCGTAAAAAGCGAGCACGTTGTAGAGCAGATTGAAGACCTTATTGTGCAGCTCGGCCACGGTCTTCTCGTCGAAATTCTTGCTCTCGCCGGGCTGGTTCACGGAGTACATCCACAGGCGCAGCGTATCCACGCCGTACTTCTCGATCATCTCCCACGGGTCGACGATGTTGCCGAGTGACTTGCTCATCTTCTTGCCCTCGGCGTCGAGGATGTGGCCGAGGCAGATCACGTTCTTGTAGGCGCGGCCGCGGCCGGTGAGCGCGCCGACGGCGTGCAGCGTATAGAACCAGCCGCGCGTCTGGTCGATGGCCTCCGAGATGAAGTCGGCCGGATAGCCGGGGCCGTCAACGAGGTCCTTGTTCTCGAAGGGATAGTGGTCCTGCGCGAGCGGCATGGCGCCCGAATCGAACCACACGTCCATCACTTCTTTGGCGCGCGTCATCTCTTCCCCGTCCGCCGAGACGAGCCGGACCTGGTCGATGTACGGCCGGTGCAGGTCGAGCTCGTAGCGCTCGTTGTGCGGCATGGGCACGAACGGCAGTGCACGCACTTCCGCATTGTCGAAGCGACGGAAATCCGGAACAAACACGTGCGCGTCGGAACCAGAGCTTTCGGAAACATACGCATGCTCGCACGGCTCATGCATGCCCGAGTTCACGAAGAGCAGCCAGGCAGGGCCGCCATGCGTGACGATCAGAATGTTCCTGTCGGCATATTTTTCCTCGAGCTCGTACAGCACGGCCGCTGTCCGGCGCTGCACGGCCTTGAGCGAGTCCCCGTTCGGTATCTCTTTGTCGAACCAGCCCGGACCGCTCGTATACAGATAGTCGTGGTATTCCTGCCACGTCTTACCGTCAAAATCTCCCGGGTTTATTTCACGCAGCCGCTCGTCTACGACCAACGCCTCGGCAGGCAAGCCAAGCCGTTCGAGCACGATCGCCGCCGTCTCGCGCGTGCGCGTAAATGGCGAGCATACGACAAGATCGATGTTCTGCCGGACCAGCTTCTCCGCAGAGGCGGCGACCTGCGCGCGACCCTCGTCCGTCAGATTATCGTCGG
>CAZHLG010000004.1:0-39549 GCA_964533145.1 uncultured Candidatus Saccharibacteria bacterium | reverse complement strand
CTTCGTACAAAGCGTTAAGCCTGTCCTCAAGAAAATGCACGCCGTCCTGCGCGATCGAAAATCCGCCGGCAAGCTCATGGCCACCGTAGTCATGGAAATGCTCCTTGGCCGCCTCCATCAGGCGCACGACGTTCACGGCACCGTTCGATCGGCACGAACCCTTCACGACAGCCTCGCCGCTCGAGCCTTCCCTGCCCCACACGAAGACCGGTCGGTCGTACTCCTCCATGATCTTGCTCGCCACGAGTCCGAGCACGCCCACGCGCCACTGTGGATTGCCGATGACAATGACATCCTTGATCTCGCGCTCAGCAAGCACATGTTTGGCCTTTTTCATGATCTCGGCGACCAGACGCTTGCGCTCGTCGTTGATGCCGGATAGATGTTCGGCAAGCGCACCGGCCTTTGCGGCATCTCGCTCGGACAAAAGCTCGAAGGCCCGCAGCGGCGAATCCATGCGGCTCGCAGCATTGATGCGCGGCGTGACCATGAACGTGACGTCGTCTTCCGTGAGATGCGCCTGTTCGATCTTGAGCTTGCGCAAAAGCTGCCCGAGGCCCGGACGGCGCGACTTGCGGAAAACGAGCATACCAAAAGAAGCAATCACCCTGTTCTCGCCGGAGAGCGGCACCATATCAGAGAGCGTGGCGAGGCCGGCCATGTCGAGCAGCCATTTTTCCCAGCCGGCCTCTACGCCGAAGCGTTCGCCGTACTTGGAGAGAAATGCCTGCACGAGCTTGAAGACCACGCCCGAGCCGCAGAGCATCGGGTCGGGGTACGTATCGCCGATTTTCGGATTCACGACAGCGAATGCTTCCGGCAGCGTCTCGTGCGGCAGATGGTGATCGGTCACGATCACGTCAACACCATTGTTTTGAGCGAACGCGATATGCTCATGATCGCTCGTGCCGAGGTCGATGGTGATGATGAGCTTCGCGCCGTCCGCGACAAACTGCTCAACGGCAGCCGCGTTAAGACCATAGCCCTCCTCGTGCCGGTCGGGAATGTAAACGGAGAAATCCGCATGTCCGACCTTGGTAAAAAAATCATGCAAGATGACCGCCCCCGGAATGCCGTCGCAGTCGTAGTCGGCATAGACGACGATCTTCTCTTTCCGATCAAGCGCCGCCGCGATGCGCTCGACAGCCTTTTCCATGTCATGCATCAGGAACGGGTCGTTCATGTGCGCGGCATAGTCGGGTTTCAGAAATCGTTCAGCGGCCTCCGCAGAAACGACGCCGCGATTATGAAGCAGCCGCGCAAGAAGCGGCGGATGGGCAGAGAGTTCCGCCGGAATGTCGGATTCGGGGGCATGGGTGAACCGGCGCTGCATCCGGGCATTTTAGCATGCGGGCAGGCCGTGGTAGACTTTTCCGCATGAACGACACGAATTGCCTCTTCTGCAAAATCACCGCGGGAGAAATCCCGTGCGAAAAAATATATGAGGATGCGGATACGCTGGTCTTCATGGACATTAGGCCCGTCAATCCGGGTCATATGCTCGTGATCCCAAAGGCGCACTCCGCGAATATCTTCGAGACGCCGGAGGAAATCTTCGCAAGCATGGCCAAAACGGCCAAGCGCATGGCTGCAGCCGCATCGGACGCACTTGGTACAAGCGACATGAACATCGCCATGAACAACGGCGAGCATGCCGGGCAAGTGATATTCCATGCGCACATCCACGTGATCCCGCGCTTTCCGGGCGACGGGCACGAGCAGTGGCACGGGAAACCGTACGGCGACGGCGAACTTGCGGCAACGGCGGAAAAAATAAAAAAGGCCCTGTAGGGCCTTTTTTATTTTTTCCGCCCATCCTTACTTGAGCGCCTTGATACCCGGCAGCGTGCCACTCGCCAGAAAATCGAGCGCCGCTCCGCCAGCAGTTGAGACAAAATTGAATTTCCCGGCGAAACGCTTCTTGCCGGCGAGCACGGCCGTGTCTCCCCCGCCAATGATAGTCTCGGCCTTCGCATCCGCGATGAGCGCAAGGAGACGCTCCGTACCGTCCGCATAACCGCCCTCGTACCAGCCAAGCGGGCCGTTCCAGACGATGAGCTTTGCGTTCTTCACGAGCGGGGCGAGCGCGTCGATGCTTTTCGCACCGATGTCGAAAATAGCTTCGCCTGCGCGAACGTCATTGGCATACACTTCGGTTTTTTTATTGCCGTCGCGCCCGACGACAACCGTGCCCGGGACGATGAGCTTCGGGCTCTTAAGGAATTTCGAGAGATCAGGAAACAGCTCGTCCGTTTTAGACTTGCCGATGGCGAGACCCATCGTCTTGTACATGTCGTTGGCGATCTCGCCGCCAACAAAGACATGGTCCGCTTTTTTGAGAAAACGCGCGAGCAGCGGCACTTTGGTCTCGGCCTTTGCGCCGCCCAGGATGAAAAGAAACGGATGTTTCGGGTCCTGCGCCTTTGAGAGCATCGACACTTCGCGCTCGAACTGGATGCCGGCGAAACTGGGCAAGATCTTCGCGAGCGCCACGATCGAGGCGTCTTCGCGATGCGAAACCGGAAAGGCCTCGTTCACATAGCAGTCGCCGAGCTTGGAGAGCGCAAGAGCGAAGATCTTGTCCCCTGCCTTCTCGCCCGGATCGCGGCGCAGATTCTCAAGCAGGACGACATCGCCGTTCTGCATGTTTTCGACAGCGGCGATGACGCGTTCGCCGAGCACGTCCGGAACGAACGTGACTGGCACGTGCTTCTTGAGCACGGCGACGACCGGCTTGAGCGAAGTTTCCGGATCGCGGCCGATATGGCTCATCAGTACGACCTTGGCGCCCTTTTTGCGGAGCAGCTCGATGGTGGGAAGTGCCGCGCGGATGCGCGCATCGTCGAGCACGCGCGAACCATCAAGTGGCACGTTGAAATCAGCCCGCACGATCACGCGCACGCCTTTCACATTGCCGATTTTTTTGACTGACTGCATAAATAGTTAGCGGTTGACCGCATGCGCGATCTTAAGGATAGCTTCGAATTTTTTCGGCGAAAGCGAGGCCCGTCCGGGCAAAAGCCCGTCCGCTCCGCCGCCAACGAGGAACCCGACGGCGTTCTTCTCGTCAACAGAACCGCCATACAGCACGCGCACGCCCTCGGCGGCGCGGGCCCCATACATATCCGAAAGCGTCTTCTTTATATAAAGGCGCATCTCGGCGCAGTCTTCCGGCGTGGCGTCACGGCGATTTTCCGTGGTCGAGATGGCCCAGACCGGCTCGTAGGCGACCACGATGCGCCCGAGCGCGCTCTTCGGCACGCCGGCCAGGCATTCTTCGAGCTGCGTCTTCACGGCCGAGAGATACCACATGCCGGAATCGCGCTCGGTCTCGCCCACGCACAGGATCGGGGCGATGTTCTTGGCGAGCAGCTGCTTTATCTTTCCGGCGATCTGGGCATTGGTCTCGCCCATGGCCCGGCGCTCGGAGTGTCCGACAACGGCATAGCGAACCTTGAGCGGCGCGAGCATTGCGGCCGATACCTCGCCGGTGAAGGCGCCTTCTTTCTCGGATGATACGTTCTGCGCGGCAAGAGAGAGCGCCGCGCCGGCGAGTTTGCCGAGTTCGGGCACGAAGACGAACGGCGCGGCGATGGCAGCTTCGACATTCTTATACTGGACCGCGGCCTTCTTGATGGCCGAAAAGTCCCGTTTGGCCTGCGCAAGCGTCACCGGATTCATCTTCCAGTTCCCGACAATGAGTCGTTTAGTGTACATGTATTTCAGTGTACCATGCGATCCGCGCAAACGAGACATGACTGCGAGGGGCCTCCGGAGGAGCGATGGCGACGGAGGGAGGAAAATCTCAGCAGAGATTTTCCGTGCCCCTCGCAGTCATGTCTCGTTTGCGCGGGCAGGTCTGGTACGCTACAATCACCGCATGCTTCAAACAATCTGGAACACGCTCCTCTATCGCCCGCTCTACAATTTGCTGCTCGTTTTCGTCAGTATCGTCCCGAACGGCGACGTCGGTCTTGCCGTCATTTTGCTCACTATTTTGGTGAAGCTCATTCTCTTCCCGCTCACGCAGCGCTCTATCGACGGCCAACTCAAAATGAAGGCCCTCGAGCCGGAATTGGCAGAAATCAAGAAAACCAGCACGGACAAAGCAGAAGAGAGCCGCCGCACCTTTGCGCTCTACAAGGAAAAGAAGATCAATCCGTTCGCATCCTGCCTGCTCATCCTCGTCCAGCTGCCAGTCATCATCGCGCTCTACTGGGTCTTCCTCAAAGGCTTCGCCGGCATGACGGTCGCCCCGTACTCCTTCCTCTCGGCTCCGGAGCACTTCAACATGCAGTTCCTTGGCCTGATCGACCTCGCAAAGAAGAGCATCGTGCTCGCCATCCTCGCCGGTGTGACCCAGTTCATCCAAGGCAAGCTCGCCCAGGGACGCCAGAGCGCCCCGCAGGGCGAAGGCATGGCCGGACAGCTCGCCAAGAGCATGCAGGTGCAGATGCTCTACGTGCTTCCGCTGATGATCACCTTCATCGCCTGGCGCGTCTCCGCGGCAGTTGCGCTTTACTGGATTACGAGTAATATCTGTACCATAGCGCAGGAGCTGTACACGCTCAGGAAACACAAGGCCCTCAAGGCCTGACGTTCCCGAAAAGCCCGGCGCGACCGGGCTTTTGCATACCATATGAGCCACCAGACGATACAAGACAAGATTCTCGGCATGCTCGCCAATCTCGGCTACGACGAGCGCGAGGTGTCCGTCGAACTCGACGAGAAGACCAACACGCTCTGGTTCGCCATTTCCTCGCCCAACACGCGCCTACTCTTCACCCGCAACGCCGAAGCTCTTTCGGCCCTCAACCATCTCGCCACCAAGATCGCCGAGAACGTGCTCAAAGAAGGCGCCGACCTGCGCGTCGTCGTCGATGCCAACGGCCACGAGAAAAAGAAGATCGAAAGCCTCCGCACCATCGCCCACATGATGGCCGAGCGCGCGCGGTACTTCAAGTCGAGCATCGACCTCGACCCCATGCCGCCGCACGAGCGCCGCATCATACACGAATTCCTCGCCGAAGCGACCGACGTGCAGACCGAATCGGCAGGCACCGGCAACGGCCGGCACATCGTGATCCGGTATACGGGAAGCATTTAGCGGGCACATGCAAAATAGGTTCCGAAAGTCACTCGCGGAGCGCGACGGCGCGAGCGGGAGGCGATTTTTCAGCAGAAAAATACGCCGGTGACTTTCGGAACCTATTTTGCATGCGCGCGCTGACTACTTTTCTTACACCGAAGGCAACGCCGGAATCGCAGTCTCCGTAGGCTTCGGCGAAAGATCGAGGGACCAGAGGGTTCCGTCGTTTTTGTTTATGAAAAGGAGGAATTTCCGGTCTTTGTCGAGCGAAAGCTCGGTCGCGTCGAGGAAATTGCCTTCTCCATCGGTGAGCTGCTCGGTGGTGCCGGTCTTCGCGTCGATCTTCCAGATACCGTCGTTGAAGCGTGCGCTGCCCTGATACCAATCGTCCGGATACGTGGCGCCGGAAAGCGCAGACGTCGCGCCGCAATACGCCGTGAGCGAATCGGCTGCCCACACGCATTTCTCAGGCAGCGTGGAAAGACCAGTTGCCTTCGTGGTGCGGTCTTTGAGCGAGTACGCGCTGAGCGCGATCTTCCCTGACGCTGCGGAGGAATAGAGCATGTACTTCCCGTCCGGCGAGAGCTTGGTGGTAAGGCCGTCGATGCCGCCGACGATCTTTTCGAGGATATTGTTGGTTCGGACAAAATACGCATAACCGGGAATACCGGCAGCCGCCTTGGTCGTGACGACAGTGCCGCCTGCCGTCTGATCAAGCAGCCATTCCATGAAAGGACTCGCGAGCAGCTGCTTGCGGGACGAACCGTCTGCCTGCATGGAAAACACCGCGGACCCGGATCCGGCAGGCATGAGCGCCACTATCCCCTTACCGTCAGACAATGCGACAATATCGAGCACGCCGTCCGGCAGGAACGAGCCTTTGACCTCGCCAAGCGTCGCGCCGGTTGCGGCCGGTACATACGCACCGAGGAACGTGGCAACGGTCACATTGTCGGTCTTCACATAGCGCACGGCGACGCTAGCGCCGTTGTTCAAGAAAAGCGCGTGGGCGGCACGGGAAATCACTGTACCGGAGGATTTGCTCAGCTTGGTCGCCTTTGAATCAGTGTCATAGATATACCCCGTACCGCGCTCCATGAAGCGCACGGTCGGATATGTGGGACCGGTCGCGATCTGCGAAGCAGCAGCGACGGTCTTCTTGGCCGGCGTTTTCGGCGCAGGCGGCACGACGATCGTATATCCCGCGACGAGCTTGTCGGTAACGCGCATCAGACGGCGTTCGGCGGCGGGAGCTTCGGTGCCGGGGGTTTCCGTGCCGGGCGCCGGCTCATTGTCCGTGCCTGTCCCGCTGCCCCCGCCGGCGCCCGGCACGGCAAACGGAAACAACGTCTCGAGCAGTGTCTGCTTCTCACCAGTGGCCTGCTCGATCTGCGCCGCCTTGCGCGACTGATAGAAAACCCACGCACCGAGCCCGACGAGCAACAGCCCGACAAGTATGAGAATCGTGCGGCGTGACATGCTCCCTACAGTATACGGCAAACCCGCCCCGAGCGGAACCTGCTAGCAGCCCAAATCAGGGCTCGCTGTGAGTTTCTGGAGGTTTGCGAGCACTCGAGACACATAATTGCGAGTCACGACGTAGCCACCGGGCTTGTTGTTGAGCGGGCACTGCCAGGCAGTCGTCTCAGTTCCCTGGCCATTTTTACAAACATCGCTGAGTGCATTCGCGGCAGGCCCCGCGTTATAAGCAGCAATGACAAATTTCAGATCGCTTGCATCACACACAGCGCTCTTGGCACTAGCGTTGCAAGCGGTCGTCTTGAGCTTCTTGATATATGTCGCCCCGGCAAGTATGTTCGTTTCCGGGTCGTTTATTTTCGCAGGATCGAAGCCGAGGGACGCGAATGTTTGAGGCATCAACTGAACAAGGCCTTTGGCACCCGCTGAGCTGGTCAAATTATTCTTGCCGCCAGACTCCGCATACATGAACGCTTTGATCAAATTACACTCCACGCCGGTCGTCGCTGCTGCTTTTTTTAAGAATGCATCATACGTGCTTATCTTTTCGTTCACATTTGATCCGGTAGCCGCAGTGGCGCCGATCGCCTCACCGCCGCCAGACGTCGGTGTGTATTGATCGGGTTTGACTTCAACGGTCGCCGCCGGCAACGCGACACCGCCATCGACGAGCCGCGGGTTGATGGTCTTAAGAATGAGGTACGAGCACAACGCAAGCAGCAGTCCGTACAACGCATGCATGATGCGGCTCTTGGCCCCCTCTTTCTCGCCCATGCTCACCGTAGACATGTATTCGATGCCGCCGACAACGATCATAAGCACCGAAAGTACGCCGATGGCACCGAGCGTCAAGCGAATGATCGTATTGATGTAATCGCCGATACCCTTCGATACATCAACGCGATATCCATCGGCAGCATCACCCATTCCGGGCAGCGGTGCAAGCGGACAATAACTCGACGTGTCGGTGGAAACGCAGCCGTAACCGTTCGCCTCAGGAGTGAACGGCGTACCCGCCTTTCCCTGCTTGGTAATCACAAACACAGACCCGGGCACCGTCGCAATACCTTCCGAAAAATCTCCCGTCGTGGAAAGATTTTCGCGCCATACCCCCACGCAATACGCACCTGGGGGCAACTCCGGCCACGCACCCTTCAAAATGAGGACATTTTCTTCCGTATAGCGGCTTCCGAGATCATATTCCTGTTTGCGAGTGCATGAGGCCCCGCTATTCGATGTCGTGCCTAGTGTCAAAAAATACTCGACTCGAGGAACAGGATTGTCGATCTCGACGCTGATGGAAGCTTCAAAATTCGAGACTTCCGGACCAGCACTCACTGCATATTTTTCAGCATGCACCGGAGGCTTCACTTTGGCAATCGTAGTGGTCGACCCGGAAAGCGTTGGGAACGCAGCCTTATCCTGAGGCGAGATAGTATACGAATACGACGTTTCAGCAGACAGACCCCCACAAATAAGCAGGTATTTACCAGGACTCAACGGGGTCTGGGTATCCCCGATCTTTCGCCCGGTCTTCGTTTCGGTACATGCAAGAATCACCTGCCCTGAATACGCAGACGCATCGGCGAGCCAGACATCGAACGACAGAGACGTATCCGAAACAGTAGTGTCATTAATCCGCGCAGTAGTCGCAGCATGAACTGGTAGCCAAACGGACGCCAAGACCACGAACGAAGACAACGCGACTCCGATGATTTTTCTCATGATTATTGCAGTTTAAGAGTAAGACTTGCCTTCGAATCCTGGAAAAGACGTGAGAAGCTTTTTGTTCGCACGGCAACGGCAGCATCGCCAGCATCAGCAGTCTCGCGATGCAACGGCAAGACATTCACTGAAGACTGCGGCCCCAAGTCCTCGCCGTTAAGAGACCATGTAAACGTGTTTTTAACCGAAGAAAAAAACGGCTGCGCGAGCAATGCGACATCACTCTGCGTGACTGCGTATGAACCCGAAAGAGCACGGTCATACAACGGCCCATAGAGCGGACTGGCAGCATACAAAAGCAGTTTCGGGCTCCGCGGCACGACGCGCACCGTTCCGGCCGCGAGCGGGAGCCCGGTCCGGTCAGACACGCTAACACTGACGTTCTTCGCCGGATTCAGGTAGTCCATGTCAGCCCGGTACGACGTCTTGCCGTATCCGGAATTCGCCTGGTCGGCTTCGTAATTCTCCTCCCAGTCATACACGAGACTCGCGGGCGCAAAAAGAGCGCCTGAAGAAGACGCTGTCTGCGGTACGGCAACGAAAGATATGGACGACTCGGAAAGCGGCATGGCTTTGCCGCGATAAAACGGCGGGGTGACGGAATCGATGGCCTGCCACAGGATATCCACTGACGCCGGCACGATGACGACGCCTTTCTGGAGAGCCGTCCCTCCTTGCGGCGCGACAGACACCGATACGCGCGTCGCCTGGCCGAGTTTTTTTGTCGTTATCTGCAAAGACGTGCGGCCGACACCTTCGAGGGCGACCGTGCCGTCAACAGTCCAGACGATGACCGCAGACGCGAGATTGGCGCTGAAGCTCGCCGCAGTGAGCACGACGGTCTCATTCGGACCAGGACTTGCCGGAGCAAGCGAGAGCGAAAGCTGATTGTCGGCGACAGTCTGTGCCTGCGCGATGGGCGCACAAAAAACAGCAAGGGCAAGGACTGCGAAAGCGCGGGTGAGAGCGCGAATCATATGCATACAGTATACGGCATTTCCCCGCAAACGGGAATGCGCCAGACGGCCCTATTTGACCGCTTCGGCCAGCTCAGTGCGCGATTTCTGGAGCGCGAGAATCTGCGAAGGATCGCTCGTGATGAGCTGGTCTTCCGTGTACGATGCGATGACTTTGATGGCGACGTGCTTCAGGCCGGCAAAGAAGATGCCCTCGCCTTTGTTGCATTCGAGCAAAAGGTATTTTTCCTCGTCCGTCAGGCTGAAGGTCTTCTGCAGCACATCGATGGTCGACGGTGCCTGCTTGAGCAGCATCTGGAGCGACGAGTTCGTCACGATCGGCACGCCATACGGGCTCTTCATGAAGTCACCGACGTCCTGCGTGATCGTGGCGAGGCCGAGGAAATACTTGCGTCCGCGCTTGGCGATCGAATACAGGAACGAGGCAGTGTCGTCGGATTTCATCATCCACCACGCCTCATCGACGACAAGCAGGCGCTTCTTGATGTTCTTGCGGACCTCGTTCCAGATGAAGTGCGTCACGATGTACATCGCGGCCGGCTTCAGATCGTCCTCCATGTCGCGCACGGAAAAGACGACGAATTTCTTGTTGATGTCGACGTTCGACGGCTGGTTGATGAAGCCCGCCCATGAGCCGTGCGTGTATTTTGAGAGGCGCGAGACCAGGCTTTCCGTGCCTTCCATGCCAGCGAGGACCATTTCAAAGTCGGAAAGCAGCGGCGGTTCGATCTGCGTGAAATCAGAATCCGGCGTAATGTCCTTGATCGCATACGTCTCCGTGATCGCGCGGTCGATGAGCGCGTCTTCTTCTGCGGTGAGACCGCCGAGCATGATGCGGAAAAGGCCCACGAGATTGATGACATTGCCGCGCAGGATGTCGGCACCGGTCTCCCCTTCTCCGGGAAGCGGAAGATCGAACGGGTTGATATGCGAACCGGAATTAAGCGAGATATTGAAGTAGCGTCCGCCGAGCGCCTCCGCGAGACGTTCGTATTCGCGCTCCGGGTCGATGACGATGACCTCAGTATCGAACATGAGCGAACGGATGATCTCGAGCTTCGTGGCGTATGACTTACCCGCACCGGAGGTCGCGAAGATGATCGAATTGTAGTTGTCGAGGCTGAATCGGTCGAAGATGACGAGCGACGAGTTATGCCGGTTCACGCCGTACAGAATGCCTTTGTCGGAGGTTAGATCAAAGGACACGAACGGGAAAAACGACGACAGCGGCTCCGAATTGAGCTTCTGATAGATCTGGAGCTTGTCGTCCTCAAGCGGAATGACGCTGCGGAAGCCGTCGTCCTGCTGGAACAGCGCGGGCTTGAAGTAGATGAGCTTGGATTCGAGGATGGACTTGATCTCGTTCTCGATCTTGTAGAGCTCGGTCTCGTTATCGGCATAGATCGTGAGATACAGGCCCACGTCGAACATTTTTTCCTGAGCCTGGGTCAGGCGGTCGCGCAGCTCTTCGAGGTTGCGGTTGGCCATGTCGAGCTGCGGATCGCGCACGAGACCCCGAGCCTCCCGCGTCATGATCTGGCTCTGCACTTCTGCCACCTTCTTCTGGAACTGGCGCAGGATCTGGGCCGTATCGACGGGATGCACGGTGATGGAGATGTCGAAGACCTTGTCGAGGTTGATGACCGGCGAGAGCCAGTTGTCGGTGAGCGTCGCAGGATACGAAATGACGAAGTACGTGCGCGCGATCTTGTCGCCGAGATTGATGCTCTTCGGCTCGATCTTGAGCGCCGACGGAGCGATGATGTCCTTGAGCTCAAGCGAAGCGGCCTCGTATATCTCTTCCGGCAAGACAGGCATGGCATTTGCCTGCACCGCTGTCTGAGAAGCGGCTGATTTTTTTCCAAATAGTCCGAAGAGTGCCATAGGTATGCGCTAGCGAGCGCCCTCGAGTTTGACCGCGGGCTGGATATCGCCCGGATTGAACGTCTTATAAAAAAGCTCGATCACCGCCTCCGTACCGAGACGCTCGGTGCGCGCGCCGCAGCTCTCCAGTCCGCCCGAGATCACGGAAACGCGCTCATCGAGCTGCGTGCGCTTCTCCTCGAAGCTCGCTTCCTCGCGCAGCTGCCGCTCTTTTGCCGAGCCGCCCTGGAACAATCCGCCGAACACGCCCTTCTTCGAACTGAGCACGGCTTCGTCGTACGGCACGACGACATAGAAATATTTGCGCATGATCGCCACCGTCTCGGTGAACTCACGGACGAAACTGATGTACCCCGCGGTCTGAAGCTTCAAGAGCGGCTCGCGCTGCTCCTTCATCTTCTCTTCAAGCATGAGCAAGTACGGGCGGATGTCCAGGCGGCGGGACTGCACGACGATCTGCACCGGGAACTCGACGGAATTCAAGAATGACTGGAACTGATTGATCGTGGCAATCTGCTCCTGGCTCGATTTGAGGGAGAGGTTGACCGACGACACGGCGAGCACGGCACGAAGACCGCCGTCCTTGAGAACGATCGTGCCTTCGCGGACTTCCTTGATCGGAACGAATTCCTGCGTCGCTTGTGCGGAGACTGCCACGTGTAGAGTATATCACTAAACGATGCGCGCACGGCGTGCAAAACGACCGTCAGCGCTTGTCGAGCACATCAAGGCCCCAGGCGATGTCATGCAGCTTGGACTCGGATATCTTCGGGATGACGCGGCTCTCCGCAGCGGCCTGCGGCGCAACAGCCTTCCCTTTTGCTTGCTTCTCCTTCTTCCAGATATACAGCTTGTCGCGCACGCCGTAATTGAACGCGGCTTCGATCGTGTTGATGAGCGGCTTCTCGTTCACTTTATAGAATGCAAGACCGAGGGCAAGAACGATGATCGGCGCAGCAAGCAGGAACCCGAAGAAAAACGGCAGGAGCTTGAAGCACAGGAACGCCAGGCCGGCACCGCCGGCCAGGTATACGAACTGGTGGAACGTGAGCGGGCCGAAGATCTTGTCCTCGACATCGATGAATTGCGGGACGTCGAATCGCATGGGGATTAAATCGGTTCGCGGTACGGATCGGTCTTGGAAGCCGCCGGTGCTGCGGACGCCACTGACGGCTGAACGCCAGCAGACTTGGCAGGCATGGAATAGTCGGTGGCTTTCACGGCAGGGATGACGGGTCCGGCAGCTGCAAGCTTGTCCGCTACGATGTTTCCGACCGGGCTTTTAGGCGGATTTTCGATGCTCTTGAGCAGATCGTCGCGATTCGGCAGAGAGCCGACGAGCGGAGACGCCGCAAGCGGCGCGCGCGGAGCGTCCGAAAGTATCACGCCGGTCTTCTCAAGGACGCTTTTCTCGTTCGACGTGAGACTCGGCGCAGGTGCGGCCGGAATCGGATTGACCGTCTCCGCGCGAACCGGAGCTGCAAGCGGCGCGGCCGCAGCGACAGGCGCGTCAGAGACAGCAAAAGGATCGACGCCGGCATAATCCCCTGGTTCGCGCTTTGCGGAATAAAGCTTCTCAAGAGATGCGCGGATGGGCGCAAAGACTTTTTCATTCACCTGAGCAACGACTTGATCAATCTCTGCATCGTTCTTCTTGAGTTCTGACTGCAATTCGTCCCTATAGTCGGCGGGTTTGGTCATGCCAAGCAAGACCATGGTGGTCTCGGTCTCAAGGATCCCGAGCTCCTCATATGTCAGCTTCTGCGCCTTAGCGATGTCAAAAAGCTTCTGCTGATATCCAGTATCCATGATGGCAGAGCGAATATCATCCGGCAGCAGCTCAAAACGCTGTCTGAGTTCGACCTCGACGTCGGAAAAATCCGTACCATCAAGTTGAGGCGAGTCCGCAGCACCTGCAGAAGCGGTGCTCGATACGGGAATGGTTTTCATCATGTCGTCGGCCATAGTGTTTTCATTATAGTATGCTTATTCTACTAATGCCTAGTGGTGCCCGTGGTCATCATGTCCCCCGCCATGACCATGATCGTCATGTCCATGGTCGTGTCCGCCGCCATGACCTCCGCCTCCCCCGCCTCCCGACATAATGCTCGAAAAGAGCGCCTGGAGCTTGCCGATCGGGCCAGAGACGTTTGCTTTGTATTTGCTTGCTGGCGGACCGTGGTGTTTGTCACCTTCCTTCGCTTCGAGCGAATGGTGGATGCTCTCGAACTCAACGAGTCGTGAGCCGACCGTACCGCCGAACATCTTTCCGTCGGCCGTTCCCAGCGTAAGTATCTCCGCACCCTCGCGGAACGCCGAGGTCAGGACGCTCGCAAGCGCCATACCGCCGGCACCGATAGCCGAACCGAGCGGGCCGAACACGGAACCGCCGACCAAACCAACCGCAGCGGCCTTACCGGCATCTCTGGCTGCATCTTCGTATGCGCGCTTCCAATTTCTGATCGCGTGCTTGGGATCAACATGGAACTTCTTGAGATTACCGAGATTGTCATACTCGTCATGAATATATTTATGACTCGGGTCCGCTCCGGCGTCTTTTGCTTTGTTGAGGAGGTACTCTTTGAATCGAGCATCCTTGACCGTCTTCTGAGCCTTTTCAAGATCGGTAATGCCCATGTCCTCCATTGCATGCTTGGCGGTCGCCGTATATTCTGCCCCATTTTCATCGACGTACTTCTTGCCGACAACACGCTGACTCTTTTTGTTGATGCCGTTCTTGAGCGTATTGATGGTCGCCTGAAGAGATGCTTCCGATTTGCCTTCGGACACGGCAGCCCGCAAACGATCGTCAATGGCTTTCTTCTGAGACTCCAGGTCCTTGACTGCCTTCTCGCGCTGTTCTTTTGCCTCAGCCGTTTCTCCAGCGTACGGCTTCACAGCGCTCAGGCGAGTGATCTGAGCATCCAGATCTTTTGCGGCATTCTTGTCAGCTTTATACTGCGCGAGTTCGTCTTGGGTCGTCTCAAGTTTTTCCTTCTTTTTCTTAGCAGTCTTCTCGATTTCCTCTTCCATACCCTTATCGTATCCGAGCAATTTCTTGATTTTGGCATCCCTCTCATTGTCCCGGGCTACGGCAGCATCAAAACCGCCGGCAGTCTGCTTGGTCGAGAATGCGCCGAAACTGCCGAGATTCATTCCGGTCGCTGAAGAGAGGCTGTTCGCAAGTTTGTTCTGACGTACATCAAAGCTGGCGCCACGCATATTCGAAGCGACACGAAGCTGCTGGCGGGCGACCCATCCATCGAAACTTTTGTTCTTGGCGCGATTTTGAATGTTCTGATTTTCAGATGAATTCTTTGCCCATTTGCCAAGAGTGCTGCGGCCAGCGACAGCAAGACCTCCGGCTGCCGTGCCGACAGCAAGCCCGGTAACACCGAGCGCTGCGCCACCCACCACCCCCGCAGCTTTGAATACCATTTCTCCGATCTCGCCCGACGCCTTCTTGATGAACTTCGTACCGCGCAGAAGCAAGGTGACAAGAAGAAGGAACGAAAGAATCACCGGGATAAGGATCTCGGCAAAACTGCCATTCTCAAGCGTTCGCACCGAGACAAATGAGCTCTGGGCGAGACGAGCGACAAGATACAGAAAAAAGAAGTAGATCGGGGCGGCAAATGCCGTTGAAATCAGAGTAGTCCACCATTCCTTCCAGCCAAAACCGCCGATGCGCTCGCCTCCCGGAATGATCCGCGAGATGAACGCGAACGGCGCAAAGATAATGAGTGTCCAAAGCGTCACGAGACGTCCGATCAAAGACAGTGACGCGATGAAAAAACTGTAGGCGACCACCAAAAACATCGCGCCGACCAGCAGAAAGATCGTTATCATGATGGTTGGCGAAACATCTCCTTTCCCGGTTTTAAACCCAGCATTAATATCGTCTACCGTCGGCACCGTACGGAAATGCAGCGCCGTGCTCACGCCAGTGCGGAACACATTCCAAAAACCGGGATCTGTCTCATACCCTCCCTGACCTCCGTTATTCGTATCGGGATTGCGTGAAAGCGACTGATAGAACTCTTCCGACGCAAGGATCTGCGGCTGGAAAGCCCGGACAAGAGCAATACTGACTGGTTTTAATTCGAAGCCAAGGCGAGAACCCGAATCAGCCTCCCCTTCCGCAACAAGAGGCCTGCCGTTCGCGTCTGTCGGCTGGATGCGATTATAAAATGTGAGTGCAAGCGTATTCGAGACGTCAATGATGACCGACGTCATAAAAAAACTGAAATTGATCAGTACAGCGACCGCCACAACGGATGCAATCATGCGTTTCGGATCTGAGTGGCCGCCGCCGAGGCCAAGCACAAGAGACAACGCGATGTATAAGAGGATCAGGATGAAGAAAATATTGGCAAAATCGCGAGTGATGACCCAGCCGTCCTGAATGAACGAGCTGGCTGAATACAAGGCGCTTGAGAGCGTGAGGCCAGCAAGGGAGTCAAAGACCAAAGCCGAAATACCCATCAGCCACGAGCCGATACTGTACGGTATGTAATACAATGTCCACTCGATACAGCCTGCAAGAGAACCGCTAATGAAGGCGTTGGTGAAAAGGCACGAGTCGAGATGCTGGTCGACACTTGCCTTCTGAACATCGTACAGATTTCCGGAAGAAGCAGCCTGATCCTGCTGCGCATGAACGACCGACGGACCGACGATAATCCCGCCTCGCGCAGACAACCCCACTGCCAGCGGCGAAAACACGCCGGCGGCTACAGCGAACACAAGCGCGATCGAGGCAAGACGCTTCATCTATCTCACTATGATAGCACGAAACCCGCGCGCAAGCGCGGGTTTCGTGCTGAAAATGTGCATGCTTACCACGCGCCGAGGAATTGCTCGAAGCCGGAGAGCGCATTGACCGACCCTTGGCTGTTGATCGTCACCACATCGTCGTTCTGGATGAGTTTGTCCGGATCAGCAGTGCCTCCGCCCGAAAGCACCACGCCCGACCCTTGGGCATAATGCCAATCCGGAAGGAACGAGCCGGTCGGCGGGAAGATCGTAAGCAGCTTGTGTCCGGTCGATCGGGTGAGATATTGCGTAAGCTCCGGCGGGAATGCCACACGATCCTCAGGGCCGGTGTAATTCGAGGACTGCATGGTGGCGATGCACTGTTCGACATATCCTCCGGTGCCGCCGATGGTGTCAAAAGTGGTCTCGAGTGTCGAGAGGGCAGCTTCCTCGTTGCGCACGTCTTCAGGACCGTGGATGTTCGGCGAGATGAGCTTGAACGTGTCAGAGATGCGCCGCAATTCAAGCTCATATGCGTTGAGCAATGCAAATTTGGTGTTCTTTGCCTTTTCAAGATCCGCCTTGTAATTGCGTGCGGGTCCGTCGATGCCCTTGACCGCCGTCGCCGGATCGAAACCAGGATACCCGTCGAGCGTGGGAAGCTTGCGGATGCGCTCGACAAGGGCGCGAAGCTGGCTTTCCGTGGCCACACTGTCGTCCATAAGAATCTTGTTGTTCTCAACCGCTTTCTGATATCGAGGAATATTGCCGAATTCGGTCTGATCGATCGAACGCTCGATGAGCCCCCGATAATCCAAACTGCCCTGATTGCTCGTATCTCCGCCGTATACTTCCGAGAGAGCGTCGGCGTAGCGGTTAAAGAGCGTATTCATGATATTCACGGCATTGGCGTATCCGTTGACTTTCGCATTGGCCTCAACACCGACACCCGGACCGTCCTGCGTCAGAGCGAAGCTCACCAGGCCGCCGTACAATTTTTCGCTCCGCTTGTCGGCAGTCACTCCGGCAATGAAATCATGGACCGTACCGGACAGGAATTTGCCGACCTTTCCGAGATCGCCGCCCTGCATGTCCACGTTGCGCGGCCACTTCTGAAGCTGCGTGGCCAGCTCGCGCTGCGTATCGCTCTCCCATGTCGGGCGCGGGCCCGGAACACAGTAATCAAGCTCGTACGCCGAATCGATCAGGCGCGGGACCACGGCGTTCTCGACAGCAAGCACCTGCTGATAGCCCCGCGGCTTAGACGGGTCATTGAACTCGTCACGGCCCTTGCCGGCAGGCAGTACGGAGCCGGAAGCATCTGTCGGATTATATTCATTGGTGATCAAGCTCGGAATATCGCTAAACAGATTGAAATTCGCACCGGCAGACCATGTATGCCGATCATTGAAATTAGTGTCATCATCAAGACCGTAGCCGCTCGCCGCTCCGATGGTCGGATCGATCGAGCCGGCATTGCCGTCCTCCGAAAGATACGACAGGCCTTTCTGCAGAAGCTGGTTGGTGAGCGCGTCGAAGATCGCCGTCAGCGAAGCCGCGAGATCCTGGCCGTTGATGAGCTGATTCGACGGGATATCGAGCGTCGTATTGATCTGATGCGCGATGACGCTGCCCGGCGTCGTGGTCTGCCAGACGCCGCCGCAGCCGTTGTTCTTGATCTTTGCGCGCAGGCGCTCCTCCTCGGCATAGCGTTCGCGGGTTGTCACCCCGTCGGCATCATCCTGAGCAAGCAATTTTTCCAGATTGGCTTGATCCTGCGCGACGATGTTCTTCGCATCCGCCGGCCGATAGCTCGAATCCGAACAGGTCTTGATGTTCATGAAGCCCATGGAACGCTGGATCGTGTCCTTGAGGTCCTGAGCCGCCGAATAGTCAGTGCCTGCGACCCGCGAAGCAAGCTCGTTTTTGGCAATGAGGTTGAAACCGAACGGGTTGTTGTTCGGCATGGTCTGTGCCAAAAACGCATCCCACCCACCGACGGCGAAATCACGCATGTAATCGCGCGAATTCATCCCCGGATACCGCTGGGCGATGACGGCATCAAGACTGTACGCAGCCCGCTGAGCGAAGGTTGTCTGGAGCTGTGCGGTGAGCGATTGCGCCGCAGCCCGGCCGAACGGGTAATTCTTGCTGTTGAAAGCGATGATCGAATTGAAATTGCGGATCTCCTGATCGGCGATGTTTTTAAGGATGGAGCCCGTGTCTTTCACGTACAGAGGATTGCCATTGAACCCGTGGTTGATCCAATTGACAGTCGCAATGGTGAGCTCGCGCAAAATCGTCTGTGCGGCGGCGCGGGCGATGACGTTCGTGCAGTTCTGCTTTTCCTCGATGGCTCCCGTGGATGCCTGCACGGACGCATCGCCGACAGGAACCTTGCTGCCGCCGTCGCCGCTGCCGCCGAACAAGCTCTGTACGCCCTTCATCTTGCCGGCAAAGCAGGCGATAGCCGCTGCGGCGACGGCGCCTTCCGTGTCGTTAGCGATATCGGCGAGCGATGTCTGCGCCACTACGGCAGGCGCCGCGCTCACAAAGAGCGTCGTGGCGATCAGAAATCCTGCGAGAAGACGTTTCGTGTTCACGTGTACGATAAGTATACCTCCGCTCGCGCTAAATCCCAAAGTAACGCGCGAGCGCATCGGTGGCACCGTCGGCCTGCGCGCCCGCGCGCAGATAATCATCGAGACCGACCATGCCGGAAAGCACGTCGTCATAAAAAGCGCGCACTTGGCCGAGCGAAGCACCCATGGCCACAGTGCCGTTGGCAAGTACGAGCGCCTGGTCTGCCGCAGCGCGCGGCGTCGGAAGGGCGATGATCTCTTCCGCAAGGGCGGTATAGGCCCGCCCGATAGGATCAAGCTTCTTCAGCGCGGCATCGCGGTCCTCGCCGAAACCGGCCGCAATGATCGAAAGCTCTTCCCCGAGACCGGCCTTGGCCTGACGATCGATGGCAGCCTTGAGCGCTGTCTTATACGCAGCCTTCGTTGCCGCAGTATCGGCAACAATGCGCATATCCGCCTCCGTCCACACAGGATGCTCAGCATGCTTGGTGTCAACCGTATCCCCCATCGATGCGGCAAGGTTGGTGATCGCCTCAGGAGTGACCGATCCGGACTGCTGGAGCGCAAGGATGGTCGAGAGCAGGCTCTGGCTGAATAATTCGGTTTGGGTGGCGTTTTCCGGAGCATCCGCTACGGCGATGCCGGCCTCGCGCTTCTTCTTTTCGATGGCTTTTTTGTTGCTCGGACCATCGGTCGCCGGGTCAAAACCCCATAGAATTTCTTCCCAATCCGAGATGCCGTTTGCATTCGAATCTCGGGTCACCGCGTCGCCGAGCGTTCCGTCGGCAGAAAGCGAGACCAGGCTTTTTTTCGAGCCGAAGCTGGCACGCACGCCAAAACGGCTCGTGACGACGAAAAACAGCACAGCGACACCGACGATCGCGCACATCAGACCGACGAACCGCCGGCTTGGCATGAACCGATTGAATCGTGAAAAATCAGGCATGGTCGTATGCGGAGGCAAGAAAACCCCCGAATTCCCTGAGCGTATCGGCAAGCGAAGAGGGCTCCGTGCGCAGAGTCGTACCAGTCCCAGGATCGCTGCCATAGACGGCGGTCGGACTGTCGATATATATGCAATCAGGATATGAGATCATATAGCACGCCTCCCCGCCGACACCGTACGTACCGAGCTGTTGTCCGCTGTACGAAGAAATATCGTTATTTTCATACAGGCGGCCGCCGAGGTACTGAAGCTTCAGCTCGCTGTTCGTCGTATCGTCCATCAGATAGTGAATGTTCGTACCGCTGCAATTGCACGTGCTCTCGTCGAGGACCATCACTTGCCGGCCGCCGAACGGCTGCTCGCTCATTGCATGACCGAGTGCCGGCAGAAGCAGAATGCCGAGCATGATCGCCTTGAAGGCTTTGCGGTACGAGAGATGCATATGCGGCCAGTATACCATGGCGACCTAGAGACCTTTCAAGATATCGACGAACACCGGGACCTCCCGGCTCTGCCCGTTCTCGTTCTCAATGCTGATCGTGGCCGGCATATGCCAAACGCCGCTCTCCCCCGTCTCGGCGGACTTCACGGCGATGATATGGTCAATGGCCTTTGCTCGATCGGCCGCGCTCAAGCGCGACAGGCTGCGCCGGAAATTGTCGGTGAGCGTGAGCGATGCGGTGAACGTCAGCGTCGTACCGTCCTCCGACGGGATCCCGACGAATTTGTCCTTGAAGTCGATCGAGAGAAAAACCCTGTTCCAGCCGGTGAAATTGCGGCCGCGGATAGTGACCGTGTCGCCGTTGCCGAAACGTGCTGGAGAGACACTGTCAATGACGGGACGCTCGAGCGTCGGCACGGATGCAAAAATGCTCGGCTTTTTAGGCGCAGCTGTCGTCACTATCCTTGCGGACGATTTCCAAAATGGAGTTTCGGCCGTGCCGGCAGAAAAAATATCGGCGAAGGAGATGCTTCCGCCTTCCGGTTCCGCAAACGCTTCAGCGGAACCCCCCGCGGAAAGACGGGGCTGCGCGTCATGACGGACGGCGGATGAGCCGTGCGGAAGCACTGTCTTCTGAATGGCGAAAAATACCGCCGCGGCCGCTACGATGACGGCGCCGGCGAGCAAAAATCGGCGGGACGGAAGATGCGCGCGAGGAACATCGCCGGGGACGGTTTCCATACGCACGAGTATACCACGCGCCGGAACGGCGGCTGCTTACAGAGCGTGCGCGAGGGCAAGCCAGTCTTCAAGCGACAGGTCTTCCGCGCGGGATTTTTCAGACAGTGCGCGCGATGCGAGCGCGGCACCGATCGCCTCTCTGCCGGCGACAGCCTCGAGGTTGCGCGCGAGAAGCTTTCGTTTGTGCGCGAACCCGGCGCGCACGATGTCAAAAAAATGCCGGATTGCCTGCGGTTTTGGCGTGCCGAATGCGGCGAACCGCGCAGATGATACATCGTCGACAGCAAGGACGGCAGAATCGACTTTGGGCGCGGGCCGGAACGCGCTCGCCGGGACTTTGGCCATGATGCGCGGTGCGCCGAACGCCTTTACTGAGATGGAAAGGATGCTCTCCTTGCCGTCGCGGGCAACGATGCGCGTAGCCACCTCTTTCTGTATGAGCATGACGGCAACGGAGGGTGGCGTGTCTTCTGAGAGGAATTTTTCGAAAATCGCGCCCGTGATGTAATACGGAATATTGGCGACAAGCTTGTACTGCCCCGCGACAAGACCGTGGACTGCCGGATCAAAGTCGAGCACGTCGGCTTCGACGAGGCGCAGCGCGCCGCTCGCGATCTCCGCGGAGTACTTTTCCTGCAGCACCGGAATGAGGTCGCGGTCTTTCTCGACGGCAAGCACGCGCGCGCCGGCTGCGAGCAGCGCATCCGTGAGCACGCCTTCGCCGGGACCGATCTCAAGCACATCGTCGCCGGCCGCAACGCGGCCGGCTCCCACCATCGCCTTCACCGCGGAGGAACTCCGCAAAAAATGCTGGCCTAATGATTTTTTTGCTCTGTGCGCCATGTGCTTCGATACTCTAACACGAACGTCGGCGTCCGGCACGGCGGGCGCAGCTAATCGAAGAAAATGGACGGCAGCGAACGCGGAATGTCCGCGTGCAGTTCGATCAACTCTTCGGGGACGTCGTACAAAAATTCGCTCGGCACGGCGATGTTCCGCGAACCGAAGACCATGCGGCTCTGGGCATGCGTGAGGTATACCTTTTCTTTCGCGCGCGTGAGGGCCACATAGAACAGCCGGCGCTCCTCTTCCGCATCCTCGATCTTTGCCGCGCGCGCCGAGCGTTCGTGCGGAAAGAGGCCTTCTTCGAGGCCGACGATGAACACGACGCGGAATTCAAGGCCCTTGGACGCGTGGACCGTGAGCAGCCGCACCCCCTCAGGCGATTCGGCCAGCGCGTCCGAGTCGCTGCGCAGCGCCGCGTCTTCCAAAAATTTCAGCACGCCCTCGCCGAGCGGTAGCGTGTCGTAGACAGAGGCGAGCGTGGCGAGCTCGCCGACGTTTTCGATGCGCTCGATCCCCTGCTCGCCTTCGCTTTCATATTCTTCGCGGAGGCCGGACACGTCGAGCACGGTGCGCACGAGCGCCGACGGGTACTGATCGGCGCTTGCGGCCTCGATCTCATCGAGAATGCGCTCATAGGCGGCGATCGTCTGCTTGGTTTTCGGAGAGAGCGAATCGCGCATGCCGGCGAAGATCTTCGCGACCGAGGCATCACCGATGCCGCGTTTCGGCTTGTTGATCGTGCGCTTCAGATCGGCCAGCGAGTCACGGTTGAGCGCGGCGCGGATGTACGCAATGATATCCTTGACCTCGGCGCGCTCGAAGAACTGCGTGCCGATCACCCGGTACGGAACATCGGCAAAGAGCATGGCCTCCTCGAGCACGCGCGACTGGAAATTGGCACGGAAAAGCACGGCGATCTCTTCAGGCGGCATGCCGCCCTCGATGAGCCGCTGCGACTCGCGGGCCACGAAAGCGGCCTCGTCCGTCTCGCTGAACCCTTCGTACCGTGCGAGCTTTTCGCCCTCGCCGAGTTCGGTGAAGAGATTCTTCGGCAAGCGAACGGTGTTCTTCTCGATCACCGCGTTGGCGGCATTGAGAATCCGCGAAGTCGAGCGGTAATTCTGTTCGAGGAACACGCTCTTGGCGCCGGGAAAATCCTTCTCAAAATGAAGCATGTTCTTGATTTTCGCCCCGCGCCACGAATAGATGTTCTGGTCCGTATCGCCCACGACACACACGTTCTTCTTGTCGCCGGCGAGCAGCTTGACCATGCGGTATTCCATTTCGTTCGTGTCCTGATATTCGTCCACATGCAGATACTGCCACTTCTGCTGGTATGCGGCGCGGACGGACGGTTCTTTTTCAAGCAGCCGGACCGCCTTCACGATGAGGTCGTCGAAGTCGACGGCGCGCGATTCCTGCAGTTTGCGCTCGTAGCTGCGCCAGATGCGCAGCGCGTCACTCTCCGACTGCGAGCCGACTTTGTCGACGAACGAATCCGGCGTGTCGCCGGACATCTTCGCGCTCGAGATGATGTGCTTCACCCGCTTCGGGTCGAGCAACTTCGGGTCGATACCGAAATCGCGCATGGCCTCGCGGATCACGGAGCGGGCATCGTCTTCGTCGAATATGGAGAAATGCTTGGTCAGGCCGAAATATCCCGCATGGTCTCGGATGATCATGCCGCCGAGGCGGTGAAAAGTAGTGACGGTCGGCAGGCCGTCGATGCCGTGCTTTTTGATCGCCGCCTCGACACGCTCGCGCATCTCCCCTGCTGCCTTGTTGGTGAAAGTGACTGCCAGGATGTGCCACGGCGCGACGCCGGAGAGAATGAGATGCGTGATGCGCTCGGTCAGCGTCTTGGTCTTGCCCGCGCCAGCGCCCGCAACGATCAGAAGCGGTCCTTCCGTATGGAGCACGGCCTCCCGCTGGGCGGGATTCAGATGCGAAAGATCGTGCGTCGAAGGATGCATGCGAGGATACTATACCGCACTCGGCACAAAACAGAAAAACGCGGCCTTGGCCGCGTTTTTCTGTTTTGTGCCGTTACTCATCGACGGACGCCACGTGTTCGATGGCCTCACGGCGATACAGTTCTTTCATATACGCCGGGAATGGCATCTCGCGCGGGACATCCGGGAATCGTTCGGAAAGCTTCGCGATATGACGGAAAAACTGCTGATAGTGATATATCGGGACCTGATTGCGGCGCAGCGCGAAAAATTGCTCTGCCGTAAGTTTCTGCATCGTCTCCTTCCACAGCAGCATGTCCTCTCCCGGCACGATAAGCTGCCCGATCACATCATGGTCGCCGAAGAAACGATTGACCTGATGGTTGTATTTGCGGGCTGCGCGATGCATCACGCGCGACATCTGCGATTCGGTGAACATGCGGGACGGGTCATACTCATCCCACTGTGTATACTCTGCCGTCCGATTGAAACTGACAGCAGCCTCGGTGTCGTCATCCGGCGCAAATTCCGCACGCGGGGAAACCTGCTCGCCCGCGGCCGCTTCCTGAAAGCGCATCGTCTCATCATGAGACGGCTTCGGCAGACCGATATCTTCCGGCGTCGGTTTTTCGGTAATCGTCTCCGGCGCATCATCCGGTTTTTCAAGCGTAATCTTGGGCCTCTGCGGTGCGGCAGAAGCGGCCTCTGTCGCCGAATGCGCGAGACCAGGCTCATCGGCCGGCGTGAACACGCCGGTTTTTTTGTCGAGCAAACCGAGATCATGAGTCTCGCCCCGCGCCCGATCCACGAGGTACATATGACCGTTGTCGGCGATCTCGATGCTGGACCCTTTGGGGATAATCACACTGCCAGACGCATCGTCATAGAGCCGTGCTTCCTTGGCGACAGCATGGAGCGTGTTCGCGTTGAAGAATTCCTGCTGCGCCGGGGTGAGATTCGAGAATTCCGGCGAACGCTTGATGGCGAGCAGCATATCCTCCGCGCCCTTGACCGACGCGTCAGCATGCGCGACAGAGTGACTGATGATATCTTCGACGGACGAATACCGCGGAGCGACGACCGGAACTGGAGGGACGGCGGCTTCAGTATCGATATGCCGAAAAGCATCCAATGTCTCCGGCTGCCGATGCATCAGATCGGAGAAATAGAAACCGACGGAACCCATCAGCCCGCCGATGACGGCGCTCCGGTGCGCCTGCCACTCCATCTTCTTCTCGCGGGCCTCGGCGACCATCTTCTGATACATCTCTCCGCGCGCCTCGAGGAGCGAGCGCCTGCGCCGATCGGATGAATCATGGTTCTGACCAGCAAAAAAGAGAGGTTTGCTCCCATCATACGAGACGGCTTCGGTGTACAACGAAAGAAGGTTCGGGCCCTTCACATCAGCAGCCGCGAGCTCGGCCTCGGCCGCATGCATGGCCATCATGAGATCGTACTGCACGGCGAAGCGTTCCTTCTCGGAGCCGTAATTGATCTCTCCCCGCTTGAATTTTTCGGTGATGTACGCGAGATGCGTCTCAAGCTTGTTGCGGACCTGCGCGACGTTCATGACAGCGCCTCCGTTCGGCGCGAATGATTGCGCAAGCTGTTCAGTCAGATTTTTGAGATCGCGAAGCTTGAGATCGGCACGGCTCATGACCTGCCGCGTCTCGGACTTTGCCGCGCCTCCCATGCGGGCGAGCGCGCCTTCTTTGCGGAATCCCTCGCGTGCCGCATCCTTGCCGCGGTAATACGCGATACGGTTTGAGATGGCTACGGCGACAGGCAAGCCGATCACCGGCAGACCGGCCAAGACCGTTCCCGACACAAAGCGGCCGACGGCACCAAGTGCCGCATACCGCAGATTGTCACCAGAATATCTGTCGGTCCAGTATTTGGCGACGGCGCGCGCGATCCGACCGCCTTCGGTGCGCGTGCCAATGGAGCGCAGCGCGTCGCTGGCTTCGGGGTTCTGCGAGAGAAAACTCATCGCATCGATCGTTCGGCGCGCCTTGGCCATCTCGATCGCAGCCTTGGCTTCATCGCCGCCGAAACGCTCCTTCATGACGCCGAGCATCGCCGGCTCGACCGCCTCAAGCGCTGCGAGCGCAGCGAGATATTTTTTGCGGTCAGCCGGTTTCGCGTCCGCGTATGTCCATTCTTTCGGGATGTTCTGCACTCTTTTTGCACGGCGATTGAACTCATTGGCAATGGCCTCGCTACTGCCAGACTCAAGACTCTGTCCGACATAGTCGACGAGCACGGTCTTGCCGTCCGCATGCAGGCGCACATCGAGGTTCTTGTCGGCAAGCGTGCGCGCAATGCCTGCATGCTCCGCGACAAAGGCGTCGAGCTCATCGGTAGTGAGAGACTCGTAGGCCGCCCGTTCGTACTTCGAGGTACGGTAGTTCTTCCAAAGTCCGTATCGGACTGTCTTCTTCGCCGCGTCGAGCGCGCGGGAACCGTAGTGCCGGACAGCGCCGAGCATTCCCGGCGCGCGCGAGATGTCGGCAGGGGCGAGTTTGCTGGCAAGCATTTTTTCTCCGCGGTCCTTGACCTCGGCATACAGCCGGTTCGTGAGTGCCTCGACGGCAAGCATGCGCGCGCCGGGGGTCATGTCTGCAAAACCCGGAATCGTGTTCTCCATCGAGCCGATCAGCCGGCCCAGACCGTCTTTCGCATGGTCTTTTTCGAAGCGCGCCTTGAAATCTTCGTAATCGTTCTGTTCGACAGGCGCTTCGGACTTCCGTTCAAACGTGCTCTCAGCAGTATCTTTTGCCGGACGCTTGGCAAAGGCGCCTTCAGGCACGACTTCACGGTCGGCGTACTCGCGGCCAATGCGGGCATATGCTTCGGCACGCGCGGCGGCGACAGCACCGAACTTCTCCGCAGCCTTGCCGAACGCCGCGCGCAGCATGCCAGCCGCGCGGCCGAGCGCTGTCTCATTCTTCTCTTTTTTCGGAGCACCTGCTTCCCAGTCCCTCCGCGTCTTCTCGTAATACGCGCGATCTTCCGAGCCTTCCGGAGAAAGCCCGGCAAGCGCATCAAAAGCGGCGTTGCCGGCACGGGAAAGCGTCTGCCGCATCGAGCTCTTTTCCTGCTTCGGCGCAACATCCTCGCCCCCAAGCTCTCTGGTGCGAGCCGCGATCTGCGCGAGCAGCTGTTCTTCCGACGGCAAATCGGACGACTCTTCTTCGATCCGCGCCTCCGTCTCCGCTTCGCGGGCTTTGCGGAGATTTTCAGCGATCACGTCGAGTTTGTAGTCTTTTTTTTCTGAACTCATATATCGTATGGAAAGTATCGCACACTATTCTTCGCTGTCGTAATCGCCCATCGCAGGCACCGCGACTGTATCGATCTTCGCCTTCTTCACTTCGAGCCTGATCTTGTCTTCGGCTTTCGGGTCGCGGACATAACTCTCATGCTTCTCGCGCTCCTGCCTCGACTGCTCGACGATCTCTTCCTTTATGAGCTGGAAGTCGACAGGATTCTGCTGCGTGAATCTGTCGACACCGGCCCGGATCATCTTGCGGAACGCATCATCCGAACGGACCGCCATCGTGCCGTCAGGAAGACGGATATGTCCGCGCTGGCGGGAGAGCACGCTGCCGAAATAACCGGTCTGTCCGCCTTCGTTCTCAGATTTGAACAATGCCTTGAACCCGGCGATGCCCGACTCCGTCAAACGGCCGCATCCGATCGTGCTGCCATGCTTGCTTGCATCGGCCGAGTGGATGTTTTCTTCCTGCTCGGCGAGGTTTTTCGCGAGCTCTCCATGGATCGCGATGCCTTGATTGAGCCAACGGCCATCCTTGCCCTTGATGAGCATGATCCAAAGATCTTTGTGGTAGCCGTGACCGAACTGACCTTTGAGCTTTTCAAGGTCAGCCGTCGTCGCTTTCTTGATCAGATACTCGCCGGCGGGCGTCGTCATGCCGCCTGCGACATGTTCTGTCGTGTAGGTGTTGAGCTCATCCCCGCCGCTCTTTCCGCCAAGGATGGGGTGCTCGCCCTTGAGTTTGTTGTCATGCGTGAATGTCAGGATGACGCCTTTTTCCTGCACCCACATGAACCACGGACCGATGTCCTCCTTGGTCTCGACACGATTCATATACCGCCACTGCGACTCAAGGCCATATTGCTGCAGAGCATGCCATGTCGGGCGGTCAATGAGCGCATCAAGGACGCCGGGCACGACGAAGCCTCCCTCTATCTGGACATGCTTGCTGTCGGGGCCTTTGTACACGTCGGTTTCAAGCGTGCCGAAACCTTTGTGGAACGGAGTCGCGATCACTTCGCGTTCGCCGATTTTCCTCCCGTGCGAATCGTACATCGGAACCATCTTGTACGTGGCTTCGCGGTCCTCGACATAGCGCTTCTTCTGATCCTCCGTGATCCGGCGGTCGACCGCAGAACGAGCCGTGTCCGTCGAACGGTTCGTCTCTCCGGCGCTGTGCGTACGGTCGTATATCTTGCGTTCCTCTGCCGTGAGATCGCCGAGCGGCGGGCGCGGAAATTCTGATTGGACTATTGCCGGCACTTCGGTCGGCGACATATCGACATACCCGGGGCGGAAATGCTCGATGCGCTTCGGCGCAACTGCGAGGCTCGGCGCAACAGCCTTTGCCGGAGCGGAGGTGTTCGTTTCGGCGCGAGGCTTCTCGATCCGAGGCGTCGGATTGTTACGCGGGTCATCCGCGGGGTTCTCATATTCGACAGCGATGCGTCCGGGTGCGGCCGCTTTCTTGGCGAGCGTGGCGCGGAGGCTGCGCTCAAGCGACTCGATTTCTTTTTCGTTGGGATGCACGGCACCCGCATGCTCAGGGAAAACGGAGAGCGGCGCGGCGGCGGCAGGAACGCCGGACACAGTCACTAGCTCCGGCGCCGCCGCGCTCGCAACACGCACAGTCGGAGCCTCGACGGCAAACTCATCCGCTCCCAGCGTCTCAATCGGAGCGATCACGTCATTGTCGCGAACATGCGTACCCGGCACGGCAACTGCGGCGGGAACATGCGCATCAGGATCGGATACAACGAACGATTCCGGTCCGGAGACAGCGACAGCAGCCAGCGTGTCCGCCTCATGCGGCACTCGAACTAGAGGCATGGCTGGGGCAAGCGCCTCGACTGCAGCCCGTTCCTCAGGAGAAAGGTCCAGTTTGTTGAGCTCCTCAAGAGGGAGCGACGCGAGGACGTCCGGAATTCGCGTCTTGGCAACGTACATGTCCGTCGTCGTCGGATACTGCACCGTGGTGCCCGCAGGCTTCCATGGCTTCGGTTTCTGATAGGAAATCTCCTTCGCTTTTTCTTTGAGGCCCGAAGGGCTGCCCGGACCGCCGGACCGCTCAGACTGCAGTAGTGTGAACACGGTCAGGGCCGTGGCGACCTTGCGGCGCATCGCCCGGGCAGCACGCCCGCCATACCATGACTCGAACTCGGCATCATATGCTTTTTCCAGCGTCTTGACCTGCTCGCTCGCCGCCTCACGCCGGCGCTTGAGCTCTCTTCGCGCCGCAAGCTGCTGCTCGAGCCGTAACAGCTCAGCATCCTTGCCCGGTTCCTGTCTTTTGACGGTTTCGTTGCTCATGGTTAATACAACACCACAAAAATATACAAAGGGTCAATTCTATTGCCTTATAAAAATAGGCGGTTGACTGCCTCCCAGGCGGAGGCTAGCATAGAGGTACAGGCGATACATATATAGTATAGTATGCCTGCTCCTGAATGGCTATCGTCCGTAAAAACCTTGCTATATAAGGATTTTACGAGACCCCCCGACCGATCGTAACGGCGAAGCGACTTAAAACCATTGTTTTCAAAGGTTTTTGGGTGCTTGTGCGATTCTTCGCCACTTTTCGCAGTTTATTAAACGCCCACATATACGACTTTCGCCTTCTAAAATAAGCATTTTTACGGCGAAACGACAGAAGTTCCTGTTTAATCTGGCCGCCCGGCTCACGGCGACCGGCGTTTTCTCTACGCTGGCATTCTTCCCGCTTTCGGCTTCAGCAAGCATTTTTTCCATATTTTCAAACAATGCCGAAGCCTCGACAAACTCGTCCATAAGCACTGACACCGTCCGCAACTCCCAAAAAATGCCCGAAATCCTCGCTGCGAACATCGGCCCGGCGGCCATCGGCCAAAAAGCCGCAACGGCAGAGGTTGAGCTCGAGGATGATACGGCTCTGTCCCCTTCCATGGGTCCGGTCGGCAACGCAGCCGATGTCGCCTCAATGCCGACACAGGCAGGCCAGATTACCGTATATACGGTCCGCCCAGGAGACAGCCTCGGCAAGATCGCCGAAATGTTCGGCGTGACAAAGGCAACGATCCTGGCCTCCAACAACCTGTCCGCAACAGCCGCCATCAAACCCGGCATGACACTCGTCATCCTCCCGACCACGGGAAAGCTGCATGCCGTCGCAAAAGGCGAGACGCTCGCCGGCATCGCAAAAAAATACAAAGTCAGCATGGTGGACATCGAGCTCTGGAACGAGATCGAGCCCGGCCAGACCCTCTCTCCGGGCGACACGCTCATTATTCCCGATGCAGACTTTACGAGCATTGCGGCTCCTGCGTCCTCCGGTACCAAGACTTCGACAGTCACCACTCCGGTGTCGAGCAAAAAAGACCTCAGCAGCTACTTCATCCGCCCCCTCCCGGGAGGCCGCTTTTCTCGCGGTCTGCACGGCGCACGCATGACGGGCGTCGACATCGCAGCCCCTGTGGGAACACCGGTATATGCGGCAGCGAGCGGCACAGTCATCGTCGCAAGCGGCGCGGGACTCTATAACACAGGGTACGGCAACTACATCGTGGTAAACCACCCGAACGGCACGCAGACTCTCTACGCACATCTTTCGAAAGTGCTCGTCGGCGCAGGACAGAGCGTCAGCCAAGGCGACACCATCGGTCTTGTCGGATCGACCGGCCGTTCCACCGGATCGCACCTCCACTTCGAGGTCAACGGAGCGAAGAACCCGCTCACCGATCCGAATTTCGGACTCTAAATCAGAGCTAGCCAAGCAGGTCAGTCTGCGGACGGTACCGCAGAGCTTCAAGAACATGTTCGGAGAGGATTTCCTCAGCATCGGCTAGATCGGCTATCGTGCGCGCAAGCTTGAGCACACGATGATAGCTGCGTGCCGAAAGCGAAAGCCGCTCCGCGCTCTGACCGAGCATCGCCTCCGCATCTTTTGATACACAAAGCATCGCCCGTGCATCTTTTGCACGCAGATGCGCATTGAGAACGGGGTCTATTCCGGCTGCGCGCGAGCGGGCATACGCCCGCTCGCGCGCAGCCTCGACCTCTTTCCGCAGAACCTCGCTCCGCGCCCCCGACGACCCGGCAGCAAGACGCTCGTAGTGCACCGTACTCACATGAAGGCCCATGTCGATGCGATCGAGCACCGGGCCTGAGAGCTTGCGCCGATACCGCAGCAAATCCGCAGCCGAACATGTGCACGCCTTCGCACGCGAACCACGGTACCCGCACGGGCATGGGTTCATTGCGGCAACGAGCATGAACCGCGCCGGAAACAGCGCCGAACCCTTCGATCGGGCAATGGACACCCGCTGTTCTTCGAGCGGCTGGCGCAGGCTTTCGATTACGCGTCGATCGAACTCGGGGAACTCGTCGCAAAAAAGCACGCCGCAGTGCGCGAGGGTTATCTCGCCGGGCCGAGGCGGCGTGCCGCCGCCGATGACCGACACATGGGACGACGTATGATGCGGAGAGCGGAACGGCGGATCGAAAGAGAACACCGAACCGCTCCCGGCGACAGAATGGACCGACGACACTTCCATCGCTTCGTCGCGCGAAAGCGGTGGCAAGATTCCGGCAAACGCACGGGCAAGCATCGTCTTGCCTGTGCCGGGCGGACCGTGCATGAGAACATTGTGTCCGCCAGCCGCGGCAATGAGCAGGCCGCGCTTGGCACCCTCATGACCGACGATGTCTGCCATATCGACTTCCGGCAGCGTGCGGATACCGCACACCTGCGTCCGCGCATGCGCAGGGATGCGCGCTTCGCCTCGAAGATGACTGACCAATTCGCGCAACGAACGGACCGGATGCACGGCAAGACCGTCGGCCAAAGCCGCCTCGTCGGCATTCTCAAACGGAACATATATTTCCTGGAAACCGCTCCGCAGCGCGGCAAGCGCCATGGCAAGAACGCCCCGCGCCGGCCGGACAGCGCCGTCGAGCGCAAGCTCGCCGACAAACATCGCAGTATCCGGATTCGGCAGACGGACCGTATCTGTCGCAAGATAGCCGAGCGCTATCGCCAGATCAAAATGGGCGCCCTCCTTGCGGACATCGGCCGGAGAGAGCGAGACCACAGTCTTTTGATTCTTGCTTTTAGGCGACTCAAAACCGGAATTCTTGAGCGCGGCCGCGACGCGGTCGCGCGCCTCGCCGACAGCCCTGTCGCCAAGGCCGACGATCGCAAAATGATTCAAACCGCGCGACGTATCGACTTCTACGGAAACGACCCGCCCCGAAAGCAGCTCTGTCTGTGCTGAAAAAACGCGCGCGAATGCCATGCGTGCAGCATGGCATTCGCGCGATAAAGAAACGATCAAGAAAATAGGATAACCCGGCACCGAAGGCCGGCATTATCCCATGTGCTTCATGCACGTCTCGGCGGCGGGATTTGCCTGCAAGCGTTCGGCTTCGATCGGATTCCCGCATACGGTGCAGTGGCCGTATCCTCCGTTCTCGATCCGCAACAGCGCGCGCTCCACCTCGTCAAGGCGGGTTTCGAGCGGTCCCATGACCGCGCTCTTCTCCTCAAAATCCTCGAAGCGATCCGCATGGTCGTTCGGATCAGCATCGGCTTCGCTTGCGGCTTCGGGAACGGCCTCCCATCCGCGCGTCTCGGGATCGCGCCTGCCCAAGCGTCCGAGTTCGGCTGCGAGCGTCTTGCGCTCTTCTTCAAGTGCGTGTTTGTGGTCTGTCATACCGCTATCGTACCATGGAAAGCCCTGCATCAGTACCGCCGGACAACCTCGAAAAAGGTCTTCGGGTCTGCTGCGATGACAATGGTGTTCTGGTCGAGAAACGAGTAGAACAGGATCGGCTTGCCGCTTGCGCCGAGCACGGCCCGCGCGTCGCGGTTCTCGACGATCACGTTGGTAAATGTCATGCTTTCAAGTTCGGCTTTGGTATAGCTTGATGTATCAATACCGAAAAGCGGCGCCATGTCGGAAAAAAGATCACGCTCCCAGGAAAGCATCCCCGCGAGAAGAAAATCATGCGCAGTGCCGTGCATGACGACAAACAAAGTGCTCGTGTCGTACAGGTACAGCCCCAGCATGAAATCAGGCTTGAGCGTCCGGACAAGCTCGCTCGGCGCATGCGAACCGAGAGCCGACAGGAACCGGGCCACGGGGATCGCCGTTTTGGCGCCGCTTGTCCCGCCCTCAACAAGCACGAGATTCTTTATAGAACCGGCTTCGATGCCGGGCACTGCCACAGCAGCGCGGATCTTGGCAAGCACGTCTGTCACCTGCAACCCGGCGACATCAACAAGCGCGTAGTCGTCGCTCGCGATGAGCGAATCCGGACGCGTCTGAGGCGCGAGCGCAACTGCGGGCGGATGCGTGCGGCGCGAATAGCCATACCACGCGATAGCAAGCGCTCCGACGATCAGGCACATGCTCAGGACGATGAGCATGATGTTCTTCTTTGAACGTATGGAGTTCTCCTCATATGCGCGGCGCCGCTTCTCTTCTTCGGCGATCGCGATGCGCACGACAGAACCGCCCTTGGTGCGGATCGCCTCGGCCATATCGGACGAGAATGTGCGGATCGGCGAAAGCCGCCGCCCGTCATAGGCCGCAGGCGCAGGCGTCGCTGCTGGCGCCGATTCGGGAGGAAGCGGGGCCGCAGCGGCATTCTGCCGGATCTGCTCGATCAGTTTTTCGGACGGCGCATTGATGTCGACTTCATTGTTCGGCTCCATTACGCGTCCATGATACCACGCTAGATAGTCTGCTTGATAGCGTCCGCCTCGAGATGGTCGGACACGGCCGCGAGTTTTTTCCGCACCTCGTCGAACTGCGCAACCTCTGTCTCGATGTACGCCATGTCGTCGGCGAACTCTTTTTCGATCCCAGCCTGAGCCGCTCCATGTGCGGCTTCGGCTTCGCGGATCTCAGGGATTGCTGAAAAATCCGCACCGGTCTCCTCGAAATCCTTGTCGAGTTCCTCCTGCATGAGCGCCTTGATCGCCGCGATCTCGGCGGGTCCGAGCGTCGCAGCGGATGCGAGCACGGCATTGATCTTGCTTTTTGTCTCTGCGGAAAAATCGCTCCCCGCAAAAAAATCTCGTGCTTCTTGTACTGTCATATGATTATGCGGCGGCAGCCGGAGCTGCGGTTTCGGCGACGGGCATCTCGACCTGCGTTCCAGTCTTCTCGGCGAACGAGCGCATCACGGAAAGCTTGCGCTCGATGACCTCGAGCTTGGCGGCGTACTTTTCTTTGTCCTGTTCAAGACAGTACGTCTTGAACTTATTGCGGGTCGCATCATACTGCGCCCGGACCTCGGCGCTGCCATGCACCATGGCATTGTATGCAGCGGTGCCATATCGGACGAGCGTGTTCCAAGCACCAAGCAATCCGCCCTTTGCAGATTCGAGCGCGGATTTCGACGGATTCTTCTCAAGGCCCGCGACGGCCGCTGAAACCGACGAACGCTGGGCGGTAATCTCTGCGCGCACCTCTTTCTTGCCGACGGCGAACTCCTTGAAGTTGCGGAAGATCTCGCCCATCGACATGGATTCGTAATCTTTGCCCTCCGGATTGAACGCGCGATCGGCGGCGTTCGCGAACGCGTTTGCGCGCTCCTGTATCGGCTTGCCGACCGCGGCACTCATGTTGCCGACGATCTCCTGCATGGACATTTCCAAGTAATCCTTGTTCTCCGGGTTGAGAGCGGCGTCGATCTTGCCGGCGGCGGTGTTGACGCCGGATTCGATGGCCGAGCCTGCGGCCGAACCCATGTTGCCGACGATCTCCCGCACGGACATGTTCTCGAGACCCTTACCGGCCGGGTCGGCGCTCGCATACAGCTTGGTTGAAAGTTCCTCATTCGCCCGGGCTCCCGAGCCCAGCAGCCGCGAGATTCCGCGCGCGCCGCGTTCGTAGATCGAGCGGAGCATGCCGGCCTTCTTGTCGGTATTCTGAATCGCAGGCACGGCCTCGGCGGCCGGGCGCGCAGCCGGGATCTTTTCGGCGGAGGAGGCGGAAACAGTATTCGTGGTTTCGTGTTCGTTCATGCGGATAGCAAGCTAAGTTCTAATGCCCTAACTGTAGTACATGCGAGCAGAATGTCAAAATAAAAAGCCTTCCATTCGGAAGGCTTTCATAGATCGATCACACAGAAGCTGGTTGAGGCATACCGAAGTATTTTGTAAACCCGACCCAAAGAATACACAGAACAAAAATACAAATTCCAACAACGAAAAATCCTAAGTTACGAGTGATTATCGTCATACCCATGACCCCGAACAACAGACTGACGATCGCCAAAAAAAAGAGCGTCATTGAGACAGACCGCCAACCGTGGCGCTTAATCCGAATCCGAGTAACCACAAAAAGGATCAGACCTGCGAGAAAGAGCGGCAGACCCCAGTTGTATGCGAGCGACCCTTGTTCTGTCACGACGGGAACAAACCGCCGTGCCGTGGCGTCATAGGACACGTACACGAACTGATCCACCTGCTCGGGCCGCACAAAATCCTGAATACTGGAGAATCGAACCGGCAACTCTGTTTTAGAAAAAAACTCCTGCTGCCCAGCAGTATCCGTAAGCAGACGTATGAATGTACCGCATAGAGTGAATTCCGCATACTCATCCGAACATCTGAACGAATCGCGGGAATACGGAACCGCCGCATGGAGCGACCGCACCGTTGCTTCAATGTTCGGCCCGATGGCGGTGTCGCGGCATGTCCAGAGCTCCATCATGCCCCCTGAGTCTGTCGAATAACATCGGCCGATGTACCCTTTGACGACGTCGTCGCGAGATACGATCAGCGTGCGTTCTTTTGCGTGCGCGCACAGGGCGACGAGCCCCGCTATAAGCGCAAGTATTTTTTTCTTCATGTTCTGTTTTCAATTTTTTTCAACATTACAATTTATCTGTATATTTGTCAAAAAATATACGCGCAGAAAAACCGCCCGGAGCGCGGGCGGTTTTCAGGCACGAGGAGCGAGCTGTTAGGCTTTCGGCGCTTCGGTCGCCGGTTTCGGGAAGAAATCGGGCTTGGCTGCCTTGATGGAAAGCGAGATGCGGCCGCGTTCGGGGTCGACGCCGACCACCTTGACCGGCACCTGCATACCCTCCTTGACCAGGTCGGTCACGCGGGCGACGCGCCACGGCGCGAGCTCGGAGATGTGCACCATGCCGTCAGCATATTCGGAAAGCTTCACGATGGCACCGACTTCGAGTATCTTCACGACCTCGCCCATGGCAGGCTCGCCAACTTTCCATTCGTGCGTCATGCCCTTGATGATCTCGAGCGCGGCATCGGCTGCGCCGTTCTTGCCGGTCACATACACCGTACCGTCGTCCTCGATCGTGATCTCGGCACCCGTCTTCTCGCGGATGCCATTGATGGTCTTGCCGCCCGAACCGATGACCATGCCGATCTGCTCCGGCTTGATCGTGGTGACGAGGATCTTCGGCGCGTTCGGGGAGATGTCGGCGCGCGGCGCGGCGATCTCCCTCTCGATCACATCGAGGATGCCGAGTCGGCCTGCGCGCGCCTGGATCATGGCATCCTTGAGCGCCTGCACGGGCACGCCGCCGACTTTGATGTCGAGCTGGATCGCGGTCACGCCGGCGCGCGTGCCGGCGACCTTGAAGTCCATGTCGCCATGATGGTCTTCCGGACCCTGGATATCAGAGAGGATCTTGTACTCGCTCGGGTTCTCGAGATTGAGGATAAGACCCATGGCAAGACCCGCCACCGGCGCCTTGATCGGCACGCCGCCATCCATGAGCGCGATGGTCGATCCGCAGATCGAGGCCTGCGAGGTCGATCCATTGGACGCGGTCGACTCGGACACGAGACGGATCGTGTACGGGAACGCCATCTTGTCGGGGATGACCGGAATGAGCGCCTTCTCGGCCAAGAAGCCGTGACCCATCTCGCGGCGGTTGATGCCGCCGAAACGGCCCGTCTCGCCGACGGAGTATGCAGGGAAATTGTAATGATGCGTGAAGCGCTTGGTGCCGCGGATCTCCATGCCCTCGATGGTCTGCGCGGCCTCCGGACCGGCAAGCGTGAGCACGGAAAGCACGTGCGTCTCGCCGCGATAAAAGATGCCCGTACCGTGCAGGACCGGCGACAGCCCGCCCGCCTTGGCGAAGATCAGACGGACTTGATCGAGCGCGCGGCCATCGGCACGCTTCCCTTCCCTGAGCGCTTTCTGATGGATGAGCACATCGACCATCTCGTTGAAATAATCCTCGGCGGTCTCGACGAGCTTCTCGTTCTCCTCGCCCGGGAATTTCTCGGCAAGCGCGGCCTTCCATTCGTCTTCAAGCGCGTACAGCGTCTTCTTGGATTCGGCGCCGAAGATGCTGTCCATCTTGGGGCCGACGGTCGCAGCAAAGAGCGCCTTGGCTTCTTCGGCAACGGTCGGAGCGGGCATGTCTTTCTTCGGCTTGCCGATCTCAGCCACGATGTCCCGCTGCCACTTCTCGAGCGCGGCGATCTCCGGCATGGCCATGTCGAGCGCGGCGGCCATCTCTGCCTCGGGATACTCGCGGGCCATGGCTTCGATCATGACGACGTTGCCATCCTTGCCGCAGACAGTCATGTCGAGATCATAGTTGTTCTCTCCGGTGTTCGGGATGTAGTTGTCGATCGCGATCTCGCCGCCGTCGCGGCCCTTGCCGACATGCACGGCGCCCACGGGACCCGCCCACGGAATGTCGCTCGTCGCAAGCGCAAGCGAGACGGCATTCACGGCAAGCACGCCCGGGTCCATGCGGCCCACGGAAAGCACTGTCGCCACGACCTGCACGGCGTTCTTGATGTGATGCGCGAAGAGCGGACGGATCGTGCGGTCGATGACGCGCGCCGAGAGGATGGCCTCGTCGGACGGGCGGCCTTCGCGCTTGTTGTACTGGCCGCCGAGGATGAGGCCGGCGGCGTAGAACTTCTCGAGATACTCGACCGTGAGATTGAAGAAGCCCGGATTGTTCTTGTCGCTCCGCGAGATGACGGCCGTGGCAAGCACGATCGTGTCCTCGCACTTGAGCATCACGGAACCGTTCGCCTGATCGGCAAGATCGCTGAAAACGGCAGTGATGGTCTTGCCGCCGACCGCTACGGAGTATTCTTTCGAATGCATACTATATGTATATGACTCGCGTCCGGACCGTAAAATTGCTTCGATGTGCGCGCAATTCTATACGTCCGGAAGCGAGCGCGTAAACTGCTAATGTCCGCATTCTACACCCTTTCGTGTGTTTGACAACGAATCATGCGGGTGTATAGTTCGAAGCAAACGTATTTCATTATGGCGCATAACCGTTTTCATCTGACCGTTACAAACAACGGGAACAGCTATCAGGCGATAGTCCTGACGCAGCCCGGCGTGACACAACTCACGCGAAAACACGTACACACGATCCTGGAGGCAAAGGGCCTGCCGCACGGCAACACAGGATCGTTCAAGTTCACCGCCCCGAGCATCTCGGAAAAAGATGCTGCACTCCTGACCGAGGCAGAGACCATCCATCTGTCCGAAACATCGAAGGAAGCTGACAATCCCAAAACCCACGTGAAGAGACCGAGTGCCGCTTTGGCCTAAATAGAAAAAGCCCCGAACAATCGGGGCTTTTTACGTGCGTGCTAGCGGCGCGAGCGGATGAGGTACTTGTTGGGGCTCACGGAGAGATCGAAGAAATCGTCGGCAGCCTCCTTGAGCCGCATGGCGCTCGACTTGCCGAACGAGATCACTTCGACCTGGAGACCGGAATGGCGCTGGAGGTATTCGACGAGCGGCACATAGTCGCCGTCGCCGGTCACGAGCACGGCTGCGTCGATACGCGGCGCGATCGAGACCGCGTCGATGGCAAGACCCACGTCCCAGTCGCCTTTTTTCGAGCCATCCGAGAAGACCTGGAGATCTTTGACCTTCGTCTCGATGCCGAGCTTGGTGAGCGCCTCGAAAAACGCCTTCTCGTCGCCAGCCTCGCTTGCGATCACATAGGCCATGGCACGCACGAGCTTGCGCCCGGCGACCGCGTCCTTGAGGATCGCGCCGAAGTTCACGTACGATTTATACAGATTGCGCGCGCTGTGATACAGATTCTGCGTGTCGATAAAAACGGCCACGCGCTGGTCCTGATGCTTGATGATTGCCATATGCGAGTATGAAAAATTATGAACGGGTTTTTAAAAGAGGCACAAAGACACTATAGCACATCAAAAAACCCGAACTACTTGAGTTCGAGTTCCTTGACGAGCTTGTCGTATGCCGGCTTGTTCTTACGCTCGAGATACTTGAGGTGCGTGCGGCGGTCGGCCACCATCTTGAGCAGACCGCGGCGGGAGTGGTTATCCTTCTTGTGCGACTTGAGGTGCTTGGCGAGTTCGTCGATGCGGGTCGAGAGAATCGCGACCTGGACCTTGGTCGAGCCCGTGTCGGTCTCGTGCATCTGGTGCTTTTTGACGACTGCCTGCTTCTTTTTGGTCTTCAACATAACGGGTCCATTGTAGCATATATTCAAAAAGAATGCAAGTACCTCCGCCCGCGGTGCGGACGGGGTGGTTTACATCATTTTCCGACGTTTCTTTGCTACACTATATATATGGCAACGGAGATCGACCGCCTCAAGCGCGAGTTCCTCGAGTACATGGAGATCGAGAAGGGCTCGAGCCTCAAAACTGTCGGCAATTACGACCGCTACATTACGCGGTTTTTTGAGTTCGGCGGCATCAAGGGACCGAAAGACATCACCGACGACACCGTCCGCGAGTTCCGTCTCAACCTCAACCGCGCGCCCGGCATCAAAGTCCGCGGCCAATCGGCTGCCACCATGAAGAAGAACACGCAGAACTACCACCTCATCGCCCTGCGCCGGTTCCTCAAATACCTCATGAA
>CAZHLG010000003.1:0-42239 GCA_964533145.1 uncultured Candidatus Saccharibacteria bacterium | reverse complement strand
GTCCAAGGCGTTGCGCTCGGCAAGATCCTCGCGTCGAAGACCATCAAGGCCTTCCGTAAGGACGTGCTGATGCATGGTTCAAAGATGGTCGGCGGCGGCGACGTCTCGCGCAAAAAGAAGCTTCTCGAGAAGCAGAAGCGCGGCAAGGAGCGTCTCAAGAATTCGGGCAAAGTGAACATCCCGCATGACGTGTTCCTGAAAATGATGCAGCGCGGCAGCGACAAATAAAAAACACCTTCGACGAATGCTGTTGTCCGAAGGTGTTTTTTTTTTGCGCTGGTGCGCCGCGTTTAGCTGAAGAGCGCCGGCATGTAGAGGGCCACCATCATGATGATTATGATGACCGAGATGACGGCCCAGGCGATGCCGAACTTTCTTTTGTGCTTGTTGGAAAACATCATATATATGCGGATATGCTACACTGGTATGGCTTCACGCTAGCACACTATGGCCTATTTTGAAAGGACGAGCGTCTGGAAGAGCATCATGTACTCGCGCGGCATGGCCTTGGCCGTGCTCGTTTTTGTGGCGTTCGTGGGGTACGGCGCGGCAAGCATTGCCGTGAAGAGCGCCGGTGCCGCGAAGGAGCGGCGCATTGCCGAGCAGGATGCCCGCGATCTTGAGTTCAAGCAGGCGGATCTCGAACGCAAGCTTGCGCTGCTCGCCACGCCTGAGGGCAAGGAGGCCGCGCTCCGCGACCAGTTTCCGGTCGTGCGGCCGGGGGAAGGCGTGGTGATGATCACGGAAGGCGAGGCGGCGGGCGCGGCTCCCGCCACGGCGGGAGCCGCGCCCGAGAACGCATCCGGCGGCTTCTGGCATTTCCTGAAAAATCTGTTTAAATAGGCGCAAGCGGAATTAGTTTAGTGGCAGAACTGGTGCTTCCCAAGCATCGGGCGCGGGTTCGATTCCCGCATTCCGCACCCGTGCATACTCTGTGTATGTTTACTCAATCCATAAAAAATCTGACACAATCAAGCGCGCATATTACCGGCGGCAAGGGCGCTGCGCTCGGTGAATTGCGCGCCGCCGGCATTTCTGTGCCGGATGGATTTGTTGTTCTCTCGGTGGCATTTGATGTTTTCCTCAACGATGCGGGTTTGGCGCAGGAGATCAAAACAGTACTACTTTCAATGAATACTGATAGCTTGCCTTCAATTATGGCTGCTTCAGAGAAGATTCAATCGTTGATCAAAGGCGCTGCTATGCCGGATCGCATCGCGAGCGAGATACTCGCTGCCTTTAAAGCATTGGGTGTTGATTTCGTGGCTGTCCGTTCCAGCGCGATTGCAGAGGACGGAACGGGGCATGCGTGGGCTGGACAGCTTGAATCGTATCTCAATAGCACAGAGCGCGATGTCCTCGAAAAGGTACAATCGTGCTGGGCGTCGTTTTTCACACCGCGCGCTCTCTTGTACCGATTTGAGAATGGTTTCGATGTTACTGACACGGCCATGTCAGTCGTGGTGCAAAAAATGATCAATGCTGAAAAATCAGGAGTTGCTTTTTCCCTGCATCCTGTGACTCAAGATCGGAATCAGGTCGTTATTGAGGCGGGGTTTGGGTTGGGTGAGACGATCGTTTCTGGTATGGTCACGCCGGACCACTATGTTGTCGAAAAAGAACCTCGAATTATCACCACCACTGTCGTGCATCACCAAAGCCACGCGCTGTATCGAAATGCCGAGGGCGGCAATACGTTGGTCGAGCTCGGCGATGCAGGAAAAGAGCAGGTGCTGCGCACGGACGAGATCCTGCAGCTTTCCGATCTTGTGTGCGCCATCGAGAACCATTACGGTTTTCCGTGCGATGTCGAGTGGGCGTACGAGGGTGGCACTGTGCATGTCGTACAGTCGCGTCCTGTCACAACGCTGAGTGGTTCGGTCGCTGCGCATCAAAAAAGCATTCCGGCGGCCCCGCGACTGAATGAGCACATCAGACTATTCGAGGTTTCTGGAATGCCGTTTTTTATCAATGACACGCTTTCGCATACGTATCGGAGACTCGGCGCACTGTTCTTTTTTTGCAATGGTTCATGGTCAAGCTATCTTCCTGTATCCGCGCTCGATATCACATACAAAGAAGCCGAAGAATTATTCGCCTCAATCGATCGTTTTTCCGCCTACAAAAACGACTTTGAGGTATACAAACAGGAGTCGTGGGATTTCTTCGAGAAAACCCTCGGACAGGAATCTTTGACAAAAGAGGAGGCGACGCGATTCCTTTCGTATCTTGTTGACCTGCATCGTTTGTACATCAAGACCGAGTTTTTTTATACTGACAGAGCTTTTGCTGTAAAAGACGACCTTGTCGTTGCGCGCACTCTTGCCGACATCGACTATGTAAAAAATTCAGGCAGAGAGCATCTGAACAAAGCATTTTTCGGGGATGCGTCGTGGATCAGCCGTTTTTTGGACGGTATTGCACGGCAATTCTCGCTCGACAGAAAGCTTGCAAGCCAGCTTTCGCACAATGAGATCCTTGCATTGTTTGATGGACAAAACATCGACATCGATATCCTGCTGAGCCGAGAACGAGCGTATGTTTCGGATCATCAGAATGCGATTGAATTGCATGGCGCTGCGGCAGAGGACTATATCGCGCGCATGGGCTCGTATCAAAACAGCGATGCGGCTATCCTTAGAGGCACCGTTGCGAACGGAGGTTTTGCCTCGGGTAAGGCGCGAGTTTTTGTGTATGGCTACGAAAATTGGAGCACGGTCCGAGAGATGGTTGAAACGATGGAACAGGGAGAGATTCTTGTTGCGGAGACGACGTCTCCTGAACTTATGCTTGCCTGCAAGAAAGCTTCTGCGATCCTTACGAATCAAGGAGGTATGATGTCCCATGCGGCGATCATTAGTCGGGAATTACATATCCCGTGCATTGTCGGTACGCAGAATGCGACACGTTTGATCAAGACCGGTGACGAGATCGAAGTGCATGCTGATAACGGGGAAGTACGAATAAAGTCCCGAGCATAGCTCGGGACTTGTGATTGCAGTGAACGTCTTATGTTGCTTGTGAGACAAAATCTTCGAGCAGGTCGTTGATTGAATCAGCACATGTCCGGTATACCGTGATGTCTCCACCGTACGGGTTTGGAACGCCTCCATTCTGTTCGTTCAAGATGATGATCTTTTCTGCAGATGCGCCGTTTTCGACGAGCGCATCTCGGGTTTTCTGGTCGACCGCAATGATGGTATCAAAGGAAGACATGTCCACATCGCGAACATGCTTGCTTACATGAGCATCAACTGACAGTCCTTTTTCGCGCATTGCAATTTTTGCATTGTCGCTTGCTGGCGTAGGACTCTTTTCTGCGATGCCGGCTGAGTCAATAATTGCTTTGATGTTCCTGTCTTGCAGTTTTTTTGAGAGAATCGCCTGCATCATCGGGCTTCGGCAGCTATTGCCGAAGCACACGCATAGTATTTTTTTCAATACAACCTCCTTTTAAAAGATTTCCGGGGTCTGCCCGGCCAGTTGTTAGAGGAACTAACTTCATATGCATAATGACATATATGTATATATGTGTCAATTTTCTGCGCTAGCCTTCTTGTGCTCGCGGCGTGCGGGGCATATACTTTACGCATTAGCACCTAACGCACTTCTCGTTGCACGCGGGACGGGAACATCATCAGTATGGGGTATTGGAAAAGTTCTGAAAGCAATCCGGTCAAAATCCTGATCGTCATCGTCCTGCTCGGCATCGCCGGATATTTCGTGTACGCTAATTCGCATCAGCGTTCGCTCGAAAACACGGCTCAGGTCACGCCGGCCGATCGCCAGAAAAAGAAAGGCGGCGACACCGGCACGAAATACAGCTGTCTCGACGGCGCTCCGACAGGGACGCTTGTTCCGGCGCTCGGCCCGAGTTTCCCGGTCACGACAGTCTACACGGGCACGCAGGTCGGCGGCCGCAACCAGATCCGCGGCGCATGGACGCTCAAGAATCCCGGCGACTGTCCGCTCAAGCTCACCGACGTTTCGTTCTCGCTTGATACCAATCTTGCGGGCACATGGACGCCGATGCAGAATGTCCGGTTCTTCGTCGCGACGACGCCGTTCGGAACAGCGCTGCCGTTCCCGACGCCCGACACCGTCGTATGCGCCGCGTCTAACGCGCGCTGCGTCATGTCTTTCTCGGACACGACGGGATATGTCATCAACCCGGGCGCGACAGTGCAGCTCCGCCTGGTGAGCGATACGCTCAATGTTCCGGGCGGCACCTGGTATAACACGAAGCTCAATGCGTTCAAGGCAACGAACCCGGGTACTGGCGGCGTGTTCTCGTGGACGGGCCCTTCGATTCCGGCGGCGGTCATCAACGTGCACGATTAGCGCGATCCGCGCCGCAAAAAACCGCCCTCCGGGGCGGTTTTTTGCGGCGCGGACTACTCGTCCGTACCGGGCTTGTCGAGCAGCGCGGCTTCGAGCCCTGGGGCTTCTTCCGTGATGCGCATCACGTCTTTGTCGAGTTTCTTGAATTCCTTGCCGGCGGAATTGTACTGGTTTACGGCCGTGCCGAGGGCGTTGCCGAGTTTCGCATGGTAGTCCTCGTACGCCTTGAGATGCTTGCCGAGCTCGCCGACGCGCTTCACGATGTCCTTGGCTGTCTCTTCGATCTGCAGCGCGCGCAATCCCTGGAGCACCGTCTGGAGATACGCGAGGAACGACGTGGGGGAGACAATGATGACCTTGTACTTGCTTGCCGCACGCTGGATCAGGTTCTCGTCGCTCTCGCTTGCGGCGCCGACGCTGTTGACGAGCAAGTCGTAATAAATGGCTTCATGCGGGATGAACATGAAGGCGAAGTCCATCGTGCCGTGCTCAGGCTGGATGTACTTGCTGGTTTCCGTGATGCGGGTCTTGAGGTCGTTCACGAACACCTTCTCGTACTCGGCTTTGCGGAGCGGGTCTTTTTCGGCGGCAAGGCGATTGTAATTCTCGAGCGAGAACTTCGAGTCGACCGGGATGATCTTGTCTTTCACGAAGACGGCCGCGTCCACGATCGTGCCGTCAGGGAAGCCGTACTGCATTTCGTAGCTGCCGGCGGGCAGGATGTTTTTGAGCAGGGCTTCGAGATAATATTCGCCGAGGATGCCGCGCTGCTTCGGGTTCTTGAGGATGTCCTGCAGCTCTTCGAGTTGCTCGGTGAAGCCGACGACTTGTTTGTTGGTCACGTCGAGGAGGGTGAGTTTCTCGGTGACTTCCTGGATGATCTTGGTCGCCTCGCTGGCCTGGTGGCGCATGGCCTGGTTCATCTCGCGGGACGACTCGCCGAGTTTTTGGTCGACGGTGCGGGTGAGTTCGTTCATCTGCTGGAGGAGCAGCTTGAGGCCGGTGTCGTCCTGGGGGAGCGGCGCGGCTTTTTTGCGAAGCAAAAAAGCCGCTGCCCCCACGCCGACCGCGATGCCCAAGATCACAAAAAGTGCCGTTTGCATGCCGAAAGTATACAGCAGAACCAGGTTTTTCAGTCTCTTGACAAAAATATATGCATTTGCTATACTACGTTCAGATGGTTATTTAATTGCTCTATTGAGCATCCAGATGCCGGCCTCGGTTCGCGAGCGCCAGCCCTGAATTTTCCGCCTGTGATAATCTCCCGTAGCTTCCTTGCGGACGCAAGACAAGCACGGAGTCGTGAGCGATGAGGAAAATTCAGTTTGGAACGCATAGTAGCCGGCGAGGAGATTGCCGGCGATCATAATCAAGCCGCATGTATCCATGGGATATCGTGCGGTTTTTGTATTTTGAGTCGCCGGGCGTACTAATTGACATATTTATATTAAGTATATATAATAGAAAAAAGAAAATTTTTGTTTTACAAATAAAAATCCGAATATGAAACCAAAGTATGACCGTCCGACAGACATATCGGACCAGGACATCATTAATGCATTCAATGCTGCCGAGACAGTGTGCTTCTCCGCGCGAAGGTTCAATTACATACGGTACCGATCGATCGCTCTTCCCGGCCTGGGCTGGTGGCTTCCGCTCACTCGCGTCTTGCCGCTCGTGGGCATTACGCCCAAAATGCTCGTGCCGGTCATGGGTCTCGCCAAAGAACAGGATCTTGAACAGGCCCGTATGGTAGGCGGAACAGTGCTGAAGCGCACCCTGTCCCGTGCTAAGAACAAAAAACTCATGCAGCGCTTCCGGTTCGTGCGGAATACGCGCGGATTGACGTATGCCGATCTGGGCCGAATCACGCTTTCGAAGGAATCATTCGTCGATCTCGCCCGTGTCTTGAACAAAAACATTGAAGTGCATCGGGAAGACGGTGGTACCGGCGAACACTATCATCTCTTCACCGCATGCGTATCCGGCGAGATCAAGGATCCGTCAGGGGTCATAGAGGACACTATTGCAGCCTGATAAACAGGCAGTATGCAGTACTAAGCCCGCAGTATATCTGCGGGCTTTTTTGCTGCTCCTCCGGCCCTCGCCGAGGCCGCCGCCGTATGGTAGTATTCGCCATATATGCTCGACATCAAATTCATCCGCGAAAACCAGGACATCGTCAAGGAGGCTATCCGCAAGAAGGCCGTCCGCATGAACCTCGACGATCTCGTCGCCCTCGACGACCGCCGCCGTGAGACTTTGCAGCTCGCGGAAAGTCTGCGCGCCGAACAGAAGCGCGTGGGCGAGGGCATGACGGGCCAGCTCGCTCCGGAGGCGCGCGAGGCGCTGCTCGCCGAACTTCGCGGCCTCAAAGAACGTCTTGCCGAAAAGGAGGACGATCTCAAGGTGATCATGGCCGAATGGCGCGATCTCATGCTGCAGGTACCGAACGTGCCTGACATGACCGTGCCGGAAGGCGCAAGTGATGCCGAGAACCAGGAGTTCAAGCGCTGGGGCGAGGCCCGCACATTTGATTTTGAACCCAAGGACCATGTCGAGATCATGACCAAGCTCGGCATGGCGGATTTTGAGCGCGGCACGAAAGTGCACGGTTTCCGCGGATACTACCTTGTCGGCGACGGCGCGCGCCTGTGCTTCGCCATCTGGCAGTATGCGGCCGAATTTTTCTCCGCGCGCGGATTCTCTCCGGTGATCCCGCCGGTCATCGTGCGCAAGCAGAATCTGTACATCACCGGGCATCTGCCGGGCGATGCCGAGGACTTTTATGTCACGCAGGACGGCGATGTGCTTGCTGGTACGGCCGAAGTGCCGCTCATGGGCATGTATGCCGATGAGATATTCGAACCGGCCGAGCTTCCCAAGAAATACCTCGGCTTCTCGCCATGTTTCCGCCGCGAGGCGGGCAGCCATTCCAAGGACGTGAAGGGCCTGATTCGCGTGCATGAGTTTTTCAAGTTCGAGCAGCTCGTCCTGTGTGAGGCTTCGCACGAGACCAGCGTGAAGCTGCATGAGGAACTCAATCGCAACACGGAGGAGTTCATCGAAAGTCTCGGCATCCCGTACCGCACGGTGATCAACTGCGCCGGCGACCTCGGTCTCGGACAGGTCAAGAAGTACGACATCGAGCTCTGGGTCCCTAAGGAGGGCACGTACCGCGAGATTTCGTCAGCATCCTATTTCCATGATTTCCAGACGCGCCGCGCCAACATCCGCTATCGCGACGCCGAAGGCACGCTCCGCTACGCGCATTCGCTCAACTCGACCGCCATTCCGACGCCGCGCGTGCTGGTCTCGCTCATCGAGAATTTCCAGGAAGCCGACGGCACTGTGCGCGTGCCGGAAGTGCTTGAGAAGTACATGGGCAAGACCCATATCGGCTAAACGCCCGCGCGTGCGCGTGCTACTATGTACGAACATATGCCGCGCGACGCATCGCCGCTCAAAAAACACATCGCAGAGTCTCCCAAGCTGCGCGAGTTGCGTCTGCGCCGCCGGGCGAAAAAACGTACCAGCCTGATGCTTGTCGGCGCAGGCGTGATCGTGCTGTGCGCCGGCATCGTGCTGCTTGCGCACCTGAACCGGTTCCGTATCCGTTCCGTCGTCGTGGAAGGGAACAAGGTCGTCGATACCGACGAGGTCGTCGCTGTTGCGGACGAAGTGCTCTCGGGCGCGTACGCGTATCTGATCCCGCACCGCAACGCATTCGTGTATCCGAAGCAGCGGCTCGAGCGGCGCATCGCGGCCACCTTTCCGCGGTTTCGGAGTGTTTCGGCGAGCCGTATCGACATGCATACGGTGCGCGTCGCTGTTTCCGAGCTTCGCGGCATCGCTCTGTGGTGCGGCGCAGATGCCGCGGCCGTCGAGGCGGCATGCTGGTTTACCGACGAATCCGGCAAGATCGTATCGGCCGCTCCGACATATTCGGGCAATGTGTATCCGCGGCTGTACGGGGGCGGCATCGCCGCAGGCGATGCCGCCCCCCTCGGCAAGACCTTCGTCCCGGAAGCCGATTTCCGCGCGCTGCTCGTGTTCCAGGAGACGCTTGAATCATACGGCTTTTCCGTCCGGGCCATCGTGCTCGGCGCGGAAGAGCGCCGCATGCTCATCGACCTCGGCAAGGGACGGGCGGCGCCTGTGCGCTTTGGCGCGACGCAGGATATCGCCCGCGCCGCCGAAAACCTCTCTCTTGCCCTCGACAAGCCCGAACTTGCAAAAAAACTGCAAAACGATAGGGTGGACCTTGAGTACTTCGATCTGCGTTTCGACAACAAGGTGTACTACAAATTTGCAGGACAGGAATAGCTCCGCAGTGCTATGAACAATTTTTGGAAAAAACTGAACAAGCCCTTCTTCGTGCTTGCCCCGATGGCCGATGTCACCGACGCGGCTTTTCGGCGCATCATCGCAAAATATTCCCGCCACGGCGAAACTGGCGGCGGTCCGGACGTGTTCTGGACGGAATTCGTTTCGGCGGACGGCCTCATGAGTCCGGGGCGCGAGGTCCTTAAGCACGATCTCATGTATACCGAAGGGGAGCGTCCGATCGTGGCGCAGCTGTTCGGGTCGCGTATCGAGAAGATGGAAGCGGCGGCGCGGCTGTGCCAGGAGCTCGGCTTTGACGGCATCGACATCAACATGGGCTGTCCGGACCGTTCCATCGAAAAGCAGAATGCCGGCGCCGCCATGATCAAGAATCCCGAACTTGCCAAGGCTATCATCCGTGCAGCTAAGCGCGGCGCGCCGAACATCCCCGTCTCGGTGAAGACGCGCATCGGCTACAACAAGGACCAGCTCGCCGAATGGGTGCCGGCATTGCTCGAAGAGGGCATAGCGGCTCTCACCATCCATGCGCGCACGCGCAAGGAGATGAGCAAGGTCCCGGCCCGCTGGGAGCATGTGCGCGAGGCCGTGGAGATCCGCGACCGCATGGGCGTGGACACGCTCATCCTCGGCAACGGCGACGTCAAAGACATCGAGGATGCCAAGCGCAAGGTCGCCGAGACCGGCTGCGACGGCGTCATGCTCGGCCGCGCCATATTCGGCAATCCGTGGCTTTTCGACCAAAACAAAAAAGAGCTTTCCGTCGAGGAGAAGCTGCGCGTCATGGTCGAGCACACCAAGCTCTACGAGGAATTGCTTGGTGGGGTAAAGAGCTTCGCCCTCATGAAGAAGCACTACAAGGCCTACGTGAACGGCTTCGACGGAGCGGTGGAGCTGCGCGAGAAGCTTATGCTTTGCGATACTGCGGGAGACGTCGAGGCTGTCGTTGAGCAATTCTTAAAAAAATAAAAATGACGACCGTCTGAACCACTGTTTAAAAAGAAGGCAAATGCCTCCTTTTTTGCTATACTCTCCCGTATGGAACACACTGCCCTCTACCGCAAATACCGGCCGGAAGCCTTCTCGGAGCTTGTCGGACAGGAGCATATTGTCGCTGCGCTTGAGGGTGCGCTCGAGAAGGGGAAGCTTGCGCATGCATATCTCTTTTCCGGCGGGCGAGGCACGGGCAAGACGACGTCTGCGCGCATCATCGCCCGCGCGCTCGGCACGTCGCCTGCCGACCTGTATGAGATCGACGCTGCGTCGAACCGCGGCATCGACAGTATCCGTGAGCTTCGCGAAAACGTCGGCACGCTGCCCTTCGATTCGAAATACAAAGTGTACATCATCGACGAGGTGCACATGCTCACGAAGGAGGCATTCAACGCGCTGCTCAAGACGCTCGAGGAACCGCCGACCCATGTCGTTTTCATCCTGTGCACGACGGAACTCGAGAAAGTGCCGGAGACCATCGTCTCGCGCTGCCAAAGCTTCGTGTTCAAGCGGCCGAGCGAGGCCGTGCTTCGCAGCGTGATCGAGCGCACCGCACAAAAAGAGAAGATTGCGCTCGAGCCGGGCGCTGCGGACCTTATCGCAATGCTCGCAGCCGGTGGATTCCGCGATGCGCTCGGCATGCTTCAGAAAGTCGCCAGCGCGGCGGAAGGGAAGATCAGTGCCGACGATGTCGCGCGCATCACCGGCGCTCCGAGCATTGCCGTCGTGCGCGATCTCACGGAGGCGATAGCCCGCGGTTCGCTCCCGGAGGCGCTGGCTACGCTCGAGAAGGCGCGTGCCGCCAACATGTCGGCCAAGACACTGCTTGAACTTTTGCTCCACACGCTCCGCCGCGCGCTGCTTCTCAAAGTCGCGCCGGCGCTCGCGCGCGGGGAGTTCGCCGGTCTCGGCGACGAGGAAAAGGAGTTCGTCTCGCGCATCTCGAAGATGGAGAGCGCGCATATCAGCTCGGCCACGCTGCTCGCGCTGCTCGATGCCATGCGCGACCAACGCCACGCGTACATCGAGGAGCTGCCGCTCGAGCTTGCGCTCATCAAGATACTCGGCTAAGCTGCGTGCGTTCGGGGCAGGGTGCCGTGCGGACAGCCGTGCGAATACTGGGGGATCGTCTAATGGTAGGACACCGGGTTTTGGTCCCGTGAATTGGGGTTCGAGTCCCTATCCCCCAGCAAAACAGTGAGACTGACCGAGACGCCTTATTTTGCAGGTTCGTTCGCAAAATAGCAGTTCGAGTCCGAGAGGCCTCAAAAATTCAGAATGTGCATGAATTAGCAAAAATACCTTCGTAAATGAAGGTATTTTTGCTTTTTCACACAGTTCGAGTCTAAGCCAGGTTATTTGAATGTAAAATAAAAAGCGGAACGCAACATGCGTTCCGCTTTTTATTGCTAACACTGGGGAAGTGAAAGCAGATTATCTTTTCCCGTCCAGTCTGGTTTCGTTCGGATGTATGGATCGCGGTAGGCAGGACGGACAACTTCTACCCAAACTACCAACGAACCAACGCGAACATAAAAACTATCTGTTCGAGCTACAATCCTCCTAATTACTTCTTCGCGAGTGTGTACGACATTGTCGTATTTCACATGGGTTATGTGCTCCACTTCGCTGTGGCGGTCAGGTTTGCGGATTGCAGTAATCTGATGCTGTTGCATATGAATTACTTCGTGCTCTTAATATGGCGCTTTGCAATTACCGCAATTCTTGCATGTGAAGATAGGCGGGGATATAATATCCACATCTAGGAAAAAAAGCGCCATGCTTCTTTCCGAGAATAAGGTTTGAGCAAAAGTAGCGGTCTAATCTTCCAGGGTAGCCGCTACTTTTGCTGTTTACCTGTGTTAAGTATACTCTCATATATTCATCTGTCCACTTTACACAGGTTAAGTTGCATTTTCTATTGCTGTATGATATCCTAAGAAAATGGCAATAGATAAAAGTCAATTCATTACTCCTACTCAGTTAGCAAAGGTGTTGGGAATTTCTCGTGTTGCGGTGCATCAAAAAATAAAAAAAGGAGAAATACCTGTTGAGAACATTGGAGATCCTTCTCGCCCGACTTTTTTGATACCTAAATCGTTATTGTCAAAAGAATTGCAGGAACGGATCAGTAACGAACAAAAGAAAATCACCGAAAGTGTAATTGGCAAGGATAATCGTCATGATATCGATTTTGAAAAACAACTTTGGGCTGCTGCCGACAAGCTTCGCGGAAATATCGACGTATCCGAGTATAAGAACATCGTCCTCGGTCTTCTGTTTTTGAAATATATATCTGATTCATTTTATAAGCGTCGACAAGAACTCGATGCTCTTACGCGTGATCCGAAGAATGAAGATTTCTATGTGAAAGACGATAAGGCGCGCGAGCAAATTCTTGAGACGAAGGATTTCTATAAAAGTGTTGGTGTGTTTTATGTCCCTGAAGAATCACGTTGGGAATATCTTCAGACCAAAACAATGCAATCTGATCTCGGTCAGGTGCTTGATAGGGCAATGGATCACATTGAGGCGGATAACCGCGCAGAGCTCGAAGGTGTGCTTCCTAAGGTATATACGCGTACAACTCTCGATAATTCAGTTCTTGGGGAGTTGGTAAACATATTTTCTCGCATCTCATTCGATCATGACTTTGATCGAGAGAAGGATATTCTTGGACGTATCTATGAATACTTCCTTGGGCAATTTGCTTCTTCTGAAGGAAAGCGTGGCGGAGAATTTTTTACCCCTCGTTCAATCGTTAAGCTTCTTGTTGAAATTCTTCAACCATACGAAAATGCACGTGTACTCGATCCTGCGTGTGGTAGTGGTGGAATGTTTGTATCCATGGGCGAGTATCTCCGCAATCACGGACAAGACCCATCAAAGCTGGCCATCAATGGTCAGGAAAGTAACCAGACTACGTTACGTCTCGCAAAGATGAACCTCGCTATTCGTGGGCTCTCTGGAAAGATTGAACTCGGTAACACCTATTATCAAGACAAGTTCCCGCACCTGCAGGCAGATTTTGTGATTGCCAATCCTCCTTTCAATGGAGAGTGGGAACCATCAAAGCTTTCAGATAACGACCCACGCATTACTCTCGGTGTACCACCAAGCGGTAATGCTAACTTCCTGTGGGTGCAGCACTTCGCACACCACCTTGCACCGACTGGTGTAGCCGGATTTGTTATGCCAAATGGTGCGTTGGCAGTTGGAGGCAAGGAAGGAGATTTGCGCCAAAAGCTTATTGAGGCGGATCTTGTTGATGTAGTCATCTCTTGTCCTTCAAAGCTCTTCTATAACGTATCTCTCCCAGTGTCCCTGTGGTTTTTGGCGAAGAATAAAAATGGTGACCGATTCCGAAAACGCAAAGGAGAGACACTCTTTATTGACGCTCGAGATACTTTCGAGCAGATCTCTCGAAAGCAAGTTGTCTTTAATCCAGAACACATACAGAAAATCACTGACACTGTTCGTGCATGGCGCGGAGAAGAGGGTGTATATGAAGATGTGTCTGGATTCTGTAAGTCAGCAAACCTAGAGGAGATAAAGAAAAATGGATATGTCCTTACTCCGGGACGTTATGTGGGGCTAGCTGATGCTGAAGACGATGGTGTACCATTTGAGGAAAAAATGAAGAAGCTTTCAACTGAGCTTCGGGCGGCGTTTACGAAAGGTCGAGAGCTAGAAAAAGAGATTGAAAAGAACCTTAAGGAACTTGGATTTTAGATATGAGTAAATTACTAGAACAGCTAAATACAAATAAAAAGGAAATGACACTCGGTGATGTTGTTACTTTTCATCGGGGTTATGACTTACCTTTGACTGAAATAAAGCCGGGTCCATATCCCGTCGTTTTTTCCAATGGACGGAGAGAAAATCATGCCGAGTTTAAGGTTAAGGGTCCAGGTGTATTTACGGGGCGTAGCGGTTCTTTGGGTGGAATGTTCTATGTGGAAGATGATTATTGGCCTCACAATACCACCCTGTATGTGAGTGATTTTCATGGTAATGATCCAAGATATTGTTACTATTTTCTGTCATCCTTTGATTTCGCAAAATATAATGCAGGTACGGGAGTTCCGACACTTAACAGAAATCATATTCATGGCATACCAGTAGAAATACCTGCCGTTCCAACTCAAAAGAAAATTGCTTCGATCTTGAGTGCATATGATGCAAAGATTGAGAACAACAATACTATTATCAAAAATCTCGAAGCCACGGCCCAGACCATTTTTAATGAGTGGTTTGTAAACTTCCATTTTCCAGGATACGAGAAAGTAAAAATGGTTGATAGTGAAATGGGAGAAATTCCTGAAGGGTGGAATATTGGAAACATTGAGGCAATTTGCAGTCGTTTACCGTCAGGAAAAGTTTTTAAAGAAATTGAACTTTCTTTAAAAGGTAATGTTCCTGTTTATGATCAATCATCAAAAGGGATAATTGGTTTTCATAATGAAGAGCCAGCTTTTAATGTAGACGTAGATAATCCAATTTTAATATTCGGCGATCATACCTGTAGGATACAGCTTGTTTGTGAACCATTTTCTCTTGGGCCAAACACAATTCCACTTTCGGGTAAGAATGGTTATAACCCAATTTTTAGCTATTTCTTAATTAAAGATTTAATTGAACAAAGAGAGTACAAACGACACTGGAATGAATTGGTTAGCTATAAAATGGTAATTCCACCGTCAGAGATTGCTGGAAATTTTTCTGGAAAAACAAAAGTGTTTATTGAGAAAATTGTTACTTGTGAAAAAGAAAATATTTCTCTGAAGTCGCAGAGGAATTCACTATTACTTAAACTCATTTAATTTTTATGGCAAAGAAAAAAGAAATTACAAAAGAAGAGGTGTCCATAAGCATAGCTGAAATTCTTCAGAATCATGTCGTGCCGGTTGGAACTTTTAAACCAAAGTTTAACCCACGAGATGGTCATGTTTTTTCGGATGAATTAAACATATTTGGAACAGCATTCTGGGTTAAAGAACCTAACGTTCTTATTACTTGCGCACATGTTGTAGATGACGTGCTTAAGTCGCCTATTGAGCTGGCCGGCCTTCTTATTATTGGTTATCAAGGAAAATATTATCGTACAGTTGTCGGTGTGGTAGATCATCAACACGATCTTGCTGTACTTAAAGTTATTGATCCGATTGAGAAGACAGATGATGGAATACATATTGCAGATGTATATCCGAATGCTGGGACAGATGTAGCATGGGCAGGTTATCCATTAGGCAATTTCTCACTTAATCAGACACATCAACCTACTTACAATGAGGGTGTTGTCGGAATCTCAAAACGTGAAGAGGGTGACAGAAAAAATGTTCAAATCTCTGGCTTAGTTGTGGGTGGTTACAGCGGATCTCCTGTGGTTGAGAAGAAAACAGGAAGGATTGTTGGCGTGGTTTCTAATGGACCACAGAATACCGGTATTTTTATGGCAATCTCTTGGGAGCATGTAGCAGCCCTTGCCCGTCTTGCAAAATCATAATTTATGAACCCGCTAAACGAAAACAATCTAACAGAACAATCATTCATCGAATGGCTTCAGAGCCAGGGATACGAATACGTATATGGCTCAACTATTGCTCCAAATCAACTTGGCGCTGAGCGTGAGGACTTTCGAGGTGTCATTCTGAAGAATCGACTTCTTAGCGCCGTTCGTCGCTTCAATCCCCAGCTTCCTGCTGATCAAGCCGAGCAAGTAGTGAATGATATCGCTAATTATCACAATGCTGACCTCACTCTTGGTAACAAGGAGATATTCGCCTTCATTACTGAGGGTGTAAAGCGTACATGGAATGAGGATGGTGAAGAGAAGACTGAGCTCGTGAAGCTTATAGACTTTGCCAATACGGAAGCCAATGAATTTTTGATAACGAATCAGTTCACCATTCAGGGAATTGATAATGTGTGTCGCCTTGATGGGGTTGTTTTCGTAAACGGACTGCCGCTTGCTGTGCTTGAGCTCAAGAGCCCTGTGCGCGAAGAGGCGACTATTGGTCAGGCATATCGTGATATGGAGTATTACAAGAAAGAAATACCCAAGCTCTTTTTGTATGCCCAAGTGCTCGGTCTCTCCGATCTTACTTCTGCTCGTCACGGCACAATCTCATCATCGTGGGAACGATATGGAACGTGGAAGGGTATTAACTCTGAATCCGATTCACCAGAAGGTGCTACTGAGCTAGAAGTTTTAGCGAAGGGGCTTTTTGATAAATCACGATTCCTTGATGTTATTCAAAATTTCATAGTGTTTGAAGCAGATGGTGATGGAGATGCAGTGACCTATACCAAGAAGATGGCTCTCTACCATCAGTACTATGGAGTGAATAAAACCATACAGAGCACCATCAATGCGGTAGGCGGAAAGCAGGATCGTAAGATCGGTGTGTTCTGGCACACGCAAGGTTCCGGTAAATCGCTCTCGATGGTGTTTTATGTAAACAAGACGAAGCGACTTACGGAGCTTAAGAGTCCTGCGTACGTATTCCTCACTGACCGGGAAGATCTAGACGATCAGTTGTACAAGACATTTAGTCGTACTGGCTATGCAACTCTTGCTAAGAGGGCATCAAGTATTAAAGACTTGAGAGAACGACTGTCACATTTAGGTAGCGAACTTATTTTTACTACCATTCAGAAGTTCCAAGACGATCCAGATGCGGCGCAAGTTCTTTCTGATCGGGAAAACATCATCGTCCTTACCGATGAGGCGCATCGTACCCAGTACAGCATGCTTGCTGGTAACGTACGGCAGGCTTTGCCGAATGCGAGCTTTTTGGGTGTGACCGGAACGCCACTTTCGATGGTTCAGAAGGATACGATGCGCGTATTCGGCGATGTAGTGAGTGCATACAAGATTGGTCAGGCGGTAAAGGATAAGGCGACGGTTCCTATCTACTACGAAGGGAGACTGATTCCGCTCCATCTTGCTGATCAGTTTGTTGATAGTAAGCTCGACGAGATTCTTGGTGAGATCGTTGTTGATGAAAAGGCACGTGCTCGTAAGGAATGGGCGGTACTTGAAGAGGTTGTCGGCGCACCAAGTCGTATCGAACAGATCGCGAGTGATATCGTAACTCATTTTAATAATCGACCAATTGAAGGGAAGGCGATGGTAGTAACCATGAGTCGTCCGATTGCTGTTGCGATGTACAACGCAATAAAGAAACACGCTGATGCACCTGAGTGCGCTGTGACCATTTCGGGTATGGATGATTTCAAGGGTCAGATCCAGATTGAGACTGATGTAAAGAAGCTTGAAAAGCGATTCAAAAAAGCGAGTGATTCGCTTCGATTAGTGATTGTGTGTGATATGTGGCTCACTGGTTTTGACGTGCCGAGCATGCACACGATGTACATCGACAAGCCACTCAAGAATCACGGACTTATGCAGGCAATTGCTCGCGTTAATCGTATCTATAAAGACAAGCCAGGAGGTTTGATTGTCGATTACATTGGTATTGCAGAAAATCTGAAGAAGGCACTTGCTATCTATGATGCAGATGTTCAAAAGGAGGCAATGATTCCTTTGGATGAAGTTATCTCTGAGATGAAGCAATTGCATCAGAAGGCTCGAGATTATTTCTCTGGCATCGACTTTTCTGGTTGGCGGGAGAAAAAGGGAATAGAGCTAGTAAGTCTCTTCCAGGCAGCTATGAATGAAGTGATCTCTGAAGATGGGAGACTTTCTGACAACCGAAAGATGTCGTATATCGGTCTGGTTTCCAAACTTTCCCAGCTACACGCTCTCGTTATGCCTGGCGAAGAAGCAATGAGAATCGCGACGGACATGCAGTTCTTCCAATCAATCAAAGAAGCGATTAATAAGCAGACTGTGGTGCCTCATATTGTCTTTCCAGAAGATAAGGAAAGTGCTATTCGTACTCTTATTCATGACTCAGTGCGGGCTGAAGGTGTGATTGATTTGTTCGCAAAGGAAGATGGAGGGAAAAAGAGCGTCTCGATCTTCGACGAGCGATTTGCAGAAGAGATCAAGAAGGTGAAGTACCAGAATCTTGCAATTGATGCTATCCGCAAGATACTTGATCAAGAGATAAAGTCACGTTCACGAGCAAATAAAGCTCGATACGAGACCATGCTCACGCTCCTTACTGAGCTTATCGAGAAGTATGAGAACAACGTCATTAACTCAGCCGAAATTATCAAGCATCTTCTTGAGATTGCCGAAGAGATTAAAAGGCTAGATGAAGAGAGTAAGCAGCTTGGATTATCTGAAGAGGAGGTCGTATTCTACAATCAGCTTTCTGCTGACCCTGAACTGAAGAAGGCGGGAATCGACATTAAAGACTTTGTTAAAGACCTGACGAAGCGTATTCGTCGTGACCTTGCTATAGATTGGACGAACAACGAGACGATAAAAGCTCGTATCCGACAGAATGTGCGCCTGCTGCTGCTTCAGAAGGGAGTGACTGAACTTGTGCAGACGGAACGATTGATAGAATCTATATATCAGGAAACGGTAAGGGTGTATAGAGAATATCTACCTAATTAAATTAAAATCGTTATAAGTTTCATTCAGACCGAGACACATCACTGAAAATTGGAATGGGCGCTAAAATAGCTTTATGGTATTAGTTTTTAAAAGTTCGAGTCCAAGACAGCCAGCCAGTCTGGACACCGTTCTTCCGACCTAGAGGGGTCAGAACTGTGCCAAACAAAAAACCACCTGTGTATCAGGTGGTTTTTTGTTATCCGGGTACTTAGCCTTCGAGTACCGCGGCGGGCCGGCCGGTAGTATACTGCAAGCATGCGTACAAAATTATTCATGCTTCTGAGGCTTTCGATGGGCTTCATATTCCTGTGGGCATTTCTCGACAAGACGTTCGGCTTGGGTGTTGCGACGGCTCGGGCGCAGGCGTGGATATCCGGCGGTTCTCCGACGGCCGGCTTCCTGCAGTTCGGCGTTCGCGGGCCACTCGCTGGCTTCTTTCATGGCCTTGCCGGTATGCCTGCTGTTGACTGGCTCTTCATGGCAGGCCTGCTCTTCGTCGGCCTGACGCTGATTCTTAATCGATTCGTGAAGTGGGGCGCTTTGGCCGGCAGCGCGATGCTGCTGCTCATGTATCTTGCGCTGCTGTTCCCGGAGAATAATCCGTTCGTCGACGAGCACATTATATATATCCTCGTGCTCGGACTTATTGCGACGGAGCGCCGTTCGGCATAGTGCTGCCGTCGTGGTACACTGTCGCGCATGAAGACCGCGCTTGCCGTCATTGCCGCCTGCCTTGCCTTTGTCGGGAACATCTCGTATCTGCGGGATGTGGTGCGGCGCCGCGTCGAGCCGCATCCGTACACATGGTTCGTCTGGTCCATCGTTTCGATGACCACCTTTTTCGGAGGTCTTGCCAAGGGCGCTGGCATCGGCGCGCTGCCGACCGGCGTTGCGGAGGGATTCACGGTGATCATTTTCCTGCTGTCGCTCAGAGGTCTCTTCAACGGTACGGCGGGCCGCATACGGACGATCGATAATTACTTCCTTGCTGCCTGCTTGCTCGGACTCATTCCGTGGGCGGTGACCAAGGATCCGACCGTTTCCGTCGTGATTGTCGTGCTTGTGGATCTGGTCGCGTTCGTGCCGACGCTCCGCAAGACGTGGGCCGCGCCGCGGAGCGAGCAGCCGCTTTTGTACGAGATGAACGTGGCCCGGCATGCACTGACGCTCTTTTCGCTGCAAACATATAATATCGCCACGACGATCCACTCGGTCGCCATGATCTGCACGAATACCGTCATGACGGCGTTCATCGCCCGCGGGGCTCGCAAACGCTGATCCGTAGTGTATACTGGAGCGTCTCCATATGAGCACCCTTTTGGCAAAACTGAAGACCGGACAGAACGTCGTCGTGCTTGCTGGCGAAGCCGCGGATGCGGCCATGCAGCTCTATAAGAAGCCGAACGTCTCCAAGGCGCGCGAATTTGCCGTGGATGGGCACGTCCTCGGCGCGGACGAGTGGTATTACGTCGTCCTCACTACGGACGAGCAGGAGCGCATGCTTGGCGGCTACGAATCCGAATCGACCCTCGGCCTCGATCCGCTCAGCAAGGACAATTGCGCGCAGATCAAGACGCTCTATTTTTCCGCGGGCAGCGAAAAGATCTTTTCCAAGGTCGGCAAAAAGCAGGTTGCCGCCGGCGAAAAGCGCGTCGTGCTCGGAGGCGCCGGGCCCGAGCTTGCGCAAGATGCTGCATCCGTCGTTCTCGGCGGGGAAGTGCATGCCTATTGGAACGGGGCCCGGCTTTTTTTTAAAAAATTCTCCCAGATACAGCCGCTCTTTCCGGGTATCGCCGAACTGTACCGCCAGGCCACGCAGAAAGAGACGAACCAATTCCTCTCGAGCGAGCTCTTTGAGCTGCGGAGCGAAATGAGCGACGCCGTCGTCGGAAACAAAAACCGCCGGCTCATCATGAACATGCTTGCAGCCAAGGGGAACGAGCTTTCCGACCCTGCCATGCTCGAGAAGTACGTCGACTATGCCAAAGAATACAATCTCGATCTCGAGATCGAAAACGGGAAGATCGCGCTTGTCGACAATGGCGACATCAGCACGGTGCTCGGCCTCTTGGACGAACGGTACTACACGTCCGCTGTCACCGGCGAGCGCCGCGAGACCAAATCGAGCAAGAAGCTTGTTCAGGGCAAGCGCAAGCACGCCCGGTAGTATTTGACATAGGACAGTATGCGGTGGTATAAAAACCACGAACATTTAAAACGCATAATCATGCCTCAAAAAACAAGCCATCAGCGTCGCAAGAGAAACGGCCAGTTCAAACATTCGCCGGTCTACGGACCGAACGGAGGACAGTATCCCATCGGCAAGCGCCGCGAACCGCAGTTCAACGTACGGACTGCCGCTCGTCGGCCCTATTCGTATGGTTACCGGTAAGAGGATGGACAGAAACAAAAGCCGGCGTATCGCCGGCTTTTCTCGTGGGTGCTACAATGAGCGGACAGCAATGAGAAAGAACGTCGTCATTGTGCGCGACATCATGCAAAAAGGGTACCGCTATGAGCTCGCGGAGCCGGCGGGGCGCAATTTCCGCGCCGATTTCAAACCCGATCTTTCACCGAAGGAACTTCTCGCGCTCGGCGTTTTCGGCGGCAAATACATGACCGATTGTCGGAGGGAATTTCCGGCGAGCTGGTTTGTCCGCGCCAAGCTTTCTCCGAAGGGCCGCGATGACTCACTTAATTATTTCCATGTCGGTGCCAGTCAGCCGCTCTCCGTGTGGCGGAACAAGGGGTGGATCAACGAGGCGCATGATCCGCGCGGCTGGTTCCAATGGTACTGCCGCTACTACATGGGCAGGCGGTTGCCGGAAGAGGACGACCGCCAGATCCGCCGATGGAAGGCCATCAGGCGGCACATCGCGCAGCTTGCCAGGAATTGCCGTGCAGGCGATCTTGCGTGCCGGCCCGTCCAGCGCCAGGCGCTCCTGCATTGGGCGTATGACAGCCGCGCGATCTGACCGCCGCGCCGCGCTTTAAAAAATACGTTTTTCCTGGTATAGTGCAGGCACTGCATGGCAAAGAACGAAACGATCCTCCGATTCGAGGAGGTCTCATTTGAATATGGTCCCAAGAAGCCGATCCTCGACGCGGTCACGTTTTCGCTGCGCCGGGGCAGCAAGGTCACGATCATGGGCCAGAATGGCGCGGGCAAGAGCACGATCTTCAAGCTCATCACCGGCGCGCTCGAGCCGGAGAACGGCATCATCAACATCATGCATGGCGTGTCCATCGCCATTGCCCGGCAGGTCATCCCGCGCGACGAGATGCATCTGACGGTGCGCGAGTTCTTCGAGAAGTGCTTCTCGAAGAAAGTCTATGACATCGACCCGCGCATCGACAGCGCGCTCGAGGTGGTGAACCTTGTCGGTCACGAGAAGATCCACGACCGCACGATCAGCTCGTTTTCCGGCGGTCAGCAGGCGCGCTTGCTGCTTGCCTCCGCGCTCATCCAGAATCCCGATCTGCTGCTTCTCGACGAGCCGACGAACAACCTCGATCATGCCGGTATCGGCCATCTGACGACGTTCTTGCAGGAGTACCCGAAGACGGTCATGGTCATTTCCCACGACGCCGATTTCCTGAACTCGTTCTCCGACGGCGTGCTGTATCTCGATTCGCATACGCGCAAGGTCGAGCAGTACGCTGGGAACTATCTCGATGTGCTCAAGCAGATCACTGCTCGCGTCGAGAAGGAAAACATGCTCAACGCGCGCCTTGCTAAGGAAATCCAGGCAAAGAAAGACAAAGCCAATGAGTTCGCGCACAAGGGCGGACGCCTGCGCCTTGTCGCCAAGCGCATGCGCGATCTGGCCGAAGAGCTCGAAGAGGAAAAGGTGGATGTGCGCAAAGAAGACAAGACGATCCGCGAATTCGCCATCCCGCACCAGGCCGAATTCATGGGCGACATCCTGACGATCTCGTCGTTCACGACCATGAATCCGAAGACGCACAAGCCGGTGGCACGCACGGCCGAGATCGCCATGCGCCGCAACCACCACCTGCTGCTTAAGGGGCCGAACGGTATCGGCAAGAGCACGCTGCTCGAGCGCATCGCGCGCAATGAGGAGAAGGGAACCGTCATCGCTCCCGGCGTGCGCGTCGGCTACTACCGCCAGGATTTTTCCACGCTCGACTTCGAGCAGACGGCGTATGAGGCGCTCCGTGGCGCCATGGAGGCGGGCGGGCAGATATTCAACGAGGAACGCATGCGCTCGGTCGCCGGCAGCTTTTTGATCACGGGCGACATCATCAACACGAAGATCGGCGCGCTCTCGGAAGGGCAGAAGGGCCTGGTGGCGTTTGCCAGCCTTGTGCTCCTGCGTCCCGGCCTGCTTATCCTCGACGAGCCGACGAACCACATCAACTTCCGCCATTTGCCCGTCATCGCCGAGGCGCTCAACAAGTACGAAGGCGCCATGGTCCTCGTCTCCCACGTGCCCGAGTTCGTGGAGAAGATCCGCATCGACGAGACGCTGGAGCTCGGGTGATGAATCCAATTTTCAGAACAATAGATAAAGCGCCTTGCCTGCATTCTGCAGGCAAGGCGCTTGTGTGATTGGTTCGCACGTCAATCCAGATTGCACGGCTGTCTGTGGTTTAAAAAATCAAATGAGCGGTCCATGACCTCTTTCTCGGTTCTTTTGCTATGCTCGGCAATCTTTTTCTTGATGGTCTCCTGGTTTCCCGGGATTTCGCGTGGGGCATGCATCCAGGGTTTGTCCGGGACATACCGCTCGTAATCGAGCAGTGTCGGGACACGGTCCCTGTTTCTGTCCGCCCAGGCGAACCGGCAATTGAGGAATCCCGTGATTGCATCGCTGGTCCATATGCCGTGGAATTTTTCCTCCATGATCCGTGCCAAAAGGTCGCCGCCGAGGGCGTGCCCGAAAATCGCGAATACGATATTCTTGTCTGTCATCGGCGCTGATATGGGTATGGGTGATACTCGAAGCAGGAATATGTTGTCGAGTTCTTTTAGGTGTTCCCAAGATAATCCTGCAAGTCGGGGGTCAACGGCGGCTTTTTCTAGGACAGAATCCCAATCGTCCAGCTTTGGCAGCAATTTCCTGTTTTCCGAGAGAGCGGGAGCCCAATGGTCCGCGAAAGTCAGCACTTGCCCATAGTCCTCGATGAGGTGCTGGGCCAGCAGATCTTTTGCTGGGATCTGTTTCTCTCCGATGGTCTTCCCGAAGACTGCTTCGAGGATCGGCAGACCGATATCCATGTGATGCAGGAAAAAACGGCCGAAAATGGACGGTGTCACCACTTTGTTGCTGTCGATGAGTGCATGGAACGGCTGGTATTCTTTCGGATCTCCTCCGAAAATCATTGCGGAATTCGCGGCGTGTTCGTACTTGTTCATATGTTAAATTTTCCCCTTTATACCTTCGGCTGGGAATATTGTCAAAAGCATGCGCGAAACTGTCACGTCCGGCGAATAACAGCGTTAGGCTTTGCATGGACGCTCGGAAAAAAACGGAAGACTTGGCGCTTGATGTGGGATCAGGCGCGCTTGCCGGGTTTGTGGCGATGCTCTATTTCTGGGAGCACGCAGTCGTGGCGACCGTGGCCATGCTGCTCTTCTTTGCCGCCTGGGTCGCGCGGTATCCGCGCAGGTTCCTGAGCGAGTGCCGCATGCTCATGCGTTTCGGCTCTCGTATCGCTAGCGCTGTGCGGACGTCCATCGGTCGAGCACGATCCCTGTCGCGACTGCCGCATTCAGCGATTCTGCGCCGCCGAATGAGGGTATCGTAATCTTGTCCGTGACGCGCTTGGCGACGTCTTTTGAGATGCCGTGCGATTCGCTGCCGATGACCAGGATGCCGGATTTCGGGAAGACGAACGTGTGCGTGCTGGCCCCGTCGAGGAACGTGCCGAGTATGGGTGCGCGCTGCGCCGCAAGATATGCGGGCAGTTCCGTGTAGTGCCCGTGCACGCGCGCAAAGGACCCCATTGTCGCCATCACGACTTTCGGGTTGTACCAATCGACGCATGACGGCGAGCAGACGATGTCTTTCACGCCGTACCAGTCCGCGATGCGGATGATCGTGCCGAGGTTGCCCGGATCGCGGATATCGTCGAGGACGAGCACGACGCCGTCGATCGCATGCGGGAGTGCGCGCTCTTGCTGGCGGGCGATCGCGATGGCGCCGTCGTTATGCTCGAGGGTGCCGTATGCTGTGAGTTCGGCCGCGTCCACGATATGGGCCTGCACGCCTTTTTGCGCGATGAGCGCGGCGTGGCCGGCTTTGAATTCCTTGGTCGCATACAGGGCCTCCACGGCGTAATCGCTCGCAAGCAGCTCGGCAACGCATTTCGCGCCTTCGACGAGGAATTTTTTAGTCGCGTTTCTCTGTTTTTTCTCGCGGAGGGAGCGGATCGCCTTCGCGGCCATGCGGTCTGTCATGGCTCTGTTATACCACAGCCTTGCCTGCGGAGCCGAATGCTGCGATTTTTCCTTCTATGACGGCCTGGACGGCGTCGATCACGGTCGGCATGAGCTTGATCACTGCGTATTCCTCCGGATGCTCGCGCAGCGCTTTTTCGAGGGCGGTGCGATAGGCGAAGCGCAGATCGGAATTGATGTTGACCTTTTGGACGCCGATCGTGGCTGCTTCGGCGAACTGCTCGAGCGGCGTGTCACTGCCGCCGTGCAGGCTGATGTTGCAGCCGATGGCCGCGCGGACACTCGCAAGTAGGGCGAGGTCGAGCTGTTTGGGCACGGGATATTTGCCGTGCAGGTTGCCGACGGCTGCGGCAAAGGTGTCGATGCCTGTCGTCGCTACGAACGCGGCCGCGCCTTCCGGCGTGCTGAACGTTTTCTTGATCTCTTCGTAGTTGATAGCCTCGGCGTGGACGTTGCTCGATCCGCCGAAGTAGTGCGGCTCGCTCTCTACGAGCGCGCCCGTGGTCTTTGCGTACTCGACGACCTCTTTGGTTGCGGCGATGATCTCTTCGTCGGTGGCGGAATGGTTGGCCTGCGATACGTCGATATGGATGAGTTCGAAGCCAGCGTCCACGCCGCGTTTGGCGGCTTCGACGCTCGGGCTGTGGTCGAGGTTGATGTACATCTCGATGCCCATTTCGCGCTTATAGTTGTCGACCATGGCGCGCAGATTGGCGAGGCCGATCATCTCGGCCTCGCCCTGGCTCACTTCGACGAGGACGGGGGAGTTGAGCTTCTTCGCGGCGCGGGCTACCGCGATGAGCGTTTCCTGATTGTCGATGTTGAACGCGCCGACGGCGAATTTTTCCGAACGAGCGCGATCCATGAGGGCGCGGGCCTTGCGGCAGTTTTCCTTGAATGCGGTTGTGTCCATATGCAGCATGATACCAAGCGTAGTATACTTTGTATATGCATACGCGTTTTGCCATACTTGCGGTTTCGGCGGTGCTGTGCGCCTTCGGCGCGCCAGCGCTTGCAGCGACCGGTTTCGTGGACGAACCGCTCTGGCTCTCGCCGGAGAAGCCGAAGGAAGGGCAGTCGGCCACGCTCACGGCCGTGTTCCGCAATGCCGAGAGCGAGACGCTTTCAGGCACGATTTCTTTTTATGACGGTACTACGCTGCTTGCCGAACGGGCGGTCACCATCTTTCCGGATCAGGTTGCGTCTTCGAGCGTGACGTTCAAGATTCAGGCCGGGCGCCACGAGTTTTCCGCGGCGATGACCGATGCAAAGGAACAGGGCGCAGGCGCGCTTGCTATGGCGGAAGCCACGGTGTCGATCCCGGACGTGCTCGTACCTAAGAATTTTTTGGCCGCAAAGACCGAATCGGCTCAGGCGAGCGGCTCGGGCGACAGCGCTTCGCAGCGGGAGATCCTCGATCAAGTCGACAAAGCCGAGCAGGCCGTGCTTGGCGTGCTGCCAGAGCCGGTCAAGGAAACCGTATCGAATGCCGTCGGGGCGGTGGAGGATTGGCGCGAGACCAAGTCCGAAAGGTATGCCGATTCGCGCGATGCTGCCAAGCTTGATATCGAGCGGCAGAAGCTTGATGCGGCGAAGGTCGCCAAAAAAACCGTTTCCGGGAAAACGGAGCCGGCCGTGAGTCCGCTGTCCCGCGCAAAGCTGCTCTTCTTTTCGGCGGTTGCGCTGCTTTTTTCGCCGCTGTTCTTTTATGTCATCATTGCGCTTGTCGCGTTCCTCATCGTCCGCTTTTTCGTGCTCAAGATCGTGCGTGCGCTGCGCGGCAACCGCCGCCGCGGCCCCGGCCGGCCTAAGAACCCGGACCTCAAACAATAATCTTTCTCGGATTTGGCAAGTCGCCGGGCGTGCGTATACAATGCGTGCATGTCGCTGCGCACGTTCTGCACCATTTTTCTTTTCTTCTCCGCGTGCGCTTTTCCGCTGTACTTCACGCTGGCTGTCGGGCTCTTTGCCGTGATCTGGTTCCGTGACTATTGGGAACTTGTACCTCTGTATTTTCTCAATGACGCGCTTTACGGCGTGCCGCTTGAGCGTTTTCACGGCGTGCCGTTCGTCATGACCATCGCTGCGGCGCTTGCGGTCGGGATCGCGTCGGTCGTGCGGCGCCGCGCCTTCGGCGCGGCGCCGCAGAAGTATTTCCATGCATAGGGCATTCAAAAAGATCAAAGACACTGCCGGGTTCAAGAAGCGCGGCTACCGGAGTCCGCTCATCGAACCGGACGAGATATTCCTCGACTCGAAGAATCTGCCCGAATTCGACACGCAGCAGTTCGAAGGCCAGATCGAGCGCCCGATTTCCCAGAAGGCACTGGCCGGCGTGGGGATTGTCTTCATTCTTATTGTGCTCGTGTTCAGCGGCAGGTTGTGGTCGCTGCAAGTCGCCGATGGCAAGACCTACAAGCATCTCGCCGAAAACAACAGTTTGTCGAGCGAGCCGGTCTTTGCGCCGCGCGGAACGATCTATGACCGCAATCATGTTCCGCTTGCCTGGAACGAAGCCAAGACCGACGATACTCCGTGGGGTTTGCGCTCATACATTGAATCGCCGGGATTTTCCCATGTGCTCGGCTACGTGAGCTATCCAGCCAAGGACAAGTCCGGAAACTACTGGCAGACCAAGACGATCGGCAAGGCCGGCGTCGAGAAGCAGTACGACGCATCGCTCGTCGGCACGAACGGTTCCACTATCATCGAGACGGACATCGCCGGAAAAGTGCAGGGCAGCATGATGCTCAATCCCGCGGTGCCGGGCGCCGATCTTTCGCTTACCATCGATTCGCGGCTCCAGGCCGAACTGTACCGCGACATCGCCGCCGCGGCGCGTGACAAGGGTTTCAAAAGTGCCGCCGGTCTGATGATGGATATCCACACCGGAGAGATCATCGCGCTCACGAATTTTCCCGAATACGATTCGAACGTCATTTCGCTCGGCAAGGACCGCGAGCGCATCCGTGAGTACCTGACGAGCTCGCGCACGCCGTTGCTCGACCGGGCCGTGTCCGGCCTGTTCACTCCCGGTTCGATCGTGAAGCCGTACATTGCGCTCGAGGCGCTCAAGGAGGGGATCATCAATCCCAACAAAAAGATCGAATCACGCGGATCCATCAGCATTCCGAACCCGTATTTCCCGGACAAGCCTTCCGTGTTCCGCGACTACAACAAAGACAACGGCTGGGTGGACATGCGCGAAGCGCTCGAGCTTTCGTCGAACATTTATTTCTACAACATCGGCGGCGGGTACAAAGACCAGAAGGGCATGGGTATCTACAACATCGGCAAGTCATGGAAACGCTTCCATATCACGGAGGAGACCGGGATCGATCTTCCCAACGAGAACACCGGATTGATCCCGACGCCCGAATGGAAACTCGATACCTTCAAGGAAGACTGGCGTCTCGGCGACACGTATAATACGGCGATCGGCCAGTACGGCGTGCAAGTCACGCCGATCCAGATGCTCCGGGCCGTTGCCGGCATCGCGACCCGCGGCACGCTGGTGAATCCGCATGTCAGCTCGACCGTCGCCACGAGCGTCGTCAAAGTGACCGATCTCGACGACTCTGCGTATACGGTCGTGCAGGAAGGCATGCATATGGGCGCGGTGCATGGCACGACGGCCGATGTGACGCCTGTGCCGTTCTCGCTTGCCACGAAGTCCGGTACGGCGCAGGTGGGTCCGGGCGGCAAGAACGTGAATTCCTGGATGACCGGCTTTTTCCCGTACGAACACCCGAAATATGCCTTTGTGATCATGCTCGAGAACGGTCCGGCTCCGGCCATCGGAACGGCGCACCGGGTCGCACGCCAATTCCTCGGGTGGGTGGGAGTGAATGCGCCCGAATACGGCGGATGATTGACTTTGTCCTGTCGTTTTGATGTAATACAAGCATCGTTCATTTAAAACGCAATTTATGAAGAAACTAGTACTGTTTGCGGCCATGGCCGCTCTTTTGATCGCGCCTGGCACGGCCGGGGCACAGACTCCGGTAGTGACAAGCCTTGCGGCATCTCCGATGACCGTATGCTCCAACTTCGCCAGCGAAATCACGTGGGCGACCACGGGAGCGACGACAGTCGAACTTTCCGGCGGATCTTTCAACAGCATGCCTGTCGCCTTGGGCGGAGGCATCATGTCCGATGCGCTGACGACGGCGACCACGTTCACCATCACTGCGTACAACGGGCCTGATGTGACATCGCGGTCCATCACCGTGAGCGTCATTGCCTGTCCGACAGGCGTCAAAGAAGTGACGCCCGCCATCGCGGATCTGTCCGGGACGGTGACCATCATCGACATATGCGGACGCATTGTGGATCAGTATCAATACGGGTGGAACATACTGCCTGTCAGAAAGGCTCTGTCTCCCGGTTTGTATGTTAAGCGGACGGTCAACGCCCTCGGCGTGCAGCGTTCGACGGAAAAAATTCAGGTCGTGGAGTGAGTGATTCATGCAGAGAAGCGCCTGCGGAACAATGCAGGCGTTTTTATATGCCTCGTCCGGCCGGATTGACAGTGCGGCGGCCGGGAGGGTACACTTGGTCCATATTCGATAGTCGCCCTTGAGCCCATGGCTTAAAGGGCTTTCCTGTAAATATATGGACACCACAAAAAGCTACCTGACCGAAGAAAAGAAGAACGAGCTTGAGGCAGAACTGCGCGAGCTCCAGACCGTGAAGCGCAAGGAGATCCTTGAGGCGCTTGAATTCGCGAAAAGCCTCGGCGACCTGTCCGAGAACGCCGAATACCACCAGGCCCGCGAGGAGCAGGGCAAGCTCGAGGAGCGAATCTCGACCATCGAGGAGATCCTGCGCAATTCCGTAGTCATCGAGAAGCACCACTCCACGATCGTCGAGGTCGGCTCGACCGTGACCGTCCAGAAGGAAGGGGACAAGGCCAAGCAGACGCTGCAGATCGTCGGTTCGGAGGAGGCTGATTTCGCTGCCGGCAAGATCTCCAACACCTCGCCGCTCGGCCAGGCGCTCTACGGCAAGAAGAAGGGTGATACGGCAGTAGTCCACACTCCGAAGGGAGCCACTGAGTACAAGATCGTAAGCATCGACTAGCATTCTGTTTTTCCGGAAGCCGCCTTTCAAATGAAGGCGGCTTTTGCTATACTCGCCGCATATGGCATCACTCGAAGAGCTCCGCGCGACGCGCGAAGAGAAGCTTGCGCGCCTCGCGGCGGCGGGCATGGACCCGTACCCCGCGCGCGTGCCGCGCGATTATCCGCTCGATCACGTGCGGGATCAGTTCGTGCCGCTTGAGACGGAGGGGCGCGAATATTCCATCGCCGGGCGCCTGATGGCCCTCCGCGGTCAGGGCGCGATCCTCTTTGCCGTGCTCGACGACGGCACGGCCCGTTTTCAGGCTGTTTTCAAAAAAGACGACATGCCGGAGGAACTCTTCGATCTTTTTGTGGCGACGGCCGACATCGGCGACTTCATTTCCGTTACCGGCACGTTCTTCACGACGCAGCGCGGCGAGCCTTCGATGCTCGCCAAAAAGTGGCAGATGGCGACCAAGGCGCTTCTGCCTCTCCCGGAAAAATGGCACGGCATCACGGACCCTGACGAACGTTTCCGCAAGCGTTATCTCGATATCGTCATGAACCCTGAGCTGCGCGAGATGTTCGCGAAGAAGGCGGCTTTCTGGAAGGCGACGCGCGACTTCATGCGCGAGCACGGTTTTCTTGAAGTCGAGACTCCGACGCTCGAAGTCACGACGGGCGGCGCCGAAGCCAATCCGTTCAAGACGCACCACAAGGATTTCGACATGAGCGTGTTCTTGCGCATTTCCGTGGGCGAGCTCTGGCAGAAGCGCCTCATGGCCGCCGGTTTTCCGAAGACCTTCGAGATCGGGCGTGCCTACCGCAACGAGGGCACAAGCCCGGAGCATCTGCAGGAATTCACCAATATGGAATTCTACTGGGCATATGCCGATTACAAAGACGGCATGAAGCTCGTCCAGCAGCTGTACCAGAAGATCGCCGTCGATGTTTTTGGTACGACCGAATTCACCACGCGCGGGCACACCTTCGATCTCGGCGGCGAGTGGAAGGTCGTCGATTATGTGGACGAGATCAAGAACCAGACCGGCGTGGATGTGCTTGCCGCATCGGAAGACGAGATGCGCGCCAAACTCGACGAGCTCAAGGTCAAATACGAAGGCGCGAACCGCGAGCGCCTGACCGACACGCTCTGGAAGTACTGCCGCAAGAACATCTCCGGCCCGGCGTTTCTTGTGCATCATCCTAAGCTCGTCTCGCCGCTCGCCAAGGAATCTAAGGAGCGCCCCGGCACTGTGGAGCGCTTCCAGGTGCTGCTTGCCGGCAGCGAAGTGGGCAACGGCTTCTCCGAGCTCAACGATCCAGTCGACCAGCGCTCGCGTTTCGAGCTCCAGCAGAAGCTCATCGAGAGCGGCGACGAGGAGGCGATGATGCCCGAATGGGAATTTGTCGACATGCTCGAGCATGGCATGCCGCCGACCTGCGGTTTCGGTTTCGGCGAACGACTCTTTGCCTTCATGGTGGACAAGCCGATCCGCGAGACGCAGTATTTTCCGCTCATGCGGCCGAAAGAATAATCGAGACGTACATAAAATGCCCCGGCGATAGCCGGGGCATTTTTAGATCTTGTAGGCGCTCGTGTCGCCAAGCAGTGCAAGCAACGGGGAGCCGAGTCCGTGGTTATGGTTTTTGTATGGAAACGGCGGCAATATCTCCGTGATTTTCTTGCATTGGCGCTGATGCGGGCTGCAGTAGACTTTTGTGCCGTTGATCTCGAGCGGCATGAAATTCTTCGTCCAACTCGTTCCTTTGGTTGTTATATCCATACTGTCGATTTTTGCCCATTTTACGAATAAAAGTTTTTTTGTCAAAAAATAAAACACGCCTCCGTTTAGAGGCGTGTTCGTACATTCCGTCTTTAGTAAAAAGATGCGAGTAGATTCCAGGGGTATTCCATAGATCTGATGAACTCTTTGATCCCTGAGAAGTCCGGCATTTTGCGCGACTTTTTTGTTTCAACCGCAGTGTCTCCTTGTGGCTGGTGCTGAAGGAGATCGCTTTCTACCGAGAACGCACGGTAGTGATCGTTTTTTGTATCTTCTCCTTGCATATCTGTAGGTATTTTTCAGAAGTATACCATAGTTGGTCTTTTTGTATAGCGTTGGTGCGGTCTGGTCAGTTATCCACAAACGCGGGTTGTGGCTATGTGGGGCAGAGTGGAGTAAAATTGCATGTAAGTGGGGAAGAGTGGGAGAAGGGCGGACGTACGAGGAACAGCATGCTTATCGGCGAATACATCCATGCGATCGACGAGAAGAACCGGGTATCGCTCCCGGCGAAGTTTAAGGGCGAGCTCGGCAAGAAAGTCGTGCTCGCGCCGGGCCTCGACAATTCGATCTTCATGTTCGCGCTGGACGAGTGGGAGAAGATCTCCTCGAAGCTCGCCGAGAATTCGATGCTGCAGGCCGACAACCGAAGCTTCAACCGCTTCATGTTCGGCGGTGCGCAGGAGATAGAGGTCGACAGCGCAGGGCGCATTCTCATTCCGGATTTCCTGAAGGCGCGAACCAAGCTTTCGGGCAAGGTCGCGATTATCGGCGTCCAGAACCGGGCGGAGATCTGGAATGAGAGGGCGTGGGCGAAATACAAGGCAGGCGTCGAAAGCCAGGCGGACACTCTCGCGGAGAAGCTTGGTTCGGTCGGCGCGCTCTAGTATGAGTCACGTCCCCGTTCTTTTATACGAAAGCATCGACGGTCTCGCGCTGCGGGACGGCGCCACGTATGTGGACGGCACGCTCGGCGCGGCAGGGCATTCGCTCGAGGTCGTGCGGCGTCATGGGCGGGGAGTGCGCGTCGTCGGGTTTGATCTCGACGGGGCGGCGCTCGCTGCAGCGAGCGCCGCCCTCCGGACCGCCGGAGCGGACTTTGTCCCGGTTCAAGGCAACTTCCGCGACATGGAACCGCTGCTCAAAGAGCATGGCATCGAAGAGATCGATGCCGTCCTGCTCGATCTCGGCGTCTCCTCGATGGAACTCGGACAGTCCGGCAGAGGCTTCTCGTTCAAGTACGACGAACCGCTGCTTATGACGCTGGCCAATCCCGTCACCGACGATACGCTCACGGCCGGCGAAGTCGTGAACGGCATGCGCGAGGAGGAGCTGGCGAACGTGATCTACGAGTACGGCGAAGAACGTTTCTCGCGGCAGATCGCCAAAGCCATCGTCACGGCCCGCCGTCGGCAGCGCATCGAGACGAGCGGAGAACTAGCGGCGATCATCGCCGAAGCGGTGCCTGCCTCGTATCGGAACGGCCGCATCAATCCGGCGACCAAGACGTTCCAGGCGCTCCGCATCTACGTCAACGACGAGCTCGGCGCGGCCAAGGACGGCATCGAGGCCGCATGGCGGCTCCTCAAGCCGGGAGGCAGGATCGCCGTGATCACGTTCCATTCGCTCGAAGACCGTGTCGTGAAAAATGCTTTCAAAGAACTCTCCAAAGAAAACGGCACGCTCGTGACCAAGAAACCGATCGTCCCGTCCCGTGCCGAAGTGGTCGAAAATCCGCGCTCGCGAAGCGCCAAACTCAGAATCATCGAAAAAGCACAATGAAGAACACAGCACATCGCATACAAGATCTCGCGCTCCCGAAGCAGTCGCACGCCCGCCGCATCGTGCTTGTCGGTCTCTGCACGCTCGGCCTTTTTGTCGCCGCATATGTCTACTTCGTGGGCAAGATCGTGTTCGACGTGGTCGGCCGCCGCGCCGCCGAGGGTAGGTCCGAGCGCATGGCAAGCAGCATCAGCTCGCTGCAGGCGCGTTATTTTTCCGAACTCAAGTCGCTCGATCTGGCTCAGGCGGAAAGCATCGGCTTGCATGAGGCGTCGCACGCCCTGTATGCCGTCCGCGCAGGCGCCGAACATACAGCGCTTCTCACCGGGAAGCGTCCGTAACGCATGAGCGCCCACAGTCATGTCAGCCATGGACGTATCATCGCTGTCCTTATCGGGATCGGCGTCATCGCTGCATGCATCATAGGCAAATTGTTTCTGCTGCAGCTCGTGCATGGTCCTGACTTTGCACGCAAGGCCGACCGGCAATACGCGCCGTCTTCGCTCGGCCAATTCGATCGCGGCACTATCTACGCCACCGCCAAAGACGGCACGCTCGTCGAGCTTGCCGCCGTGAGTTCGGGATACAAGCTGGCGATCGTCCCGGACGAGATCAAGGATGCCGAAGCTGCGTATGCGGCGCTCAGCCCCCTCGTTTCCGGTCTCGACAAGGCGACATTTCTTGCGCGCGCCGCGAAGGCGGGCGATCCGTACGAAGAAGTCGCCGTACATCTCTCGAAAGAGACCGCCGATGCGGTCACGGCTCTCAAGCTGCCCGGTCTGCATTTGTACCAGGATTCATGGCGCTCGTATCCGGCCGCAACGCTTGCCTCGCAGGCCGTTGGGTTCGTCGGGTACAAAGGGGATCTGTACACCGGCCGTTACGGCCTCGAGCGCCAGTACAACGACGTGCTTTCGCGGGAAAACAGCGATTTGTACCGTAATTTCTTCGCGGAAGTCTTTTCCAATCTCAAGGACACGTTCTCGAACAATGAGGAGCAGGGCAACGTAGTCACTTCCATCGAGCCTACCGTCCAAGCATATCTCGAGCAGAATCTTTCGGGCTTGATGCAGCGTTTCAGCGCGGATCAGGCCGGCGGAATCGTCATGGATCCGCGTACGGGCGCAGTGATCGCCATGGCCGGCCTGCCGTCGTTCGATCCGAACGACTATGCCAAGGCGGGCAGCGTCTCGGACTACGCGAATCCGTCCGTCGAAAGCGTTTTTGAGCTCGGCTCGATCTTCAAGGCGCTCACCATGGCGTCCGGCCTTGATGCCGGCGTCGTGAAGCCCGAGACGACGTACAACGACAAGGGCGTGATCGTCGTCGATACGGCAAAGATCAAAAACCACGATCTCAAGGCGCATGGCGTGATCGACATGCAGGAAGTGCTCAATCATTCGCTCAATACGGGCGCGACCTTCGTCGAGCAGAAGCTCGGCAAAGACCGTTTCCGCGAGTATTTCTACAAATTCGGCATCAACACGAAGAGCGGCGTCGATCTGCCGGGCGAGTCGGCGGCGCTTGTCGCGAACCTGAAAAGCCCGCGCGACGTCGAGTATGCGACGGCCTCCTTCGGTCAAGGCTTTGCCGTCGCACCGGTGGTCGCGATACGGGCGTTCTCGGCGCTTGCGAACGGCGGCGTCCCCGTCACGCCGCACGTGGCGTCCGAAATCCGCTACCCCGGCGGCATCACCAAAAAAGTGCAGCCCGCGCCGCTTGCTCCGGCTATCTCGCCGGAGAGTGCGCTCTCGATCACGCGTATGCTGGTCAAGGTGTACGATCAGGCCGAATTGCCCGGCCGCGTCAAAAACTTCCCTTGGAGCATCGCCGCCAAGTCTGGCACGGCCCAGATTGCCAAACCGGGAGGCGGCGGGTATTATGCCGATCGGTACCTGCACAGTTACATGGGATATTTCCCCGCATACGACCCGCAGTTCATCGTCCTTCTGTATCTGGTTGACCCGAAAGGCGTGACATATTCCGGAAGCACCGTCGCCTACACGTTCTACGATCTGTCAAAATTCCTGCTCACGTATTACCAGGTGCCGCCTGATCGCGCCGCGCCCGCGCGCTAGCCAGCATGAAATCAATCCTCAAAAACATTCTTGTCTCCGTTCTCACGCTCATCGCCAAAGGCATCCTGTGGCGCCATGAGCCGCGCGTGATCGCCGTCACGGGCAGCGTGGGCAAGACCAGCACCAAAGACGCGATCTACGCCGTGCTCAAAGGAACGGGCAGCGTGCGCCGGAGCGAAAAGAGCTTTAACAGCGAACTCGGCGTGCCGCTTTCGATCATCGGTGCCGCGAACGGCTGGAATAAAGCCCATGCGTGGATCGGCGTGATCGCGCACGGCATCGCTCAGATCGTATCGCCGCGCGGCAGCTATCCGGCGACGCTCGTGCTCGAAGTCGGTGCGGACCGTCCGGGCGACATCAGCGCGATCGCCAAATGGATCAAGCCGCATGTCGTGGTCATCACGCGCCTGCCTGACGTCCCGGTACACATCGAATTCTTCCCGACGCTCGAGTCGCTCATCGACGAGAAGCTTTCGCTTGCGCGCCACATGCGCAAGGACGGCACGCTTGTCCTGAATGCCGATGATCCGCGCGTCCTCGCCGCGCGCGAAGAGATGCGCGTACGGACGGTGACGTACGGCGAGCATGAGAATGCCATGCTCCGCGCGAGCGACGTCAAACTGCTTGCGCCGAGCGAAGACGGCAGGGAAGGCGGGCTTGCCTTCAAGGCAAACTTCGACGGCAAGAGCTTGCCGGTCATTCTTCCGAACATCTACGGCCGCAGCTACATGTCCATCGCGCTCGCCGCGCTCGGCGTGGCGTATGCGCTCGGACACAACATGGTCACCGCCATCGGCAATCTCGCAGAATACGAGACGCCGCCCGGACGCGCGCGCCTCATCCCGGGCGACCACGGAACCGTGCTCATCGACGACACGTACAACTCGTCTCCGGCCGCCTGCGAGGCGGGTCTTCTCATGCTCAAAGAGCTGCCGTTCGGCAAACGCAAGATCGCCGTGATCGGCGACATGCTCGAGCTCGGCAAACACACCAACGAGGCGCACCTGGCCGTCGGCCGGTACGCGCGCAAGCACTGCGACCTTCTGGTGACGGTAGGACTGCGCGCCAAGCAGTGCGCGGAAGGCGCGCGCGAGGCGGGCATGAGCGAAAAGAAGATCTATGAGACGGACGATGCTCTTGGCGCCGTCGAGATTGTGAAAAAGATCGCCAAGCCCGGCGACGTGATATATCTCAAAGGCTCCCAAGGCATGCGCATGGAACGCGCCGTGCGCGCGCTCATGGCGGAGCCGGAAAAAGCCGCAGAACTGCTTGTGCGGCAGGAAGATGCGTGGAATAAGCGCTAGGACGTCCCGCGTTTTTTGAGAACCGCTTCGGCCGCCGCGAGGTCGTCGGGCGTGTTCACTTGCAGCCAGAAGTCGGCGTCGAGCACCTGCACCGGGATCTGTTTTGCGAGCTCGGCGAGCGTGTGCGGCAGGCTGTATTCGCCGCCCGGCAGCATGTGCGGATCGCGTTCGAAGAACGCCGGACCGAGCGTGTAGAGACCGGTATTGATCCATGAGCCGTCTTCGTCGGCGCCGATGCGGGCGAGCGTGCCGTCCGCTGCCGCTATGACGGAATGCATCCCCGGCTGCGAGGGGACTTTGAAGCGCGTGATCGCGTACGGGTGGGCGAGCGAGGCCTCCATGCTTTCGCGCGAGTAGACGTCGTCCGACATGAGCACGAGGAACCGTTCGCCCAGATGCTCACGGGCGGCGTGCAGGGCGCTTGCCGTCCCGCTGCGCTCCGCCTGGTGCACGTAGCGGATCTTTTTGCCGGCGTATTCGTTGCCGAGCGCTGCCATGATGTCTTCTTTGCGGTAATTCACCACTATGACGACCTCCGTCACGGCATCCGGAAGATTTTCGATCGTGCGCTCGATGAGCCGCTTGCCGAGAAGGGGAAGGAGCGGCTTCGGCGTGCTCTCGGTCAGCGTGCCCATGCGCGTGCCGCGTCCGGCGGCGAGGATGACTGCTTGCATATGCATATGACTGTACTAAAAAAACATCCGCCCGGGCAAGCCCGATGCGGATGTGTTTTTGTCATATGGCGTGTGTGCTGCGCTGCCTTTGTCTATCGAGGACCAGGCTCTTGTTGAGCCGTCTGGCAATCCTTGCCGCCTTGCCTCGCATGAGGCGGGCGATGGCTCCGCCAAGACCCTGCGGAATGTCTCCTCGCAGGAATAACTCTTCGATTTCCTTGAACGAGTAGAAATCATACGACTGTCCTTCGCGGAGGCGGATAGCCAGGACTTCGGCCTGCGTCAGTTCGACGCAGTATGTGTGACTCACGACGTCGGGCAGCGGTTCGGCGATGTCGAACAGCTCGAAGCGGTCCAAGGAAATGCAGAGGCATAATTCTTCGCGGACTTCCCGCGCGATGGTCGCAAGCGGGCTTCCGTCCGTCTCCTCCTGGCCGCCGCTGACCAAGGCATGTCGTTCGGGAAATGAAATCTTCTTCCAGAATCGCCACCGGGGATTTCTGTCCCGCAGGATGAGCAGTACTCTGCCTCTGTGTATGAGAAGGCAGGTGCTTCCGTTTCGTATTTTCATAGAACATAGTTTGCGTGAATATAATGAACTTTTTGTCGGGTTCATTATATCATATATGATATACTCTGTCTATATTTTTTCGGAGATGCTTCGCTCTGCGGCGACGATCATCCAGCGGTCGCCGCGTTTCTCGAGCTCAAAAGCGGCGGCGTATCGGGATACGGGCGTTGCCGTGCCGTCTGTGGCTTCTCTGGATTCCGTCACGATGCTCTCGGCGACGTATTTCTTTGCCTCGCGTCTGATCTCCGTGATCTCCATGCTTGTCGGCATCGCACGCGCCGACTCCCAGCCGAATGCGCCGGCGTCCTCGGGATACCACTCGGCAAGGAGCTCCGGGGCGACAACCCCGCCATATGCGGCATCCATCGATGCGGTGCGCTCGTCCGTGGATGCGAGCAGGGGAACTTCGCGCATGTTCGTTCCGAACCGTTCCACTGCGGCGCGGACGGCCGCTTCGTTTCCGCTCGCGACGATGCGGACATGGCGCCGAACGGCGAATCCCGCTACGAGCACGGCAACGAGTGCGATGCTGATCATGATGATGGTCTTGGTTTTCATGCACTGAGTATATCAAAAAGGTCCAGAATCAGTTTTGCTCTGTATATTTACAGAGATATATAAAGATGGTATACATATAAAAATTTTTAAAACATATACTATGAATGAAAAGCCTAGAATACTTGCAGTGGTCGCGAACGCGCAGTATGTTGTACTCGAACCCGATTTTGATGCTTGCACATTGCGCCACACAGAAGAATTCGTGCGCGCGGCAGGCATAGTCCCGTTCGGGTTTGCAGAGAGCGGGCGCAGTCCTGTGTGCGGATACTTGCACAAGTCAAACGAAGGACTGACAAACGATGACGTCCGTAAAAAATCTTTCAAAGAACTGATCGAAAGTGTCCTGTCCGACGGTTCCGTGCGCGGAGCGCGCTATGTCTTGTTTGAGATCACCCTTAATCAGGACTGCGGCACGGGCTGGCAGACGGAGGGGAAGTGGCAGTTTTTCGTATAGCGGGTAGCGGAGCGAACACAAGCGATAAAGGATGTCTTTATCGCTTTTTTGTTGGACGAGATGCAAGATTTTTCTGAGTGTGAGTGGCACTGTTTGGTTTTGAATGCCTCAGTTCCCGTAATGCAGGTAATTTACAGTTAACATTGACTAAATAAAAAAAAGTTATATTATGCGTTTGAATCAATTCATTAAAATATATTTACTATGGCGCAGAAACATCATTACAAAAATCATGAGCACGTGATTTCAGTGCTGACCACAAAGTACGGTTTTACATATACAGGCATTGGTGATAATGCTGAGGAGTGCTTTTTTAAAGACTCCCGGACGCCAGAGCGAATATATGTTCACTCGATGCATTGCTCATATGACATGTCCTCATCGCGTGAAATAATGGCACCTCGATTGCATTCCGTTTGTTTTCAAAGCAGGAGTCAACGAGATCAGGAACAGGAAAAAGCCTTCAATCAACTACTCGCTCATCTTGATAAGGTGACAGTCAAGCAACCTGAACGGCCTTTGTTCACTGAGGTGATGGAATTCAACAGAGTATTGTGGCCACTTTTCCGTGAGAAGTTTGCGCGTGGAGATTTCAATCGTGAACAAGCAATGCAATTTTTAGGTGTTACGCACAAAGAATACCAAAAAATCCAAGCATTAAATGTCTAGGCAAAAATTTGTTAACGACAATTACAAAGGAAGTAGGAAATAATTTCTTACTTCCTTTTTCCGTAATTTGTGCACAAATTTCAATGGCCTTAAACGACCCTTCTCGTGCGCGCTGTTGAAGGTGAACCAAAGACTTGGATTTCCGAACTTATGCAAAACCATGCCTTAATAAAGCTAAGTATCAGCGACCTCCAAAGCCTTGGAATTAAGCCTCTGATTCTTGTGAAGTAGGATCTTCCGAGCTTTTGGCTTCCTCACTCATTTTTTGAAAGTATTCCTGGGCTTTCAGAATGATATAAGCATCACAGTATATTTTCATTCCAATAATTTCTGTGAGAGTTATGTTGTGTGGTTTTGAATGTGCGGGGTCCAAATCAAGGCCCATCTGAAGGTGCTCCACTAGGTGGTCTGGCAGTGACAAACCTGGCCAGTTTAATTTAACAGCTTCTCTCAAGTCACCTATACCATCCCAGTCTCCAAGAGCTATAAGTGCGGCTTTGAACGCCTTAAAGAATTCCTCGTAAGCATTTGCTTCAAGCCGTAAATGAATATCTGTTTTTGCCAAAAGTGTCATGCCCATCGCGTAAGCAATTAAAAACTCCTTCAATAGTTCATTTTGGTAAAGTAAAAACCCACTTACCATTGAAATTTGGCTGACGTCTTCTTTTTTGATTGTTCTGCGATCGTCTTCGCCCCAGTTGATCATAAGCCTTTTTTCTGGAGTGATGCTAAGTAGGATCTTTCCGGAAGGATCCGCTTCCAGATCTACAATTTCGTCGTAGTATTTTTCTACGTCTTTAGGCATATTCCACCAAAAGAGCCCCATCGTTGCGATATTAATAGCATTAACGAATGTTTTTGCTATTGAAAAACCTGCATCCCAAAGACTACCTGGAGCGATAGTCTTTGAAAATATAAACTCAATTACCAACTCTGACTTTGCATATATCGGCAAATTTTTTGAATTAGTTTTGTATATTTTTGTGTCACGTACACCCTTATTCCACTCATCAAATGCATTATCCCTAATATGATGTGAATGGCTTTGGATACGCAGTCGCATCTTGTACTTCGGTTTTTCGGCTTCTTCATCTGTTGCAGGCTTTTTCCTAGATATTTCCTGTTCAGTTAGTCGCAACATTTCCTCCCTCCTTTTTTTATTTTCCGAGTAAAGCCATTTTATCCAAGCTCGTCCACTTCCAAGCTCTGCCAGCTTACCCATAGAGTATGATGCAAAAATCTCAGCTCGTGTTTCTTTGTTCTCCGTGGCCTGAAAAAACCAAGTTAGCTCTTCAAGTTCCTGTTGTTCGAATTCCTCAATGCCAGTCTTTTGTTTTTCAATCTCCAGCCGTGCGCGGGCTAAATCAATAAGGCGTTTTGCCTCTCCCTCTTGAATTTTGTCTTTAGGATCTAACGTTGGGTTGCTGGGGTCTGTGTAGAGATAAGAAAGCCGTTTCTCATGCAAAAGCGTTGCCATTCCTTGCATCTCCTGTATTTCCTTAACTGGAGATCCTTTTCTTGAGAGCAGTCCTTGCCAAAGAGCCCAGAATATCTTTTTCACATGGTCATCGAGAGCTGTTTCAAGAGCTGGCTTGTCTTTTCCTCCTGCCAAAGAAACATATCCAATACTAAGAAGGATAGATTTACCAATTTCTTCTAGAGCAAGGAGGGCTAAATGGAAACACAGGTGGTCTGCACCATTACCAAGTTCTCGTTCTGCCATTGCCAAGCTTGCCTCGGCACTTGTAAGACAGGCATCAATTGCTGCCCTTGTTTGTTTGGTGGTCATTTTCTCCGTCATTAATGCCATCATACGTCCCCGAAGTGGTGACGACAAGTAATTTTCCGACACGATATAGGGAGTTTTCCGACACGATATTGAGTTTTCTGGCATAACAAAGGCGTATAAAACCCTTATTTTTCGCCATGGTATAATGGGTCTGTTTTTGGGCCAAATACCTACACACATGAAATGGATTACCGCCGGAGATCTTAAGAGTTGGCTTGCCCGAGACCAGAGAGGGTTCGCCCAGACACTACCTGAGCTTCTTCGTCGTCTGATCCGCGCCACAGCCGACACCATTGAGGATATCGAGTTTCCCAGCGGTGACAGCGTAGCTCACGGAGGCTGGGACGGCCGCTTGAATACACCGATCGCTTCACACCTTTTTCCAACAGGAGTATCAGTATGGGAGATCGGAACCGAGGTATCGCCTGGGCAAAAAGCTGAATCGGACTACAAGAAGCGTACGAAAAACCCAGGTGGCTTCGATCAGCCGAATACCAGTTTTGTTTTTGTAACCCCTCGTCCATGGCCAGGCCGCGTGACGTGGCAAAATCAAAAGAGCCGATCCGGTAAATGGAAGAGCGTTAAGGTTATCGCGGCAGATGGACTCGAGCAATGGCTCGACGTTGCGCCAGCCGTCAGTCTTTGGCTGGCAAGAAAGATTAAGAACCTCGCGGACAGTACAAAGGATCTCGAAGGCTTTTGGGAAGAATGGTCAGCTGCTACAGATCCCAAAATGACCCCCAATATGGTTATTGCTGGAAGAACTCAGGCAATGAATGGCATTCAGCAGTGGTTGTTAAGACCGAGGCCGTCTGTCCTTGAGGTGCGAGGCGATTCACCCGAGGAATCTTTTGCATTTTTGTACGCTTCTATCT
>CAZHLG010000002.1:0-46805 GCA_964533145.1 uncultured Candidatus Saccharibacteria bacterium | reverse complement strand
CGCGAGACCGACAAGCCGTTGCGTATGCCCATCGAGTACATCTTCTCGAATGAAGGCCGCAGCACCGTCGTTACGGGCCGCATCGAGCGCGGCGTCGTTAAGGTAGGCGAGGAAGTCGAAATCGTTGGCATCAAGCCGACCACGAAGACGACCATCACCGGCATCGAAATGTTCAACCGCCAGCTCCAGGAGGGACAGGCGGGCGACAACGCCGGCATCCTCCTTCGCGGCACCAAGAAGGAAGACGTCCATCGCGGCCAGGTCATCGCGAAGACGGGTTCCGTGACGCCGCACACCGACTTCGAAGCGGAGGTCTACATCCTCGGCAAGGACGAGGGCGGCCGCCACACGCCGTTCTTCACCGGCTACAAGCCGCAGTTCTACGTCCGCACGACGGACGTGACCGGCGATGTCACCCTTCCGGAAGGAAAGGAGATGGTCATGCCGGGCGACACTGTTTCGCTCAAGGTTAAGCTCGTCACTCCGGTCGCTATGGAGCAGGGCATGCGCTTCGCTATCCGCGAAGGCGGCAAGACTGTCGGCGCCGGCGCCGTGACGAAGATCATCGCGTAATCGCGGGGACTCGTTTCTCGATGCGGGGCGCGGGCCTTCGGCCCGCGCCCCCGACCGAGAAGCGAATACCGCACCCACTTATGGCTACAGCTACCAAAACAAAGAAGGGCGAGGGCGAAGCGGCGGTGCGCCTGCGCATCCGCGTCCGCGCCTACGAGAACAAGATTCTCGACAACTCCGTCAAGCAGATCATGGACACGGCGCTCCGCCACGACGCGGTGATCGCCGGCCCGACCCCGCTCCCGACTGAGATCAAGAAGTACACCGTCAACCGCTCGCCGTTCATCTACAAGAACACCCGCGAGCAGTTCGAGATCCGCGTGCACAAGCGCGTGATCGACATCCTGAATCCCGGCGCCAAGACCATCGAGGCGCTCACGAATCTTTCTCTCCCGTCCGGAGTCGAAGTCGACGTGAAAATGATGTAAGGAACATTAGAAAGATTTAGTTATGAACGGAACTCCGTTCCGCTCCGCTGACACTATGAAATTCATCCTGGGCACCAAACAGAACATGACCGAGTATTTTGCCGCAGACGGCAAGATGCACGCGGCCACGATCGTCTCCGTCGATCCGGTCGTCGTTACGCAGGTCAAGACCGCCGAGAAGGACGGCTACACCGCCGTCCAGCTCGGATACGGCATCCGCAAGGAAAAGAACGTTACCAAGCCGCAGAAGGGCCACTTCGCAGGCAAGGGCTCCTTCATGGAGACCCGCGAGTTCCGCGTCACAGCCGAAGAGGCTGCGGCAATGAACGCCGGCGATGCCCTCAACGTGAGCTCGTTCGCCGAAGGCGACAAGGTCACCGTCTCGGGCATCTCGAAAGCCAAAGGCTTCCAGAGCGTGATCAAGCGCCACGGCTTCGCCGGCGGCCCGCGCTCCCACGGCCAGAAGCACTCCGAGCGCGCTCCGGGTTCGATCGGCGGCGGCCTCCGCAACCGCGTTCCGAAAGGCATGCGCATGGCGGGCCGCACCGGCGGCGACCGCATCACCGTCCCGGGCCTCACGGTCCTCGCGGTCGACGCGGAGACCAACACTATTCTTCTCTCGGGAGCCGTCCCTGGTCGCCGCGGCACCACGCTCGAGATCGTCGCGAAGTAAGCATATGAAAAACACGACATACAACGCATCAGGCAAGAAAGCCGGCGAAGTGACTCTTCCGGAGTCCGTCTTCGGCCTTTCCTGGAACGGCGACCTCGTGCATCAGGTCCTGACGGCCATCCGCGCAAACACCCGCGCCGGCACGGCCGACACCAAGGGCCGCGCAGAAGTGAGCGGCGGCGGCAAGAAGCCCTGGAAGCAGAAGGGAACAGGCCGCGCCCGTCACGGTTCGTCCCGCAGCCCGATCTGGGTCGGCGGCGGCGTCGCGCACGGACCGCTCTCCGAGAAGAACTACAAGCAGAAGGTGAACAAGAAGATGTCGCAGAAGGCCCTCGCTACCGCGCTCTCCGCCAAGGAGAAAGCCGGCGAGATCCTCTACACCGAGGCGCTTTCTTTCAAGACCCCTAAGACCGCGGATGCCGCTGCCATGGTGCAGGCATTTGCCGCCATCAAGGGCTTTGAGAAGCTCGCCAAGGCACGCACGCCGAAGGCGATGCTCATCATCCCGTCCGTGGACCGCGCGCTCGCCCAGAGCTTCCGCAACGTCCCGCAGGTCGAGGTCGGTCTTGCAAAGGACCTCAACACCCTCGACGTGCTCAATCACCAGTACGTGATCATCGTCGATGCGGAGACCAGCGTCGCCGCGCTCGAGAAGCGTCTCGCGTACTCTAAGGCACAGGCGAAGTAGCATATGACGACCATCCTCAAGAATCCCCGCATCACGGAAAAGGCAGCGTCGCTCTCGGCCCAGAACGCATACACGTTCGACGTGCCGAAGAACGCGACCAAGAACGAGATTATCAAGGCCGTCAAAGCGCAGTACAAGGTTACTCCGACGGCCGTGCGCACGGTCACCATCCCGACCAAGCGCGTCATGCCGCGCACCCGCAAGGGCAAGATCGGCACGGCGGGCGGCGGCAAGAAGGCCTACGTGCAGCTTAAGAAGGGCGATACGATCGAAGTCCTGTAATCCCTCCGGATTGCGAAATCGTTCAGCATATGAAGAAATATTCACCGACAACCCCGTCCCGCCGCAACATGACGACCGTCACGTACCGCGGCGTGATCACCCATACCGAACCGCATAAGCCCCTCACCAAGGGCGGCAAGCGCGATATGGGCCGCAATAGCCAGGGCCGCATCACGACGCGCCACAAGGGCGGCGGCAACAAGAAGCTCTACCGCGATGTGGACTTCATGTTCGACAAGAAGGACATCCCGGCCAAGGTCGTCTCCGTCGAGTACGACCCGTTCCGCACGTCGTTTATCTCGCTCGTGACCTACAAGGACGGTGAGAAGCGCTACATGCTCACGCCGAAGTCGGTCCGTCCGGGCGCGACGTTTGTCGTCTCCGAGACGGCAGACCTCGTCACCCCGAACCGCCTCCCGCTCCGCAAGGTCCCGGTCGGCATGTTCGTGTACAACGTCGAGCTCAAACCGAATGGCGGCGCCAAGCTTGTCCGCTCCGCGGGCAACTTCGGCCAGGTCATCGCGAACGCCGACGGATACACGCTCATCAAGCTCCCGTCCTCCGAGGTCCGCAAGGTCTCCGAGAACTGCTGGGCCACGATCGGCGAGGTCTCCAATGAGGAGCATCACCTCGTGAACGTGGGTAAGGCCGGCCGCTCGCGCCACAAGGGCATCCGCCCGACGGTCCGCGGTACTGCCATGAACCCGGTAGACCACCCGTACGGCGGCGGCGAAGGCCGCCAGGGCCGCGGTACCCGCCGCCCCAAGACCATGTGGGGCAAGGTCACCGGCGGACGCAAGACCCGCACTCCAAAGAAGTACTCGAACCACCTCATCGTTTCCCGCCGCTCGACCGGCAAGAAGCGCAAGGGATAGTTCGTTTCCGATATGTTTCCAGGAAAACCCGCCGTACGGCGGGTTTTCCCTTGCTCGACTCTGTATGTATAGCAAAAAGCGCCGGAACATTCCGGCGCTTTCAGTTAGTCTCCATCAACATCGTTTACGTAGTAACCGACCTCGTATCGTACGATCGCTTGCACAGCTTTCTTGTACGTGTCCGCAAGATCTGATTTTGCCATGAGGTCTTTAAGATCGTGCTCGAGGCTTGTGCGGTAGATCTCGTACTGATGGTTCCACATCGTTGTTCGGACAGATCTGTTTAGATTGTTCGTAACCAGGTCGTATGCGCTAAGAATTTTCTTGTACTTCTCTTTTATTTCCCGGATAACTTTTTCGCGCGGACTACTTCCTGTCCCGGGCAATTTCATTGCGTGACTGATGTGACAGAAGAGTGATTCGATGATTTCTGTGTCGGATTTTGAGAAAAAGACTTTCTGGTAGCGTCCATCAAAGAATATTCCTGTCATTTCAGCGTAATTTCCGATCCCGAACTCTGCGATAGCATTTTTTTCTTCGATACTGCTGATCGCATTGTCGAGCGGTTTTGCAAACCGGAGAAACGTTTCTTTCGCTGTTACTGTGCTCATAGTTTTAAATTTTGTTTGCAGTCACATTACCACAGTGTGGGGTATTGGCAATGTCCGGGCAGGGCGGGCGAAGCCCGCCCTGCCCGGGCCGCGGCCGATATTTGACATTCTCCGTGTTTTTGCTAGTATGTCTTGCGTTGGCTATCTCGCCAGCTTTTTAATTACCGTATGACACGATCACTCAAAAAAGGTCCCTATCTCGACGAGCGCCTCATGAAGAAGATTGAGGGCAAAGAGCCGTCCAAGACTCCCATGATCAAGACATGGAGCCGTGCCTGCCAGATTGCCCCGGAAATGGTCGGGTTCACTTTTGGTGTGCACAACGGCAAAACACATGTCGAGGTCATCGTTACCGAAGACATGGTCGGCCACCGCCTCGGCGAGTTTTCCCCGACTCGCACCTTCCGCAAGCACGGCGGTAAGATGCAGAAGGAGCTCGAGCAGAAGCAGAAAGAAAGCGAGATCGCAGCTGCCAAGGCAGCCAAGGACTCCGGCGACGCCAAGAAGAAATAATCCCTCCCAGCGCCCTATTTTGAAGCCATGAAAGCCTATCTCAAGAACTACAGACAAGCCCCCCGCAAGGTCCGCCTCGTTGCCGGCCTCATCAAGGGCAAGCAGGTCGCTCGCGCAGAGCTCGAGCTCAAGCACCTCGCCAAGCGCGCCGCTCTCCCGATGGAGAAGCTGCTTGCTTCCGCTGTCGCAAACGCGAAAGTCGCGGGTGCTGACGCCGAGAACCTCATCGTCAAAGAGGTCATGGTGGACAAGGGCATCGTGCTCAAGCGCCACATGCCGCGCGCCTTCGGCCGTGCGTCTTCGATCCACAAGCATGCCAGCCATGTGACCATCATTCTTGCTGAGAAGGCAGGGAAGAAGGCTCCGAAGGCTGCTGCCGAGAAGGCAGAGCCCGTCAAGGCTCCGGCTGCCAAAAAGGCTGCCGCAAAAAAGCCGGCTGCGAAGAAGGCCGTTACCAAGAAGGCAGCCAAAGAAACCAAGGAGTAATATATGTCTAAAGTAGTCCATCCGTATGCGCACCGCCTCGTAATCCTCCGTGACTGGAAGTCGCGCTGGTTTGCCGGCCCCAAGAAGTACAAGGAGTACCTCAAGGGCGACGTTCTCGTGCGCGAGTACCTCGAGAAGCGCATGCGCGGCTTTTACGTGTCGTCCATCGAGATGGAACGCAGCCCGAAGAGCACCCGCTTCATCATCCGCACGTCCCGCCCGGGCATGGTCATCGGCCGCTCCGGCGAAGGTTCGACCAAGCTCAAGCAGGAGATCGTGACCTTCATGAAAAAGAAGGGCATCCCTGTCCCGGAGGAACTCAAGCTCGACATCGTCGAGGTTGCGAATCCGGACGCAGACGCGCACATCGTGGCCTACTCGGTCGCCGAGGCGCTCGAGAAGCGCCTGCCGTTCCGCCGCGTCATGAAGCAGGCTGTTGAGCGCGTCATCGCCACGCGCGGTGTCGAAGGCGTGAAGATCGTCCTTTCCGGCCGTCTCGGCGGCGCCGAGATCGCCCGCATCGAAGAGCAGAAGCGCGGATCCATTCCGCTGCAGACGTTCCGCGCCGACGTCGATTACACTCGCGAGCGCGCGCACATGACCTACGGCGACATCGGCATCAAGGTCTGGATCTACCGCGGCGAGGTCTTTAACGAGAAAGAAGCTCCCAAGAAGTAACCCATGCTTTTCCCCAAGAAAGTCAAACACCGCAAGTGGCACACCGGCCGCAAGGACATGACCAGTCAGAAGCCTGATACCCGCGGTATCACGCTCGCGTACGGTTCCTTCGGCCTCAAGGCCGAGACCGCAGGCCGCATTCGCTCCAACCAGCTCGAGGCAGCCCGCAAGGCCATGGCCCGCCAGATGACCAAGACCGGCAAGGCATGGATCCGCATCTTCCCGGACCGACCGTATACGGCAAAGCCGGCTGAGGTGGGTATGGGTAAGGGTAAGGGCGACCCGCAGGGCTTTTGCGCCGAGATTCGCCCTGGTCGTGTCATTTTTGAACTCGATGGAATCGACGAGAAGACGGCCCGCGAGGCGCTCCGCAAGGCGGGCACCAAGCTCCCGGTCCGGACCCGCGTCGTTACGCGCGCATAAAGCAAGCATATGGCAACCAAGAAAACCACAACCGAATCCAAGAAGGGAACCGTGCTCTCCGGCACCGTCGTCAAGGCCGCAATGCAGAAGACGGTCACCGTGGCGGTCACCCGCTACGTGAAGCACCCGAAGTACCAGAAGTACCAGAAGATCACCAAGAAGTACAAAGTCCACGACGAGAACGGCGCGGCAAAGGTCGGCGAGACCGTCAATATCGCCGAGACTCGCCCGATCTCCAAGGACAAGCGCTTCACCCTCGTCACCGAGTAAGCAACGTTCGAGAAGTAACCTATGATTCAGCCACAGTCCATCGTGAAGATCGCAGACAACGCCGGCGGCAAGATCGGCCGCGTGTTCAAGGTGCTCGGCTCCTCGAAGCGCCGCTATGCCGAGATCGGCGATCTCGTCATCGTCTCGGTCCAGATCGCCGAGCCGCGCAAGGGCGTCAAGAAGAAAGGCGTCCACCGCGCCGTCGTCGTCCGCCAGCGCGAGCCGATGCGCCGCAAGGACGGATCGTACATCTCGTTCGACGACAACGCCGTCGTGCTCGTGGGCACGGGCAAGCAGAAGTTCGAGCCGATCGCCGGCCGCATCTTCGGCCCGATCCCGCGCGAGCTCGCCGAGCGCGGTTACCAGAAGATCATCTCCCTCGCGCCGGAGGTCATTTAATGCCATGAACATCAAGAAAGGAGACACTGTTATCGTGACGAAGGGCAAGGACGCCGGCAAGAAAGGCCAGGTCCTGTCCGTCTTCCCGAAAGAGAACCGCGTCCTCGTCGAGGGCCTCAACATGAAGAAGCGCCACATGCGCGCCAAGACTCGCGGCGGCAAGGGCCAGATTGTCGACATGGCGCATCCGATGAACCGCTCCAATGTCGCGCTCATCGATCCGAAGTCCGGCAAGCCGACCCGCATCGGCGCCAAGGACGTGAACGGCAAGAAAGTCCGCGTCGCAAAGAAGAGCGGCCAGGAAATCTAGCCCTCGTTTAGAAACTAACAAGGTACCAGGTGAGGGGGATGCCCTCGACCTGAATCCTCCACACACTATGACCGTCAAAGAAAAAGCACAGAAATCGTACGAGACCCTCAAGGGAAAGTTCGGCTACCAGAACGTGATGGCCGCACCGCGCCTGCTCAAGGTCAACGTCTCGTCCGGCACGGGCGGCGCCATGAAGCGCGACCCGAAGCGCAACGAGCTCGTTGCCGACCGCCTCACCAAGATCACCGGCCAGAAGCCGGCGCTCCGCGGCGCGAAGCAGTCGATCGCCTCGTTCAAGATCCGCCAGGGCGACCCGGTCGGCCTCACGGTCACGCTCCGGGGTCCGCGCATGTACGCCTTCCTCGAGAAGTTCTTCAACATCGCAGTTCCGCGCACGAAGGACTTCCGCGGCTTCAACCGCACCGCGGTGGACGCCATCGGCAACCTCACGCTCGGCATCAAGGAGCACACGATCTTCCCGGAGACCGCGGATGAAGACATCAAGGATGTCTTCGGCCTCGCGGTGACGCTCGTCTCCTCGGCCAAGACTCAGGCCGAAGGTCAGGCATTCTTCGAACTCCTCGGCGTGCCGTTCAAGTCGGCAGACGGCGACAAGAAATAAAGAACGAAAACACAAGAGCCGCGCCCTTCGGGCGCGGCTCTTGCCGTATGGGAAAAAATAGTGTATTTTTCGTGCAAACAAAAACACGTACATATGGAAAATTTCATACTGTTCTTCACAGGGTCATGGGCCGGAATGGTCCTTGGGATACTCATCATAGCCTCGATCACGTATTGGTATAAGCGTAGCGTAGCTCGGTCGCAGCTGCAGAAAAATCGTCCGCTCAATTCTTTTGGCGACGCGGTGAACAACGCCAGTTTCTTTTTGTGGAAGAGTATGGTTCTTTCCAGCCGTTTGTATCTGCTCACGGACTATGCTCGATATCGGCGCTCCCTGGCATTCAGGCAACTCTCCGAAGATGTGGTCGCCGAGTTAGAACGTTTTTCTCAAGACAAACGGACGGTGTTCGCGGAGTCCTCCCGTAAAGAATTTGCGGAATTCATTGAAGTCATATCAGGCAGCAGTAAGGAATGTTCCACTGCTCGCAAGGAACTGTACGTGCTGATTGGCCACCGTGTTCGGGGGTTTTGTGAATCTCCCGCATATGACCAGCTCATGGCGAGAATAACTTCACATCCTGCCGGTTTCGGTACAGATACCTTGCTGCAGCTCAAAGAAATAGTCGCGTTTCTCGACACTGTATTGGTCCTGTATTACTCAGAAAAAATTGTTCGAGTGCATAGCAGCGCAATAAACAGCCTGAATAAACTATTGTGGAATAAGCAGCTCGATGCATGGAAGAATCTTCCAGACGGACCGCATCCCGAGCAGTTTAAAGCCGCTCTGGCTACACTTGCACCGCAAGGTCAATTTTTTGAAGAATTGACGAATCGGTGGCAAAACCAGCACGTGCCGTTCGAACATTTCCATGTGCCGCATGTGTGATTGCAGCAGTAACCGCATCCTTGAGGGTGCGGTTTTTTGTCCGGGATTTTTTTGGATGCATATGGTAGTGTGTGTCCATATGCAGGAACCCAAGCTCGTGATCTTCTGCGCGCCGTCGGGTGCGGGCAAGACGACCATCACCAGGCGCATGATGGCGCTTTTTCCCGAGCTTGCGTTTTCGATCAGCGCGACGAACCGCGAACCGCGCGGCACGGAGCGGGACGGTGTTGAATATCACTTTGTCTCGACCGGGCAATTCAAAGAGATGGCCGCCGCGGGCGAATTCGTCGAGTGGGAAGAGGTGTATCCGGGCCGGTATTACGGCACGCTCCGTCGCGAGTTCGACCGCCTCGCTGCGCTCGGCAAGACGCCGGTCTTCGACATCGACGTGAAGGGTGCGTGGAATCTCAAGCAGCAGTTCGGCGAGCGCGCGCTCATGATCTTCGTGTCGGCGCCGACGGAGATCATCATCTCGCGCCTCAAGGCTCGCGCCACTGATTCGCCGGAGTCGATCCAGGTCCGTATCGATCGTTTCCCGGAAGAGATGACCTATGCCGACAAGGCAGACGTCGTGGTGCATAACATCGACCTTGAGACGGCGGTCGAAGAGACACGCCGTGCCCTCGAGAAATTTCTACGCTAGGTTCGTATTCGCATATGGAGAAAAGACATACCGTTTGGAAATCGCTCGGTGAGACGCCGCTCGAAGCGCTCGAGCGGCTGCGCGCCGAGGAGGGGATCGCGGCGGACGTGCCGATGACCTATGCGGGCCGGCTTGATCCGGCGGCCGAAGGCGTGCTCATCATCCTCGCCGGCGACGAATGCAAGAACAAGGATGAGTACTCGGGGCTCGACAAGACGTATCTTGCCGAGATCGTGCTTGGTGTCTCGACGGACAGCTTCGATCTGCTCGGTGTGCCCGTGCTTGGCGGCGCGAGCGCTGAGCCGAAGGCGATCGGCGCGGCCATTACGGCGTTTTTCGAATCGCAGCTTGGCACGCGCACACAGAAATATCCGCCGTACTCGTCTAAGACCGTGGATGGAACGCAGCTCCATACGCATACGCGCCTCGGCAATTCGGTCGATCTCCCGGAACACGAGGTGACGCTCCGCGCCTACGATGATCTGACGCTTGAAGACGTCTCCCGCGAAGATCTGCTGACGCGCGTCGGGGAAGTGGTGTCGGCGGTGACGGGCGATTTCCGCCTGGCGGAAATCGCCCACGGCTGGTCTTCCCTGGACTTGCCCGAAAAGCTCCCATTGGTCTCGGTGACGCTCAAGACCGGCAGCGGCTTCTATGTCCGTCAGCTCGCCGAAGACCTCGGCCGAGCCCTCGGCACGGGCGCTTGTCTCTACTCGCTCGTCCGCACGGAAATAGGGGAGTCCGCATGACACGTAGTTTATTGACAGGACTATAAAATCTGCTAATATGATTGCCGAGGCAGTTTAGTGCCGGAAACGTCCGCTTTTCTCCTTTATTTCCTTGTTTCGCAAGGGAAATGCAGGAATGGAGCGTGATACGGTCCGGCCGGGCCTCTTTTTAATCAACTATGGCAAAGACATCAACAAAATACCGCGCTACGCGCGAGCCTAAGTTTTCCACTCGGTCGAAAAACCGCTGCTTCAAATGCGGCCGCGGCCGCGCATTCATGCGCGACTTCGGTCTCTGCCGCATCTGCTTCCGCGAACTTGCCAACGAAGGCATGATTCCGGGCGTGCGCAAGTCCAGCTGGTAATCGTTCGCTAACCAACATCACTATGGATCCTGTCTCAAACATGCTCAACGGAATGAAGAACGCCAACCGCGCCCTGCGCGAGAGCGTCATCGTTCCCCAGTCCAAACTCTGCCTCGCGATCGCGGAGAAGCTTTCCCAGGAAGGCTTCGTCGGTCCGGTTGCGCAGAAGACCCGCCGCGGCCGCCCGGTGCTTGAGGTGTCCCTCATCGCCGAGAACCGCGTGCCGAAGATCAGCGAGGTCGTCCGCGTGTCGAAGCCGTCCCGCCGCATGTACGCGGGCGTGCACGACATCAAGTCCGTCAAGAACGGCCGCGGTCTGCTCGTGCTCTCGACGCCGAAAGGCATTCTCACGGACAAGGAAGCTCGCAAGGAACACGTCGGCGGCGAGATACTTTTCAGCATCTGGTAAAACGTATATGTCACGCATAGCAAAACAACCAATCCCGATCCCGGCGCAGACGGAAGTCTCGCTCGCAGACGGAATCCTCACTGTGAAGGGCCCGAAGGGCGCGCTTACGCGCGCGGTCAAGAACGACGTCGTCATCATCATCGAAGGCGGCAACGTCATCCTCAAGCCCCGCAATGAGTCGGACATCTTCTCGCGCGCTCTCTGGGGCACGTACGCATCGCATGTGAAGAACATGCTCGCGGGCGTCACCGTCGGCTATCAGAAGAAGCTCATCCTCGAAGGCGTCGGTTTCAAGTCGGAAGTCAAAGGCAAGAGCCTCGAGCTCGCCCTCGGTTTCTCGCACGGCGTCTCTGTTCCGATCCCGGAAGGCCTGACGGTCACCGCGGAGAAGAACAACATCACCATCAGCGGCATCGACAAGGAAGAGGTCGGCCAGTTCGCCGCTTCTGTCCGCGCGCTCAAGAAGCCGGAGCCGTACAAGGGCAAAGGTTTCCGTTATGACGGCGAAGTCATCCGCCGCAAGCAGGGCAAGAAGGCCGCGTAATCTTTTTGAAGTGACGATATGAAAGCAACAAACGCAAAAACAGAAAAGCGCCTCCGCCTGAAGAAGAAGATCCGCATGCGCATCGCCGGTACCGCCGAGCGCCCGCGCCTCGCCGTCTTCCGTTCCAACCGTTTCATCTACGCCCAGGCGATCAACGACGGCACGCAGACGACGATCGCGTCCGCAAGCGACGCTGCGCAGAAGGGGACCAAGGTCTCCGGCGCCGAGTTTGTCGGTGCTGCCATCGCCAAGGCGCTCAAGGAGAAAGGCATTACCCAGGTCGTGTTCGACCGCGGCGGTTTCCGCTACGCCGGTCGCGTAAAGATCCTCGCGGACGCAGCGCGCGCCGCGGGCCTCACCTTCTAATCATATGGCAGACACAACGACAACCAAGCAGGGCGCACCGCGCGGAGGATTCCGCGGCGGAGCTCCGTTCGGCGGTTCCCGCGGTCCGGGAGGACCGGGCGGCCACCGCGGCGGCCCGCGCCCGGGCGGACGCCGCCCGACCTTCGAGCGTGCCAAGCCCGAATACGACCAGAAAATCCTCGCCATCCGCCGCGTGACCCGCGTGGTCTCCGGAGGACGCCGCATGACCTTCTCTGTCGCGCTCGCCATCGGCGACCGCAAGGGCATGGTCGGTCTCGGCACCGGCAAGGCCATCGACACCTCGCTCGCCATCCAGAAAGCGCAGAAGTCGGCCAAGAAGAACATGCTCAAGCTCAAGCTCACCAAGACGCAGTCGCTTCCGCATGACCTCGCCGCCAAGTTCGGCAGCGCCAAAGTCATCCTCATGCCGAACCGCGGCAAGGGCATGATCGCCGGCTCCGCCACGCGCGACATGCTCCTTCTCGCCGGCGTGAAGGATGTGACCACCAAGATCCTTTCCGGCTCCAAGAACAAGCTCAACAACGCCCGTGCGACGATGAAGGCCCTTGCGACCATCGGCTCCAAGGTCATGCATCACAAGAGCGAGAGCGACCGCGCAGCTCAGGCTGGCGCGACGGTCAAGGAAGACAAGCCGGAGGAGGCAAAAGCCTAACCGACACAGAAGTACGATATGCAAACGCACAACGTCAAACGCAATACTCAGCAGAAGAAGCACGTCCAGCTCGGCCGCGGCGGACGCCACGGCAAGACATCCGGACGCGGCGGTAAGGGTCTTACGGCCCGCGCCGGCTTCAAGCGCCGTCCGGCGCTCCGCGAAGCGATCAAGAAGCTTCCGAAGCTCCGCGGCTACCGTTTCGCGTCTCCGAACATGGAGAACGCGCCGGTCAGCCTCGCTGCGCTCAACGCGCATTTCGCGGCAGGGGACACCGTTACTCCGGCGATCCTCGCCAAGAAGGGCCTCGTCAAGAAAGTGGGCGGCCGCATGCCGATCGTCAAGATCCTCGGCACGGGCGCGCTCCTCAAAAAACTCACCGTCACCGGATGTTTCGCGTCCGCTTCCGCGAAGGAGGCGATCGAGAAGGCCGGCGGCACCATCGAAGCCTAAGGCTTCCGCACTCATATGAATACCTTCGTCCGAAAGCTTAAGATCGCATGGAAGGACCGCGGCCTCCGCAACCGCCTGCTCATCATGGCCGGCCTCTTGGTCGCATTCCGCCTTCTCTCCGCAATCCCGATTCCGGGCGTCGATTCCGCCCGGCTGGCCCAGTTCCTCTCGAACAACCAGTTCTTCGGCGTGCTCAACATCTTCTCGGGCGGCGGGCTCTCCACGCTTTCGATCCTCATGCTCGGCGTGGGTCCGTATATCACCGCGTCGATCATCATGCAGCTGCTCGCGATGATGTTCCCGTCGCTCAAGGCGCTCTCGCAGGAAGAAGGCGAGGCCGGCCGCCGCACGTACGCGCAGTACTCGCGCCTCCTTGCGGTCCCGCTTGCGGCATTGCAGGCAGTGAGCTTCTTGCTCCTGCTTCGCCAGCAGGGCATCTTCCCGGGCCTCGCAATGGCAGACTTCGTGCTCGGTTCGGTCGTCGCCATCGCCGGTTCGATGCTCCTCATGTGGATCGGCGAGGTCATGACTGAATACGGCGTCTCGAACGGCGTTTCGATCATCATCTTCGCCGGCATCGTGGCTGCGCTCCCGAGCCATATCGGCCAGGCACTCTTCACGTTCGATGTATCGCAGATCCCGCAGTACGTGCTCTTCCTCGCGCTCGGCGTCGCCCTTATCGTCGGCGTCGTATACGTGAGCGAAGCCGAGCGGCCGATCCCGGTCACGTACGCCCGCCAGGTGCGCGGCACTTCCACGACCGGCGGCGTCTCGACATATCTTCCGCTCCGCGTGAACCAGGCAGGCGTGATCCCGATCATCTTCGCGCTCTCGATCCTGCTCGTTCCGCAGCTCCTCGGCAACCTCATCACTTCGTTCGCCCATGGCGGCACGCTGCTCTCGATCGGCCAGAAGCTCGCGGGTTTCTCCCAGACGAGCCTGCTCTACGGCATTCTGTACTTCGTCTTCGTCTTCGTGTTCACGTACTTCTACACGGCCGTGACGTTCGATCCGAAGCAGATGTCCGAGAACCTCCAAAAGGGCGGCGCGTTCATCCCGGGCATCCGTCCGGGACAGGCGACCGAGCAATACCTCGGCGCCGTCGTCACCCGCATCACGCTCGTCGGCGCGCTGTTCCTCGGCGTCATCGCCGTCCTGCCGCTCGCCGTCCGCGCGATCACTGGCATCACGTCGCTTGCCCTCGGCGGTACGGCGCTCCTCATCGTTGTTTCGGTGATCCTTGAGCTCATCAAGAAGATCGACGCCCAGGTGTCGATGCACGAATATTAGGAAATTGCCCGCTTCGGCGGGCTTTTTTCATGCGAGCCCGGGCATGGTATAGTCACTACGGAACACATATGCAACACACACCTCGTACATTCATCTTTGCCGGCCGCTCCGGCTGCGGCAAGGGCACGCAGCTCAAGCTGCTCCGCGAAAAGCTCGCCGCGAGCGATCCGTCCCGTCCCATCACGGCATCCGTCACCGGAGACATGTTCCGGGCGTTTTTCTCGGAGCATTCGTATACGAGCGAACGCGCCCAGGCTCTGACGGCCGCTGGCAAGCTCCAGCCGCTCTTTTTGACGATCTGGCTGTGGGCCAAAGGTTTTGTCGAAAGCTATGACCCGGAGGCACATCTCTTCATCGACGGATATCCGCGCCGCGCCGAGGAATCTGTCGCGGTTGATTCGCTGCTTTCTTTTTACGGACGGGAGAACATCGTCGTCCTCAATTTCAATGTCTCGCGCGAAAGCTCGAAGGCCCGCATGCTCTCCCGCGGCCGCGATGATGACACTCCGGAAAACGCCGAGACCCGCCTCGACTGGTACGATACGGAGGTCGCTCCGGCGATCGAATGGTTCCGCAACCGCCCCGGTTACGTTTTCCTCGATATCGACGGCGAGCGGAGCATCGAAGAGATCCATCAGGATATTAGTAACCAAATCGGACTGTAGCATGAAAGAACGCATCATCATCTCGCTCGGGGGCTCGCTCATCTATCCGGACGGCATCGACACCGCATTCCTCGGCGCGTTTCGCGACATGCTGCTCCGCCGCGTCGGCGCAGGGGACACATTCGTGCTCATCACCGGAGGCGGCCGTTCGTGCCGTTACTATCAGGAAGCGCTCAAGTCGCTCCGCTCCGTGGAGACAGTCGATCTCGACTGGATGGGCATCGCCACGACCCGCACCAATGCCATGCTCGTGAAGTTGCTCTTCAAGGAAGACGCGCACGGGGAGATCATCCTCGATCCGGCGGATGCCAAAGGAGTGGACGCGAAGATCATCGTGGGGGCCGGCTGGAAGCCGGGCTGGAGCACCGATTACGACGCCATCGAGATGGCCGTCGCCACCGGCGCGAAGACCATCATCAACCTCTCGAACATCGATTACGTGTACACCGCCGATCCGCGCACCAATCCGGACGCCGAGAAGATCGAGCGCTCGAGCTGGGCCGACTACCGCAAGATCATCCCGAGCGAGTGGACGAGCGGCATCAACGCGCCGTTCGACCCGATCGCCTCGAAGTACGCCGAAGAGCATGGCATCACCGTCGCCATCATGAACGGCAAAGACCTTGCCAACCTCGAATCGTACCTCGATGGCGGGGCATTCAAGGGCACCGTGATTTCATAAATGATCATCATCAAGACAGCAGAAGAGATAGCGAAGCTCCGCGAGGGCGGGAAACGGCTCGGCATGCTGCTTGCCGAGATTTCGGAGCGTGCGGTGGCCGGTGTTTCCGCGCTTGAGCTCGATGCGTACGCGCAAAAGCGCATCAAGGAACTCGGCGACGAGCCGGCATTCCTTGGCTACAAGCCTGCCGGTCACCGGGTCGCGTATCCGGCTGCGCTCATCGTTTCCGTGAATTCGGAAGTCGTGCACGGCATTCCGACGGCCGCCAAGATCCTTAAGGAGGGCGACGTCGTCTCCCTCGATCTCGGCCTCAAGCACGAGGGTCTTTTCACTGACCATGCGGTCACTGTCGCCGTCGGCGCGGTTTCCAAAGAAAAAGAGAAACTCATCCGCGACACGCGCGAGGCGCTCTATCAGGCCATTGCCGCCGTCTCTCCGGAGAACCGTGTCGGCGATATCGGCCATGCCGTTGAGTCATACGTGAAGAAGGCGGGGAAGTACGGCATCGTGCGCGTGCTCTCCGGCCATGGTGTGGGTCGGCATATCCATGAAGATCCGTTCGTGCCGAACTTCGGCCGCAAGAACACGGGCGAGCGTCTCGTGCCGGGCATGGTCATCGCCATCGAGCCGATGCTGACGCTCGGCTCCGAAGACGTGACCGAAGGCCGCGACGGCTACACGCTCAAGACCGCCGACGGTTCCTGCGCGGCTCATTTCGAGCACACGGTCCTGGTCACTGAGACCGGCTACGAGATCCTGACCGAAGTTTAGATCGGATTCTCGAACAGCTCCTTGGGAGTGAGGCGGCGCACGAGCAGCGTCGTCTTTTCGTTTTTCCCCTCGCCGTCGATGGCGATGCCGAGCAGCGTGGTGTCGCCGGTCTTCCGGTCGACGAGCTTCGCCGCTTCGATGATGTTCGCCGCCTTGCCATGCTTGCCCGCCAGGCGATGGCGCTCTGCCTGCTCAAAAAGGTATTCGAGGGCTTCGAGCGTCGGAATGTCTTTGAGTGATTCGGCTATCTTCGGCGCGTTGCCGAGCTCGATGTGCAGCTCCGCCGCATGCAGGGCGTTGCGTTTTTTGAGTGCGGCGCGGTCTTCGCGGGGGAGCATGTCTCTCATTGACTCATTGTCGCGTGCGCGCGTGCCGCTGTCAATCGGCGGACGCTAGTGCGTATGCCGCGCAGCATCAAGCGCACGTTCTTCGGCGTGGCGTTCTGTCTCTGTTGCGTTCTCGTGTGGTCGGACGAGCATGGCCGCGGCGAGCGCCGTCGTGATCGGCACTGCCAGTACAAGACCGATGCTGCCGGCCAGGATGCGCACGATCTCCGCTGCGAAAATCTCCCGGTTCATGGTCATCGGGACATTGACCGGCGGCATGGCAAAAAGAAGGAACAGCGGCAGCGATGCGCCGACGTATGCGATGGCGAGAGTGTCGGTGAGCGCGCCGATGTGCTCGCGGCCGATGCGCATGGCGCGCTTCCATATGGCGCGGCGATGCACGTGCGGCGCGATGCGGGCCAGCTCGTCCACGGCGACCGCCTGGCCGATGGCAACGTCATACAGCGCGCCGAGCAGGCCGATCATGATGCCGCCGAACAGCACGCCGACCAGGTCGATGCCGCCGCGCATGTTGAGCTGCAGGTAGACTGCTTCCTCTGATCCGTATCCGCCGAAACGTCCGAGCCGGACGGCCGCCCAGGCAAGCGCGCCGGTGGCAAGGACGGTCGCGAGCATGCCGAGCACGGCGGCCGATGTCGTCCGGTTGAATCCGTGGGTGACATACGAACCGAGAATGACGATGAGCGCCGAAACGCCGATCGAGACGAGCACGGGAGAGTGTCCGCCGAGTATGCCCGGCAGCAGGACAAAGAGGATGAGCAGCATGCTGCCGGCAAGGCTGGCAAGACCGCGCAAACCTTGGATGCCGCCGACGGCCAAAACGAGCAGAATAAACAGCGCGCCGAGTCCGGCAAGCAGGGGCAGGCGGTCCGGCTCTTCCATGCGGTAGATCGTCGGCCCGCCATCCGTCCTGTCGGTGATGCTCAGAAAGAAGGCGTCGCCGGCTTCGAGATGGACATAGTCATTTTCGAGAGTGATACGTTCTCCTGTGCGGGGGCCTTTGAGTATTTCTGCGACGAGGGTCTGCCGCGAGGTCGCGACGTCTGTGCCGGGCAGCGGCAGTGCATCCGTGTCCGTCGCTTCGATGACTCGGGCCCGCACCGTCGTGACGGAATCTTGGAGCACTTCTGCTGCATTGGCATGTGCTGTTACTCCGAATGGGCATGACGCTCCGAGGGCGAGCATGGCTGTCAGGACAAGTGTTCGGATCGGCGCAGGCAGCGTCATTGTTTGATGGCGCATGCGCGGCATGTGCCGTAGAGGTCGAATGAGTGGTGCGATACAGAGCTGAAATCACTAGTCTGTTTGAGGGCCTTTTTGATGAGATTGTCGGCGTCGCAGCCGGTGAAATCGCTCACTTTCTTGCAGGAGAGGCAGATGAGGTGATGGTGGTCGTGCTCGTCCACCAGCTCATACTCGGCTTCGCGCGTGCCGCGGTCGACTCGCCGCACGACGCCTTTTTCCATGAATGTCTCGAGCGTGCGGTAGATGGTCACGCGGTCGGTGCCGCATGCGGCGAGTTTCTCTGTCAGCAGTTTGACCGAGAGGGGGCGTTTCGACCGGGACAGCAGCTCGAGCAGGGAAGAGCGCGTTTCGGTCGCCCGAAGCCCGGCGCGCGCGAGGACCGCTTCAGTGGGGTGTTTCTGCATATACTGAGCATGCTACCATTCCGGCCGCCGGACGTAAACGGCAATAAATGCAAATAAGTTGCATTTATTATGGCGGCATGCTAGAGTCGTATAAATGCAACTAAGTTGCATATTGTGAACCAGTACAAAAAAATACCATATGTGCAAAACATGCCAAATCGCCGGCATCAGCATGCCGCTCCAGCCGCTTGACATCGCGGCAGTCAAACAGAATCTCGTGCTTCCGAAAGCCTGGCAGGACCTTATTGCCGCAGGGTTCGATCATGAGGATATCATCGACCGCGCATACGCGCACCTGGCGTGGACCGAACGTACGTATGCCGGCACGCCGTATTCCGCGGTCGCGCAGGGCAATGCAAGGGCGTTCGTGTCCGCTCTGGCAAAAGGATTCATGCAGCCGTTCGATGCGGCGCCGTTCATGCCGCTTGCCGGAGATCCGCATGCCGGCATGAAGCATGCGTTCCTCGCGGCAATCTCGGACCTCGCGAACGAGTTCGGTGACCGCGTTTCGAGCGTGCTGTGGGATTCTCTCGCGTATCTCGGGTCGCGCGAAGCGCCCGAAGAGAGCCGGTCCATCCTCAAGGAGGCGGCGGCATTGCCGCATCACTACGCCGTCGTCGATACGCATCTGCATGCGCTTGGCAAAGTGTACTCGCTCATGCTGCACGTGCAGTCGGCGGTATTCACGCGGACGGGGAGAGTGCTTAATCACAATTGCGATTGCAATTGCAGCCTCGTCAATCTGCTCGCGGTCTCCGGGTCGGTCAACGCGCCGCTGCCGCGGGCGCTGCATCCTGAAGCGACGCAATCGCTCTTTACGCACTTGTGCGCGGAATCCGAACTGATCCTGAATCGCAGGCTTCCGTTCGAATACACCATAACCAAAGAGGCGCAGGAGCTTTTCGGCGTCGAGGTGCCGTAAGCTGATCAATTAATCAAAAGCCCTGCGAACGCAGGGCTTTCAATCGTATGACCATATACTCGGGTTCTCAGCTGCTCACCGTGCTCTTTTTTACGGCTATGGCCGTGGCCGGCGCTGCAGTGCTCTGGCGCAACTGGCTTGCCGACCATCCTCGAGCCGAGCGCGGCATCCGCGCGGCGCTTGGCGGATACAATAAAGTTCTGCTGTGCGGATCTTGCTTCACGTACTGGCTGTCACTTGCCGCCGTGTGCATGCTTCGGCCGTTTGACGGATTGCTTGCTGTGAGCGTTCCTGGCGGCGTGGTCGGTTCGGCTGTCGTCCACGCAGTGCTTTCCTGGATGTCGATCGCGTGGGCGGCCGTATTTTTGCGGTTTGCGTACGTCGCTTTGCAGGAACTCGTGCATTACCAGGTACATCACATGAAAGACGGGCATTAGTAGGGTATACTGGATGCGTATGGAATCGTTCGAAGCAAAACCGATGCCGCAGTTCTCTTCCGCGGAGGAGGAGGTCGCGTATCTGCGCGAGCAGCTTGCGCACAAAGAGCGCGAGCTCGGCGGCGGCGCGACCGAAGCTGTCCGGGAGCAGCTTGCCCATGAGACCATCCGCGCATATCGGGAGATGCCGACCGAGTCGGCGCTGCATCCGGCGCAGCGCATGGAGACCGCCGAACAGGAGGGCTTCGTGCTGCGCCTTTCGCCTGAGCCGCACGATACCGTCATGGAAGAGCTGCTCGGCGTGCTGCTCGAGCGCGGCATCAAGAACGCCATGAATCTTGCCGAGAGCATGCACAATCCGCATGTGGACGACGATTTTCATCGCTTCCTCGTGCAGTATCTCCAGACGGCAGGAAGTCTGCCTGGCCTCAAGGAGTCGAGTCCGCTCTATAAGGCGCTCAAGATGCGGCTGTTCGAGGTCGCGCTTCCCGAGACAGAGCCCGGCAAAGAAAAAAGCCTCAAAGAACTGCTTTCGATGATGGAGCAGTTCTATGCCGGCATGCATTCCGTCGGATACGGGCGCGAAAATTACGACAAGAGTCATTTCACGCTTGAGATCGCGCTTGCGAACCAGGGCGAGCAGTTTGTGGTGTATGCGGCCGTTCCTGACGGCAAGACCGACTTGTTCGAAAAGCAGCTCCTTGCCGTGCAGCCGGATGCCAAGCTCGCCGAAGTGACCGACGACTACAATATCTTCGCCGAAGGCGCGGACGACGCGGCGGCGTCGTCCGCAGTGTTCACTGACGCCGAAGTGTTTCCGATCAAGACCTATGAATCGTTCGATCACGATCCGATGAACGTGATCCTCAGCACGTTCTCCAAGCTCAAAGCCACAGGGGAGGGTGCGGCCGTGCAGTTCGTGCTCCGTCCGGAAGACGACGCGCTGACGCACCGCATCAAGCGCGTGCTCGACAACGTGAAGGCCGGCTATTCGGTCAAAACGGCGCAGAGCACGGGCCGGCAGATCGGACTCGAGTTTCTCAAGGCGGGAGCCGAGCTGTTTACCGGGACGCCGCAAAAGGCTTTGAACGATGGCAAGCCGAACGAAAAGGCCGTCGCGCATATCTCCGAAAAGCTCACGAGCACGCTTGTCGCCGCGAATATCCGCATCGTGGCTTCCGGCGCGACGCGAGAGCGCTCGAAGGCCATACTCGGCGAGATCGAATCATCGTTCAATCAGTTCACGGAAGCCGGGCGGAACGGGTTCGCGTGGCGCCGCGCCGAAGGCGCGGCGCTGCATGAGTTCCTGCGCGAGTTCTCGTACCGGCTTTTCTCCGAAAGCCAAGCCCTGCCGCTCAATCTCAAGGAGCTTTCGACCGTGTTTCATTTTCCGTCGGGCATTTCAAAAATCTCCCAGCTCAAGCAGGCCCAGGCCGCCGTCGCGCCGCTGCCGCAGGAGCTCGTATCGAAGCAGGATGGCATCCTGCTCGGCTACAACGAGTACCGCGGCGAGCGCAAGGAGGTCCGCATGTCGCGCGAGGACCGCATGCGCCATTTCTACGTCATCGGCCAGACCGGCACCGGTAAGACCGTGTTCCTGAAGAACATGATCATCCAGGACATCAAGAACGGCGACGGCTGCTGCTTCATCGATCCGCACGGCACCGACATCCAGGATATCCTGGCCAATATCCCGCGTGAGCGTCTCGACGATGTGATTTATTTCGATCCCGCGTACACTGCGCGCCCGATGGGCCTGAACATGCTCGAATATGACGAGCGCTTCCCGGAACAGAAGACGTTCGTGGTCAACGAACTGCTCGCCATCTTCAACAAGCTCTTCGACATGAAGACGGCCGGCGGCCCGGCTTTCGAGCAGTATTTCCGCAACTCGGCCCTGCTCGTCATGGAAGACCCGGCCTCGGGCTCGACGCTGCTCGAGATCGGCCGCGTGCTCGCCGACAAATCGTTCCGCGACCTCAAACTCTCGCGCTGCAAGAATCCGATCATCAAGCAGTTCTGGGAGAACGCCGAGAAGACCACGGGCGAGCAGTCGCTCGCCAACTTCGTGCCGTACGTGACCAACAAGTTCGACGTCTTCGTCTCGAACGACATCATGCGTCCGGTCATCGCTCAGCAGGAATCCGTATTCAATTTCCGCAAGATCATGGACGAGAAGAAGATCCTGCTCGTCAATCTCGCCAAGGGCAGGCTCGGGGACATCAATGCCAACCTGATCGGCCTCATTCTGGTCGGCAAGATCCAGATGGCCGCGCTCAGCCGTGTGGATATGTTCGGGCAGCCGCTCAACGACTTTTATCTGTACATCGACGAATTCCAGAACGTCACCACGCCGTCGATCGCTTCGATCCTGTCCGAGGCCCGCAAATACCGCCTCTCGCTCACGGTCGCGCATCAGTACGTGGAGCAGCTCGAAGAGGGAATCCGCAACGCCGTCTTCGGCAACGTCGGCTCGATGGCAATCCATCGCGTCTCGCCGGAGAACGCAGAAGTCTTCGCCAAGCAGCTCGAACCGTCCTTCTCCGCGCAGGATATCCTCAAGCTCGAGAACCTCAACTGTTACGTGAAGATGCTCGCCGGCGGCATGCCTGTGAAGCCGTTCAACAGCCATACGCCGTTCCCGCCGCGCGGCAATGCGGACGTGGTGGAGAAGATCAAAGAACTTTCGTACCTCAAATTCGGCCGCGACCGCGCCGACGTGGAAGAGGAGATCATGGCCCGTTACCGCGCCGCGCAGTAGCTTGACTTATATATCGAAAGGTGATATAATGTAACCGATACATTCATTCATAACAAAGCCGGGGACAGGGTTCCGAAAGGAGTACTGAACGCACGCGTTTATGGGAAAAGCTGCATCAGGCGGTCAGTTCCGTAACCTCATCGGTGGCTTGAACACCACCACAGACAGCGCCATCGAAACGATAGACGGCGCGCAGATCCAGAATGCCATCGATCAGCTCGGAAAGGGGATAACCCAGGAAGAGTTCATCAAATGGATAAACAACGGATGCCGGCTCTCCTATAACCTGATCAACGGTTTCGTGGTCGAGCAGATATTCCGTCATCGTGCCGAAAAAGGCGACCGCCGGTTGTATTTCGGCGACCAGTTCAAGGCATGGTGCGTTGCTCCGTACTTGAAGCATACCGTCGCCATTCGCACCGACCTCGGAGCGGTGTCTGAGTTCAGATTGCCACGCAACATGAATGACAGCACTATCCAAAGCGAGGCGGGCAATCCGGGCTTTATGGATATCGATACCTTTTTCCTTCTTTGGTTTATGCTCATCTTCAATCCCGAGCTTGGCAAACAAGTTCTTGGGTATGAGATACGCAAGGAGAAATGGTACTTGTGTCATGTTGAACTGCCTGGTAGCGTACGAGTCGCCGTGCGCGTGTTCTGGGACGACGGCGGGTGGCGCTTCGGTGCCGACGCTTTCGACGACGGCGGTGACTGGCGCGGGGGCTATATCCTTCTTTCCTTCGCTACTGCTGCAAAGTAGCTGAGCAATCGGGCTAAAATCATAGGACCTGAGATTCTTTGAATCTTGGGTCCTTTTTGCATATACTGAATCTTGACGTTACAAGATCTACCGGCCGAAAGTCTTGGAGGCGAGCGTCAAGGATGCGAAGCGTTCAGAATTGTCCCGGAATGTTCTTGGACAAGAGCAGTGCTCCGCCATTCTCTTCAAACATATGCAGTAGGTGCGGCGCGCTGGCGCATTCAAGATGCGGCATGCGTATGCAGGAATTGATGCACCATCATCATCCAGTGGCACAGATGGCCCGCCGCACGGAACGAGTCGCCGTGAACGTGTACTGGAACGACGACGAGTGGAACTTCAATGCCAACGATTTCGACAACGGCAATGACTGGAACGAGGGCAATATCCTTCTTTCCTTCGAAACCGCATATGGAAGCCTCGCCTATCCGGCGGGGCTTTGCTTTGCGCGGGAAAGCTTGGCGGCGACATTGTTTTTCCATCCCCCGAGTATTCTGCCGACCTCTTGTATTTTCTCCGATATCTCACCGTAGGGCTTGTCCTTCATGAGCTTGTTCTCCCAGGCGATCTGCAGGAAATATTTCACCAGGTCGGCTTTGGATATGGCTGCGACAATGAGAACGTTTTTGTTTTCGAGCGATGCGTAATATGCTTTGTATATGATCTCAAGCAAGTCGAGCAGATGCGTCTCTATCCTTGCGCCGGTCGTGTACCGGCTTGTCCGCGGCATATGAGGAACGATATTACTCGACCACAGTGCGAACACCTCTTTTGTTCTCAAGACTACGCTTGCGTTTTCGAGAGAGAGAGAGGAGTAAGCGGTTTTGCCATGATCTCGCAAGTATAGCATCTTTTGAAAACCTGCTTCAAAGCTGGCGGGAGTTCATTGTGGGAAAGAAGAAGCGGAAAGACGTCGGCGAATTTTCTCTGCGCCTGTCGGACAACATCGCGGCTTTGCGGAAAGAACTTAAAACTAAAACATATGTGCATCAAGGGTATGCCGCATTCCGCATCAACGACCCTAAGCCACGCGATATCCATAAGGCGACAGTGCGCGATCGTCTGGTTCACCATGCCGTCTATCGCATTTTGTACTCGCGCTTCGACAGACTGTTCATATACGACTCCTATTCCTGCCGCATCGGAAAAGGGACGCACAAGGCTCTGCGTCGTTTCGAGCGTTTTTCAAAGGAAGTGTCGAAGAACGATACACGGACATGCTGGGTCTTGAAATGCGATATCCGGAAATTCTTCGCGAGCATCGATCATGCCGTCCTTAAAGCTATTTTGGCGACACACATACAAGAACCCGATGTTCTTTGGCTGTTCGGGCAGGTGATAGACAGCTTTCATACTGCCGGGAAGCCTGGCGTCGGTCTGCCGCTCGGGAATCTGACGAGCCAATTGCTCGTGAATGTCTACATGAACCGCTTCGACCAATTCATTAAGCGCAAGTTGAATGCGCGGCGGTATATTCGGTATGCTGACGATTTCGTCATTCTGAATGAAGATCGCGCCTGCCTTGAAGCCATGCTGCCGGATATCTCCGATTTTCTTACTTAGCTCCTGCGGCTTTCACTGCATCCGGACAAAGTCTTCATCCGGCGGCTCAGTTCCGGAGTGGACTTTCTCGGTTGGGTGCATTTTCCGAAATATAGAGTCATGCGTACCGCGACCAAGCGTCGCATGCTCAAGCGCATCGTTGCGGCGAATGGAAAAACCGAGACCGTGCAATCGTACCGGGGACTCGTGAGTCATGGCAATGCGCATAAGCTGTCTGAGAAACTGGCAGGTTTGTAAATGCCTCGCTTTTTTGTTAGTATCAGCGCACTAGCAGGTAATTTCGTATACATATACTATGCACGAACAGTCTCTCATTATCATCAAGCCGGACGCCGTCCAGCGCAATCTCGTCGGCGAGGTCGTCCGCCGCTTCGAGCAGAAGGGCCTCAAGATCCTCGGGGTCAAGATGATGTCGCTCGAGGACGCGCTCATCGAGGAGCACTATGCGCATATCAAGGACAAGCCGTTCTTCCCGGGCATCCGCGACTTCATGAAGGCCACTCCGGTCGTCGTCATGGCGCTCGAAGGCATCAATGCGATCAGTTCCATCCGTTTGCTCGTCGGCCCGACCAAGGCGTGGGAGGGAACTGCCGGCACGATCCGCGGCGATTTCTCGCTTTCGACCCAGTCGAACATCGTGCATGCGTCCGATTCCGTCGAAGCGGGCCAGGCCGAGATCGCACGTTTCTTCAAGGACGGCGAAATCTTCAGCTACCAGAAGATCGATACGGATTTTGTGTACGCTGAGCACAAAAAATAACAGCCGTTGAAGTCTGTTTTTCAAAAAATCCCCGCAGTGCGGGGATTTTTTGCGGATTGTCACAAGAACATTCCGTATCCGTATCATTGTATGCTCGCGCATGCTCCAGTGTCGGATGCGCGCGAGCCTTGCTCCCTCGGCGGCCGCGTGGTTTTTTGGAAAAAAAACTTGCACATCGCTTTGAGAGGCGTACTATGTGATTAGGATTATTTGCATCTGGTACCTAGAACACGCTGTTTCAGGGAATCTCCGTCGCATGAGGCCGTGGCCTCTCGCGCAAGATACCCACCTGGCCTTTGGCTAGGGTACCATACAGCAGATAGTCCTAAAGAACATCTCTCCCCGCGCGGGAGGGATTTTCTTTTGCGCGGATGGTACACTGTACGCATGATTCGCGACCGTCTCATGCGCCGTTTGGGCCTCATAATGCTCGCAGTATTCGTCCTGCATGTCGCTGCGACGTTCCTGCATTGGTATTCGCTCGTGTGGTGGTTCGATATGCCGATGCATTTCCTTGGCGGCATGGCGGTTTTTTATATTTCTGCTGTCATAGTGCTGCCCCTGCGCGAACGGATGCAGCTTGGCCGTTTCGCGTTTGATTGCGTGCTTGGAGGACTGCTCATCGGCGTGCTCTGGGAGGCCTTCGAACTGTATCTGTACATGAGGTACGGTTTCCCGCCGTTCTCTGCCGTCGATTCGCTGTCCGACGTGTGCTTCGACATCGCCGGCCTGTGCCTCGCGGCGTATGGTGCGATGCCGATTCTGAATGCTGCCGCTCCGTCTCGTGTATAATCGTTGCATATGACAGCCCGCTACAAGCTCACGTTCGCGTCCGGCGCCGAGACGGTGACCGGTTCCAATTTCTTGCTCGAGGGTCCGCTCGGCGCGGATGGCGCGCCGCTCCTGCGCATCCTTGTCGATTGCGGCCTCGTGCAGGGCGAGAAGCTCGCCGACGACATGAACTGGGAGCCGTTCGCGTTCGACCCGAAGACCATCGACTATCTTTTTGTCACGCATTCGCACATCGACCACATCGGCCGCATCCCGAAACTCATCCATGACGGTTTTGCGGGGAAGATCATCGCCACGCCGCCGACATGTGCTCTTGCCAGACCGATGCTCGAGGACACCGGCGCCATTCTCGGCAAGACGGAGGAGCACGGCCTCAATAGCATCTACGCGCCTGAGATGATCGACCGCGCCTCGCGCGGCTGGGAAGAGCTCGAATACGGGACACCCCGCGAGCTTGTGCCGGGCGTCTCCGTCACGCTGCGCGATGCCGGGCATATCCTCGGATCGGCATATGTCGAATTCATGCTCGGTACGACCAAGCTCGTGTTTTCCGGCGATCTCGGAAACTCTCCGTCGCCGATCTTGCCCGACACCACGCCGCTTGCCGGTGCGCAGTACTTGCTCGTCGAAAGCGTGTACGGCGACCGCAATCACGAAAACCGCGACGAACGCCGCGACTTGCTCAAGGCCGTGCTTCTTGAGAATTACACAAAGGCCGGCACGCTCATCATCCCGGCGTTCTCGCTCGAGCGCACGCAGGAGCTTTTGTATGAAATAGACGAGATGGTGGAAGGCAAACAGCTGCCGCGCATGCCGGTCTACCTCGATTCGCCGCTTGCCATCAAGGTCACGGACATCTACCGGCGGTTCGCCGGATATTTCAACAAAGAGATCCGCGACGGCATCGCCAGCGGGGACGATCCGTTCGTCTTTCCGGGTCTGGTGCAGACTCCCGAAGCCGAGGATTCGAAGGCTATCCTCCGCAAGCCCGATCCGAAAGTCATCATTGCCGGTTCGGGCATGTCGAGCGGCGGGCGCGTCATCCATCACGAACAGAACTATCTTTCCGACCCGAACAACACGCTGCTGCTCATCGGCTATCAGGCGGCTGGCACGCTCGGACGCAAGCTCGACGAAGGCGCAAAAGTCGTGACCATCAACCGGCAGTCCGTGCCGGTGCGCGCCGCGGTCAAGAAGATCAGTGGCTACTCGGGACACAAAGATTCGGATGCGCTCGTCAGTTTTGTTTCCAGCGCTCAAGACACCCTGAAAAAAGTGTACACGGTGCTCGGCGAACCCAAATCCACGACCTATCTCGCGCAGCGCATCAAGAACGAACTCGGCATTCCCGCCGAGGCGCCCGAGGGAGGGAAGAGCATTATTCTTGAGTGCGAATGATATACTGTTGACACATATGACACAGCGCCAGCCGGTTCTCATAGCTCTCTACGACGCGTATCCGGGCGGCGCGCATTTTGCGGACGCTTCGCTGTATAAAGACGTTCGTGTCCTCGCCAATGCCATCGCTCGGTCCGGCATGCAGATTGTCGCGCGGCAGGGCTCGCCGCTCGTCGCTGAAGCCGTTTCGGTGCTTGCGGGCTCGGACCGCGCTTGCGCGCTCGTGCTCTCTCCGGCTGCGACGGCTCGCGAGCATGCGGAGGGCTTTCGCTTGCCGCATCTTCCTGCGTCGACTGTCTACACGGGCCGCGGCGGAACGGGCGCGGACGCCATGGCCATGCGCTCGGCCGCCGCGGCCGTCATTCTCGGCTCGGAGCATGCTGCGCTCGATCACATCCTTTCCCAGGCGGAACAAGCGGATTGCGTGCTCGGCATTCTTACGCGGGAGCCCGCCGTGCCGCTCTCAGAACGCCTGCATGCGGCCCGTCCGGAGCTGCGCGGCCGCGTACGTATCTCAGACGACCCCGACCTGCTTGTCGCGAATATATCAGAGACGCTGCGCCGGAGATCTTTCGGCCAATAAGAAACGCCGCCCTGACGGGCGGCGTTTCGTTTGCGGGTATTTTACGCGAGCGTCTTCATGAGACGATCCATCGTCTCAGGCTTGTGCTCGGCGAGGTAGGCGAGGACCTTGCGGTCGAGAACGATGCCTTTTTCCTTTGCCGAACCCATGAGCTTCGAGAAGGACGTGCCGTTTGCCTTGGCGACAGCGGAGATCTTGGTCTGCCAGAGGCCGCGGTTCGTGCGCTTCTTCTGCTTGCGGTGCGCGAAGGCGTGCTTGCCGGCGTGGCGGAGCGCATCCTTTGCCATCGGCTTCTTGGTGCTGCGGCCGAAGCGGTAGCCCTTGGCCGCCTTGAGGATGTTGCGGCGGCGCTTATTCTTGATTGTACCTCGTTTTACGCGTGACATAGTGGTTTCGGTGAGCCGTTAGTTGTAGGGGAGGACGCGGCTCTTGTCCTTGTTGCTCATGGAGAAGTCCTGGGAGACCTTGCCGGCAAGCTGCTTCTTGCGAGACTGCTTGGCGTTGAAGTGGTTGAATCCCGGGGTGCGGGCCTTCATCTTGCCATTCTTGGTGATCTTGAGGCGCTTCGTGACTGATTTCTTCGTTTTCATCTTGCTTACTTCGCCTTTTCGATCACGAGCGCGAGTCCTTTCGGGCCGCGCTTCGGCTCTTCGGCGATCTTGAACGGTTCGGTGATAAAGTGAAGGACACGGTCGAGGCGCTCCTTGAGGAACTGCTCTGCCTGGTACTTCGTTCGCCCGGAAAGATAGAGTTCGACCTTGATCCGATGCCCCTCGGCGAGCCATTTCGAGGCCTGTTTGGCCTTGAGTTCCAGGTCATGCTCGCCGGTGGCGACTTTGATCTGAATGGACTTCGTCTCGGTGCGCTTGGCGCCCTGCTTCATCTTTTTTTCCTTTTTGCTCTCAAGATACTGGTACTTGCCGAACTCCATGATCTTTGCGATCGGGGGTACGGCGTTGGGACCAATCTCGATAAGGTCGAGGTTCTGGGACTGGGCAAGGGAGAGAGCTTCTTTGAGCGGCATGACGCCGAGGTTTTTGCCCTCTTCGTCAAGGACGCGAAGCTCGCTTGCGCGGATATATAGGTTGGTTCGTACTCGTGCTTTCAATGGCTTTCGGCCCCGCCGGGGCGGAGCTGTACGAGGCTTATACTATCGCATTTTGGGCCGCGCGTCAAATGGCGGCAGGTCCCGGTCTTCGGCGAATCCGGACAGGAACATGACCGTGCCAAATGCGAGATATAGCCAGGCCGCAGCTATGTTCATGCCCATGAACCCGAGAACAGTGGCGGTGCCGGCTCCGGTCATGACACCGAATCCGACCAGTGCAGCCAGGAAATAGGCGGCGCCTAGGATTTTGAGCCAGAGCGCTGCCCCGTGCTCATCGGATGATACGGCGAGCAGGATCAGGCCGGCCGCAATGCTGAATATGCCGATACCCGCGTTTGCGTAGAAGTACCCGCTGTCGCTCATGAACCCGTTGGGAATGAAACCGGCGATCCCGGCCAGGAGCAGGATGGCTCCCGCTGCGCGTGCAAGTGTTTTTGTCATAGTGTTTGGCGAAGCGCGAGCTTCGCGGATTAGAGTGCGACCATATGAATACGTTTCGGTATTCTCATGCATTCATAACGTTTCGCGGCTGGCGGTATGACATACGGCTCCTGTTCCGTAATCCGGAGAAATACCCTATACTCATTCAAGCGCCATGAGCAATTATCTGGACAATCCCAAAGCCCGATTCGACTATGAACTCCGCGAGGAGTACGAGGCCGGCATCGAACTCCTCGGACACGAGGTCAAATCCGTCCGCGCCGGCCACGGATCCCTTACGGGTTCGTACGTCATTGCCCGGGGCGGGGAGGTCTTCATCACCGGCCTGCGCATCGATCCGTACCAGCCGGGCAATATCCCGCCCGACCACGATCCGCTGCGCACCCGCCGGCTTCTCGTCACAAAAAAGGAGATCCGCGAGCTCATGGACGCCGATTCGACCAAAGGATTGACTATAGTGCCCATTGCGTTGTATAATAAAGGCGGCAAGATCAAGGTCCGGTTCGCCGTCGCCCGCGGCAAGAAGAAATTCGACAAGCGCGAGACGATTAAGAAGCGCGAGACCGACCGCGATCTCCGCCGCCTGGCAAAACGCTAGGAGGCGCGCAGCGAATGCCTGCGCGCCCGCCGCTTTGACAGCAGAATACTGGGGATGAAATGAATAGACACTGGGCACGCACGGTTCGCGCGCGCCGAGCAGGGAACGCATCTCGTTAATCGCCGTTCCAACCTCCCAATTGCAAACGCAACTGGAAAGACGGAATCGCCGTACTTCACGGCAAAAGATTTCGCCTTCGCGCTCGCCTAACAAAACAGGCCATCGCGATGTCTCTCCCGCCGATTCCTGATACGCGGCGAGGGGCATAATAGTTTCAGGATAGGGAAGAGTCTCGCCTCAGGCTCGACCCGAAACTTCGAGGCTCGGAGCATGCGCGTTTTGTCGCTTTCAAAGCGCACGCTCTCAAAAAACCGAAACAGACTACGCACGTAGATCCGCATCGGGCCGCCCATTGCACGAGGGTTCGCTACCCTCCATCTCCACCACACTTTTTAACCTTATTTATCAAGGTATTTTTCTGTATCCTTTTCAAGCAGCCTTTGCAGGTTCTTCTGTATTTTTTACATAAAACAATACAAATTTATTGATTTACGATAAATCATGTGCTAGGCTGAAATTATGAAATCAGGATCAACATTGTTCCTCAAAAGCACCGTGGCTTTTATCGGTCTTGGCTCGCTCGGCATTGTCATATATATGCTCGCAAGCATCCGGCCTGCTGCTGCCGGTCCGTATTATCCGGTCGTGCTGCTCATTGCGCTCGGAGTCGTGCCGTTTCTCATCGCTCTCGGAGAGGCGTTCAAGCTGCTCATATATATAGACAAGGGTACGGCTTTCTCGGAATTGTCGGTCCGGGCGCTCCGCAACATCAAGGGCTGCGCCATTGCCATCGCGGCGCTCTTTGCCGCCGGGATGCCGTACATCCACCGTGCGGCCGAGATCGACGATGCGCCGGGAGTCATCTTGCTCGGGCTCATGATCGTGGCGGCGTCGGCCGTGATCGCCGTTTTTGCTGCTGTCTTGCAGAAGCTCGTGCGTACGGCCATCGAGATCAAGTCGGAGAACGAACTTACTGTCTGATCGTATGGCCATCATCGTCAACATAGATGTGATGCTCGCCAAGCGCAAAATGAGCGTGACCGAACTTTCGGAGCGGGTCGGCATCACCATGGCCAATCTCTCCATCCTGAAGAACGGCAAAGCAAAAGCGGTGCGGCTCTCGACGCTCGAGGCGATCTGCGCCGCGCTTGAGTGTCAGCCGGGAGACATTCTGGAATACCGCGGCGATGTGCGCTGATCATCTCCCAGACATTTTTCGTATGCAACAGAAAAACATCATCCGCATCGCTCTCGTAGTGGCCTGCATAGTGCTCGCCGCGGTCGTCGCGCAATTATTCGTGCCCGGCTTCAACTGGCCGGCCGGCGGTTTTCTGCGTGTCGGCATGATCCTTTTCGCGATCGGGCTCGTGTATGAGTTTGTTGCCTCGAAAGGGAAAAGCCGCGCGTATCGCGTCGCCACCAGTATCGCCGTGCTCTCGTGCCTCATGCTCGCATGGGGGACGGTCGTCGGCGGGTGGATCGGCGGCGAGGACAATCCGGCCAACGTGCTGTATTTCATTCCGACCGTCATCGGCATCGGCGGCACGCTGCTTGCACGTTTCTCTCCGAGAGGAATGGCGCTCGCGGCATTTGTCGCGAGCGCCTGTGTCCTGCTTGCGCCGCCCGTTGCGTTCGCTGCCGGACTGATCGAGCTCGGCCCGAACAGCATCCGTGTCTTTGCGACAAGCGCATTCTTTGCCGGACTGTTTGCTCTTTCCGGCGTGTTGTATCGGCGGGCAGCGTAGGTTTGCTATACTGTCGGGACGCACCCGTGCCAAGCTCGTCACTTATAAGCGGCGCGGCGCGTCACATACATATATATGGACAAAGCACCCATGCACGATCCTTCCGAACGTCCCAAGCAGAACCAAGAAACCCCGAAACCGCGCGTCTCGCGCAGTCTGGCATTTTCCGTCCTTATATTCATGCTCATCACGGCGGCGTATATATTCGTATCCGGTGCAGGCCACGCGGACACCGAGAAGATCTCGTTTTCGGAGCTTGCCGCTGGCGTTTCGTCCGGTACGGTCAAGAGCATCGAGGTTTCGGGCGATACGCTTGCCATCGAGATGGCCGACGGAACCAAGGCGACGGCAGAAAAGGAGACGGAGGCTTCGCTGTCCGAATCGCTCAAGAACTACGGCGTCTCCGCCGAGAAGATCGCAGCCGCGGACATTTCCGTGAAAAGCGAGAGCTCGTTCGCGTATTGGCTGTTCAACATCATTCCGATCGTGCTTCCGATCATCGTGATCGCCGTCTTCTTCTGGTTCCTGACGCGCCAGGCCAAAGGTTCCGGCATGCAGGCGTTCACGTTCGGACAGAGCAAGGCGCGCATGACGGATCCGACCGACACGAGCAATAAGATCACGTTCAAGGATGTCGCCGGCGCGAAGGAGGCCAAAGAGGAGCTCAAGGAGATCGTGGACTTCCTCCGCAATCCGAAAAAATTCCTCGACATCGGGGCGCGCATACCGAAGGGCGTGATCCTCACCGGCGCGCCGGGCACGGGCAAGACGATGCTTGCGCGCGCCGTGGCGGGGGAGGCGAACGTGCCGTTCTTCCATCTGTCGGGCTCTGAGTTCGTCGAGATGTTCGTCGGCGTCGGCGCCTCGCGCGTGCGCGATCTCTTCCAGCGCGCCAAGAAGGCCGCGCCCGCGATCGTGTTCATGGACGAGATCGATGCCGTGGGCCGCGTGCGCGGCACGGGCATCGGCGGCGGCAATGACGAACGCGAGCAGACGCTCAACCAGATCCTTGTCGAGATGGACGGTTTCGAGCCGAACGACAAGGTCATCGTGATGGCTGCCACGAACCGCAGCGACGTGCTCGACCCGGCGCTGCTCCGTCCTGGCCGTTTTGACCGCCGCGTCACGCTCGATCTGCCGGACCGCCACGACCGCGAAGAGATCCTCGGCGTGCATGCCAAGAAGAAGCCGCTCGCGGAAGATGTGAATCTGAAAGTCATCGCCGAGCGTACGAGCGGATTTTCCGGCGCGGACCTGTACTCGCTCATGAACGAGGGCGCCATTCTCGCTGCGCGCGAGAATCGCAAAAAAGTTTCGCAGTTCGACCTCGTCCGCTCCATCGAGAAAGTCATGCTCGGACCCGAGCGCAAGAGTCATCTGCTCACCGCCGAAGAGAAAAAAGTCACAGCATACCATGAGGGCGGACACGCGCTCGTGGCGAGCGTACTGCCGAATGCCGATCCGGTGCACAAGGTGTCTGTCGTCGCTCGCGGCAGGGCAGGGGGTTACACGCTCAAGATTCCGCTTGAAGACCGCAAGCTGCAGACACGCGCCGAATTCCTCGACGACATCGCTATGGCGCTCGGCGGTCTGGCAGCGGAGAAGATGGTGTTCGGAGACATCACTACCGGTCCGTCCAACGACCTGCAGGTCGCGACCGGCCTTGCCCGTGCCATGGTGACGCGCTGGGGCATGAGCGACGAGATCGGTCCGGTCGCACTTGAGTCCGACGGCGGACGCACTGTGTTCGGCGGCCCGTCGGCAAGCGGCGAGATGAGCGAGGCCATGCATGCGAAGGTGAATGCCGAAGTGAAGCGCATCATGGACGAAGGTCTCGTCCGAGCGACGAAGGTCCTTTCCGACCATAAACCGGCACTCGACGCCATTGCCGCGCGGCTCATCGAGGCGGAGACGCTCGAACAGCCCGAATACGAAGAGATCATTAAGGCGCACGGCATTGCGCTCAAGAAAAGGGAAGACATCGTCGCGGAGATCGCCAAGGCCGGATCGCCGCTTGAAGCGGATACCTAAATGCTATAGTGTATCCGTAGCCGCCCGTAGCTCAGTTGGTAGTAGCATCGAGCTTATACCTCGAGGGTCCCTGGTTCGAGTCCAGGCGGGCGGACATGTATTGTGCTTCAGCCGCGGAAATCCACTGCGGTCAAGTAGACATCGTTGAGGGCTTCGCGTACTATAGTACTCAGATATGCCGTGGTCACGGATCAAGAAACCGCTTGTCGGAGCAGTAGCTGCTCTTTCGGCGACCCTCGCGGTCATCTTTTTCGTATCGGCTGCGACATGGACAGATCGCAGTGCGACGTCCGGAACGCGCACCTGGTACGGCATCGCTTGTTCGAGCGACTGCGGAAAGATCCTCGCCGTCGACAACACCGACACGTCTGCCAGCATGTATCTTTCCCCGGATGCAGGCGCTACTTGGAATGCGCTGACGGGTGCTGGGGTGCGCCGATGGAAGCATGCGGCTATTTCTTCTGACGGTACCAAAATGCTCGTGAGCGAGCTCGATGGCTGGCTGTGGTATTCGGGAAACTCAGGCACTACGTGGGCGACGGCCGCGACCATCGGCACCGGTCAGTGGACCGGCGTCGATATGTCCGACGACGGCACGACGATGGTTGCCATCGCGAACGGCGGCGGCAAGGTCGGTTTCTGGAAATCCACCGACAGCGGCTCGACCTGGAGCAATCCGTCCGGCCTCGGCAGTACCACTCCGAACGCGATCGCCTGTTCGAGCGACTGTTCAAAGATCATTGTCGGCATGTTCGGCGATTACATCTATCGTTCGACCGACACGGGTGCGAACTGGGGCGCGCTTACCGGCTCTACCTCCGGCTTCTATACGAGTGTCGCGTCATCGAGCGATGGCTCAAAACTTGCCTCGACGCTTTCCTTCGGCGGCCCGCTTTCCACATCTTCGAACAGCGGTTCGACGTGGACCGACCAAGCCGATGCGGGCACTGGCGGCGCCGGCTTGTGGCAGTCGGTCGCGATGTCGAGTGACGGTTCGAAGCTCCTCGCTGTCTCGACGGCCATCGTCCGCACCTCGACCAACTCCGGCGTGAGCTGGTCGACCGAATCTGCTCCGGGCACGGCTACCTGGCGCAAGGCTGCCATGTCGAGCGACGGCGCATACATGGTCGTCGGCGGCACCAACACGGGCATCTGGACGTCGGGCACGCCGCCGGCAGTCGCTCCGACAGTCACGACGCAGAGCGCAAGTTCGATCACCACGACGACCGTCACGCTTAACGGTACGATCAGTTCGACAGGCAACGCGACGCCGACCACTCGCGGTTTCGAGTATGGCACGTCTGTGAGCTACGGCCAGACGATCTTCGCGACCGGCAGCTTCGCTGCGACGCCGTTCGCCATCAATGTCACGGGTCTTACGTGCAACACCGGCTATCATTACCGTGCGTATGCGACGAACACCGCCGGTACCGGCTACGGTTCGGACACTTCGTTCACTACGAGCACCTGTCCGGTCGCGCCGACGGTCAGCACGGGCACGGCGACCCGCTATTCGTACGGCGCGGTCACGCTTTCCGGCACGATCTCAAGCACTGGCGGTGAGGATCCGACCTCTCGCTACGTCGAGTACGGCCTGACGACGAGCTATGGATCGAGCACGACCGAGAGTGGCTCGTTCGCGACGGGCAGCTTCACGTCTCGCGCTGTCGGCCTCGCGCAGGGGACTACGTACCACTATCGCATGTGCGCAGTGAACACTGCCGGCACCGGCTGCGGATCGGATTCGACGTTTACGACGCTCGCCGCTCCTGGCCAGCCGACAAGCCTGTCCGGCACGGTCGGATATGCGCAGGTCGCGCTTTCGTGGTCTGCGCCGCTTTTGGAGGGAGACTACTCGCTTACGGATTACCTGGTTGAGTACAAGCTTTCTGCCGATTCGACATGGACCGCGTTCCCGCACACGGCTGCGACAGGCACTACGATGACCGTCACGGGTCTTGCCAACGGCTCGGCGTATGATTTTCGGGTGTCCGGCGTGAGCTATGCCGGCGCCGGTACGCCGTCGAGCACGATCTCGCGGACGCCGTCGAGCACGCCGACCGCTCCGAATGCTCCGACTGCGCTCTCCGGCACCGCTTCGAGCGGCCAAGTGTCGCTCACGTGGGCGGCTCCTGCCAACGGGGGATCGGCGCTCACTGACTATGTGATCCAATACAAAACGCTCACGGCGACTTCCTATACCACGTTCTCTGACGGCACGAGCACCACGGCTGCGGCGACCGTGACCGGCCTGACGAACGGCACCGGCTACAATTTCCGCGTCGCTGCCGTGAACGGCGTCGGGACAAGCTCGTATTCGAGCGCGATCACCGTCGGCGTCGGCGGTGCTACATACCTGCATATCCTCTCGACGGGTCAGAGTCTCGCCGAAGGCGTCAACTCGGACCCTGCGCTTTCGACGACGCAGCCGTACAACAACCTCAGCCTTTCAAACAGCCCTATCGCCGGCACGAGCGGTCCGCTCATTTCGCTCATCGAAGGATTCGTCGCGCGCGAATCTCCCGCGTCCGGCATGGCGAACAGCCTCCGTGCTGCCGACTCCGTGCTTGCCCGCCCGATCATCGCCTCCATCCATGCCGGCGGAGGACAGACGTACGCGTCCATCAAGAAGGGAGGCACCGGCGGCTACTACACGACCGGTCAGACGCAGGCATCGACCGCTAAGACGCTGACCGAGGCAGACGGCGCATACTACCAGCCGTATGCCGTCACGATCGTGCACGGTGAGTCGGATGCGATCGCAGGCACGACGGCTGCGACATATGCTGCCGACATGGCTGAGCTGCAGAGCGATTACGAGAGTGACTGGAACGCCTTGACCGGACGGTCTGACAGCATTCCGCTGTTCCTGTCCCAGATGAACACCAATTCGCTCGGAACCATCGGCGTCTCGCAGTTCACCGCGCATAAGAACAATCCGGGCAAGGTCATCCTTGTCGGTCCGAAATACCAGCTTGGCTACGGCGCCGACCACCTCCACCTTACGAATACCGCTTCGAAGTACATGGGCGAACTATACGCCAAGGTCATGAAAAAAGTGCTGCTCGACGGCGCTACGTGGGATCCGCTTATGCCGGTGTCTGTGACGCGCTCAGGTACGACCGTCCTTGTCGACTACCATATCCCGTACGGCACGCTTGCTGTCGATACGACGAACGTCGCTTCGCACACGAACAAGGGCTTTGAGTTCACGCAGACGGGCGGCAGTGCGATTTCCATCACGAGCGTCAACCTGACCGATTCCAATAAAAAAGTGGCGATCACGCTCTCCGGCGTTCCTGACGGAACAGACCCGCGTATTCGGTATGCATGGACCTGCTCGTACCACCCGGACGATGCTGCGTACGCGGCCTGCGGCGATCCGACTGACTCTACGGCCGTTGGCGGCAACATTCGCGACACGGACACCTCGACTTCGCCGTCGTCTGACGGTACCGGCATCGCGCTGTACGACTGGAGCGTGAGCTTCGACGAGGAAATCACTGAGACGACGTACCCGAACGCTCCGACGAGCCTTGCCGTCACCCCCGCAAGCACGCAGGCTACGCTTGTGTGGCTCGAGCCGGAGGTCGATGGCGGCGATTCGCTCTCTGACTACATCGTTGAGTACAAGACTGGTACTGCCACTTCCTGGACCACGTTCTCCGACGGCACATCGACGGCGACATCCGCAACAGTGACCGGTCTTTCCAACGGAACCTTGTATGCATTCCGCGTTTCCGCGGTGAACTCCGTGGGGCGCAGTAACCCGTCCGCCGTTGCGTATTCGACGCCGGGCGGCGCTCCGAACGCACCGACCAGTCTTTCCGCGACCGGCGGCAACGCGCAGGCATCGCTTTCTTGGACGGCACCGTCCGACGGGGGGTCGCCGATCACCGACTACGTGATTGAGTACAAGCTTTCGACGGATTCGACGTGGACCACGTTCTCCGACGGCACATCGACTTCGACCAATGCGATCGTGACGGGGCTTTCGAACAACACAGCATACAACTTCCGGGTGTACGCAGTGAACGCCTCGGGCACATCGAGCGCGTCGAGCACTGCGAACGCGACCACGTCCGGGGTGCCGGATGCGCCGACCAGCCTTGCTGCCGTGTCCGGCAACATGCAGATCACGCTCTCATGGACGGCTCCCGCAGCCAACGGCAGCGCGATCACCGACTATGTCATCCAGTATCAGGTCGCGCCGGCGACATACTTCACGATATATTCCGACGGCATTTCGGTCGCGACCTCGGCGACGATCACCGGTCTTACGAACGGCGTTGAGTATACGTTTATCGTATATGCCGTGAACGACATCGGCACGAGCAGCGGATCAAGCTCGACGACCGGCACTCCGGCGACCACGCCGGACGAACCGATCAGCCTTTCCGTAACGCCGGGCAATACGCAAGTGGTCCTGACGTGGCTGGGACCGCTTTCTGACGGCGGCGATGCCATCACTGACTACGTCGTTGAATATAAGACATCAGTGGCGACATCCTGGAGCACGTTCTCCGATGGCACCTCGACGGCGACCGGTGCGACAGTGACAAGTCTCTCAAACGGCACAGCGTACGATTTCCGCGTGTCCGCCGTGAACGGTGTCGGCACCGGAACGGTCTCGAGTACCGAATCGGCGACACCGCGCACGACCCCGGGAGCGCCGACGAGCCTCGGTACGACTGCCGGCGATTCGCAGGTCGCTCTTGCCTGGACTGCGCCTGTCTCTAACGGCGGCTCTGCCATCACCGACTATGTGATCGAATACAAACTGCACGCCGACTCTTCATGGACTACGTTCTCCGACGGCACGTCGACTTCGACCTCGGCCACGGTGACCGGGCTTACCAACGGTTCATCCTACGATTTCCGCGTGTATGCAGTGAACGGAGCCGGTACGAGCACCGCCTCTTCGCCGGCGACGGATACGCCGCTTGCAGTCCCGTCCGCTCCGACAGGGCTTTCGGCGACGGCCGGCAATGGACAGGTCGGACTCTCCTGGGGCGCGCCTGTTTCTGACGGCGGCGATGCCATCACCGATTACATCGTCGAATACAAACTCTCGACCGATTCTTCTTGGACCACGTTCTCCGACGGCACGTCGACATCAACCTCGACGACGGTGACCGGTCTTTCGAACGGATCAAGCTACAACTTCCGCGTGTCGGCGGTGAACGGCGTCGGTACGGGCAGCGCCTCGTCCACCGCAACGGCAACGCCGTCCACCACTCCGGGAACGCCGAGCGGCCTTGCCGCAACGGCTGGCGACGAGCAGGTCACGCTCTCGTGGACTGCTGCTTCGAGCGGCGGCTCTGCCATCACCGATTACCTGATCGAATACAAGCTGTCCGCCGATTCCGTCTGGACTACCTTCGCTGACGGTACGTCCGCAGCGGTGAGCGCTGTCGTGACCGGTCTGACGAATGATTCTTCTTACGACTTTCGCGTGACGGCGGTGAACATCAACGGCTCGGGCAGCGCCTCGTCCACCGCAACGGCAACGCCGGTTGACGCACCGGCACCGGCTCCGACGACCACGACGCGCCGCACATCGGTCAACTACATTCTTGCCTTGCAGGCTGCACAGCAGCAGGCGGCGGCGAAGCCGTCGCAGTCCGGCGGCCAGCCCGGTACGACATACGTATCTCCCGTCGATCAGTCCGTAAAGAAATGCCCTGCGTTCGTGAGTAACTTCGTCTCTGCTGCGAAGAGTAACAACATCGATGAGGTGAAGCAGTGGCAGGCATTCTACAACCAGGAACTCGGGACCAAGCTTCCTGTCACGGGATACTTCGGACCGCTGACGATGGCCGCGACGCGCCAGTTTCAGACGAAATATAAGGCAGAGGTCCTGACTCCGGGCGGCCTTAAGAACGCGACGGGTACGATCTATGGGTACACTCGCGCCAAGGCCAACGCGATCCTCGGTTGCGCTAACTAACGCATATTCTGTTCGCGCGATTATTCAAAATGGAGCTCAAGGCTCTTTGCTTCGAGGATTGTTTTCATTACCGGATGGTCTGCCAGAGACGGGTCTGCCGACACGACGGCAGCCGCTTCGGCGCGGGCCGCTTCGACCATCCTGATGTTCTTGATTGCCTCCATGCCGATGTCGGTGATGCCCCACTGGCGGGTGCCGCCGAGCTCGCCCGCGCCGCGCAGGGCAAGGTCGAGTTCGGAGAGCTCGAAGCCGTTCTTGGCCGTCTTGAGCGCCTTGAGGCGTTCGGCGGTCTTGTCTGACTTCGTTTCGGCGAAGAGATAGCAGTAGGCCTGGTGCGTGCCGCGGATGACGCGGCCGCGCAGCTGGTGCAGCTGCGACAGACCGAAGCGTTCGGCGCCTTCGATCACGATGATCGTCGCGTTGGGTACGTTCACGCCGACTTCGACCACGCTCGTGGCGCACAGGATGTCGATGTCGTGCCTCGCGAATGCCTCCATGACCTCGTCTTTTTTCTTCGGCGTCATCTTCGAGTGCAGGATACCGACGGAATATTCGGGGAAGACATTCTGCAGGTGCTTCGCTTCGGCGGTCACGGAGCGCGCTTGCACGGCGAGCTCTTTTTCCGGGTCAGGTTCGTCGATGCGCGGACAGATCACGTAGAGCTGCCGGCCGGCGCGCATCTCGGCGCGGATCGCCGCGTACGTTTCGTCGCGTTTCGCGGGCAGGACGATCTCCGTGACGATCGGCTTGCGTCCCGCCGGCATCTGGTCGAGGACGGACAGGTCGAGGTCTCCGTATATCGTGAGGGCGAGCGTGCGGGGGATGGGCGTTGCCGTCATGGAGAGCAGGTGCGGCGCGAAGCCTTCCTTCGTGACGAGCTTTTTGCGCTGCATCGTGCCGAAGCGGTGCTGCTCGTCGATGATGGCGAGCGCGAGGTGTTTGAACCGCACGCTTTTTTGTATGAGGGCGTGCGTGCCGATGAGGATCGGGATTTCGCCGTTCGCGACCCATTTGAGGAGCTGCGCGCGCGAAATGTTCGTCCAGGGCTCGCGGGAGCTTGCGACCTTGGTCGGGAATTTGCGGCAGCCGCTGCCGGTGATGAGCCCTACCGAGATGCCCGTGTGCTTGAAGTACTGGATGAAATTCTCGAAATGCTGCGTGGCGAGGATCTCCGTCGGTGCCATGTATGCGACCTGCAGGTTGCCGAAACTCTTGCCGTCCGGACGGGTCTTGATGGCGGCATAGGCGAGCGTGGCGGCCACGGCTGTCTTGCCCGACCCCACGTCTCCTTCAAGGAGACGGGCCATGGGATGCTGCTTGCTCATGTCGGCGAGCATCGTCCTGATGGCGCGTTTCTGCGCGTCTGTCTGTTCGAATGGAAAACGTCCGGTGAAATCGGCGATGTCGGCCGGATCGTCCTTGACCGGATATGATTTGTTCTCGAGATAATTCTCGCGCTCGATCTTGCGGGCGAGCTGGATGAAGAACACTTCTTCGAACGAAAAACGCTTGCGTGCGGCCTGTGCGTCGTTCTCGGTCATGGGGGAGTGCATCCAGACGAGCGCGGTCGAGAGTTTCGGCAGATTGTACCGTTTGAGCATGTCCGCAGGCAGGTAGTCGTGCATGTCTTGCACGACGCCGGCCTTGAGGATCTCCTGGATCTTGTGGTAGATGAAGCGGCTGGTCACGCCGCGCGTTTCGCGGTAGATCGGGAAACCGTACACTTCGGCCGCCTCGGCGCCTTGGCCGAAGAGCGAGCCGTGCGTGTCGATCGGCAGCGCATTCTTCTCTTTGAGCTCCGGGTTCGACAAAAAGAGGCCGTTCTTGCCTTCGGCGATCTTGCCCGACAGCTCGACCATGTCGCCGTCGCGGACCATCTTGGCCATGTATGCCTGGTTGAACCATACGACAGGGATCGTGCCCGAGCTGTCTTCGAGCTCCGCCTCGCCCATGGCGCGGCCTGTCGTGAACGCTTTGCGCGCCTTGAGTTTGCCGATGCGGCCGTAGAGCGTGACGGTGTCGCCGGCAGCAGCGTCACGGACGAGCTTGATCTCCGAGACGTTCGAGTAGCGGACAGGGAAGTAGTACAGCAGGTCGCGCACCGTGCGCAGGCCAAGGCGCGCCAGTCCCGCCTTTTGCGGTTCCTGCATGCGGAAATGTTTGGAGAGATCGTCGGCGGGATGCATATGCGCCTGATTATCCCATACGGACAATCATTTTCTGAACACTGACTTTATATGTAAAATATTATACAATAAAAAATTTTAACGTTCAATAATGCCGTGTATGATATAGCTGCTCATTGATCGATACGTATCGCTGGGTATTTGTGTGCCAAGGAAGAGCGGGTGCTTTTGATAAAATTTTTCCAGGTGTTTTTGAAGAAGACAGACCGGAGGGCTTTTGTGCGGATGCGCCAATCTTGTCAGGTTGGAGCGAGGTTTTTTCAGGGTGCAGAAAAAAGATTGCTCACAGGCTATCGATTTCGAGCTTGTTCTGGTTGTAATTAAGAGTGTATACTAAAAAGCTCTATTTTAAAGGCCCCGAACTGATTGGTGCGATACTGCCGCGGTAAGCGAATTTTTCTTATAAGTCTTAATCACATCATATTTTATGACCGTATCTTCTGCTGCAAGAATTCCCGCAGTTTTTCTCATAATACTCTCCATGCTCGGAGCGCCGCTCGCGTCTGTCTTGGCCGAAGGCTTACCCGAAGGCAGCCGCGCCGAGAGCGACGCGTATTTCGACAGCAAGCGCTCGGAGGCCTTGCCCGCAAAATCGCCGTACGAAGAAGGATTAGAGTCTGCCTCTGAGGGCGCGCTTCCTGATCCTCGCGACGCCGACCGTTTCGGACGCCTGCCGCCGCTTGCAGTGGAGCCTGAGGAAGAGGGAGGCTCGATTCCGATGCCGCTTTCCTCAGGAGGTCTCGATACGGGGGATCAGCATCTGACATATAAGACAGAGAGCATCAAAAACAATCTGAATGCTGCGGTGGCCGGCAATACCGGGACCCTGCGCATCTCGTATCCGCTTGAGTTTCCTTCAGGACTTGGCGGCGTTAAGCCAGATGTCTCGCTGACGTATGACAGCTCCGACCAGCGCCAAGACAGCATCGTTGGGTACGGTTGGCGGCTCGCCGTGCCATATATCGAAAGAGACAACAGGCACGGCCTGGGCGCCATGTATTCCGGAACAGCCACGGAATTCACTTCCTCCTTCGACGACACGCTCGTATACCTCTCCGGCAGCCAGTATGCCGCCAAGACCGACGAGGGGAGCGCGCATGCATATTCGTTCTCAAGCGGCGTGTGGACGATGACCGACAAATCCGGCACCGTGTACACCTTCGGAGCCACGGCGGCCTCACGAATGGACGATCCGAGCGATGCGACCCATGTCTACCGATGGTATCTCTCGAGCATGACCGATACGAACGGCAACGCAATCTCATACTCATATTTCAAAGACAGCGGACAGGTATACCCTGATACGATTTCGTATGCGGGGCTGTATCAGGTAGCCTTTATCCGTGAGTCAGCTCCGGCATCTTTCCCGATATACACGCCCGGCTTTCCGGTGACGACGAACTACCGCATCAACCGCATCGAGACCAAGACGAGCGGCGCCTGGACACGCCGGAATGACATTACATACGCGCTCGGCGCAAACCATTCCCGATATCTCATCGCAAGCATTACGGATTCTGGCCGGGACCCTCTGTCCGGAAGCGTCGTGACCCTGCCTCCGACGACGTACTCATACCAGTCTGTCAGCGGGCCGAGCGCGACCAGATGGCCCCTGCCTGTCCTCGACACGACAGACACGGCCTCGATCCTGGCTGGCCGCACGATTTCTTTCTCGCCGCGCTCATGGGGCACGCTCGTGGACGTCAACGGAGACGGCCTGCAAGACGTAGTCTCGAACGGTCCGAACGGGGAGATCGGCGGGCCTTCCGCGGGCGGATACTCGTATCCGCTCCAAGTCTGGATTAACAACGGCTCCGGCGGATGGACTCGTGACACGGCCTACACGTTCCCGCTCCTTTATGTCGCCAGTTCCGTGCCGTACACGTTCGCCCTCCAGACCGGAAACGTCCGGTTCGTCGACGTCAACGGCGACGGATACATGGATGTGATCTCAAGCGACGGCTGCCTGGACGCAGTGACGGGAACTTCATGCTACTGGAGCCGCTCAGCCGTCTTTCTGAACAATGCGGACGGCACCGGTTGGACCGAGAGTACGGCGTACGCCCTGCCCGCTATCGGAGGCGGCAATGCCATACGCTTCAAGCAGTATCTGGGATCTTCGTTTGGCTTCGACGGCAACCCGACCAAGTTCGCCGACGTCAACGGCGACGGCCTGACCGATATCGTCTACGCCACCGGCTCGAGCGCCTACTACGGCTATGCGGGCATGAGTGCCGTGCTCATAAACACCGGTTCGGGATGGAGTATCGACCCCTCTTGGCAGCTACCCGTCACAACGACCACGCCGCCGTACGACAGGCCGAACTTCGCCTCGTACTTCAACGGCGCCGACCTCGTGGATATAAACGGTGACAGCTTGCCGGACATCCTGGATAGGGCGGCCTCGCTTCCGACCGTCACCTGCCCGACGGGACTTTCGCTCTACTTCAGGAATGCCGGCGCCGGATGGGTGCCTGACTGCATCGTCATTCCGGCGTATGCGCCAGACATCGACACTCAGTTCGCGGACGTGAATGGGGACGGCCTCCCGGACGCCATCAAGGCAAACAGCCTGCGCGGCCCGAGCGGCTCGCCGACGGCAGGAACGAACGAGAGCGCTTTTTACATAAACACTGGAACAGGCCTCGAAGGAGCTTTCTCCTCGCCTGACTGGATCTTCCCAGAGCGCGGCCTTGGCGCGAGCGGAGAGAGCCGCACTTTCGGATTCGTCACCACTGCCTTCGGCGCTGGCGAGACGCGTGACGGCATGGTGCGCGTCATTGATGCCAATGCCGACGGGTTGCCGGACATGGTGGATTCTATGGTCTATATAAGCGTCGGAGACAACATTCCTGACGATACGATCATGTACGCCTTATCGGGCTCGGAGTTCTCGTCCACGCTCGGAGACAACACCCGGCCGTACGACATCAACAACGATGGCATCATTGACTACGTGCGCACAGTCGGAAACAATTACGGCACGAACATCGCCGTCAGCTCAGGAAAAAAGAGCGACCTTCTGAGCCATATTGCACAGAACGGCATTTCGGCCGACATCTCGTACAAGCAGATCCCGCTCCGCGAAAAGGCTGGGAGCAGCGATTCGGCCACGGAAATGAGGTATGCAGTCTCGTCGATCGCGACCACGCCGGACATTGGCCTTCCATACGTCGAAACCTACTCGTACGAACACGGCGCGAACTACGGCTCGCTCGCCGACGGCAGGCGCTTCGCTGGATTCCAGATCGTCGCCAAGACCGACGCACTCGGCAACGTGACTAAGACCTACTATCACCAGGGCAACGCGACCGACGCTGCGCGAGGCGAATATGCCGACACATTCGGGAAGATCGGCAAGGTATATCGCATCGAGGAATACGACGATTCAGGCAGTCTGTATCGACTGACCGCAAACAAATGGGCTGATCACGATGCCGGCGGCGGGCACCATTTTGTCCAGCTCGAACGCGAGACCATGCTCGACTACGACGGCAACGCCACACACCGAGACATGGCCCGCGAATACGAGTATGATTCGGCAAACGGAAACCTGACGAAGATCGTCGATTGGGGAGAGGTGAATGCTGTCCCGGATGGCTCCTTTGCCGATACCGGCATGGACAAGTCCGTTGAGACTATCGCGTACGCGATCCCGACGAGTGGCAGTGCTGTCAGAGGCGCGGCAGCTACCGACATTCTTGCCGACCAGTCAGGCGCTACCGTCCGCGAGACTAAGACCTACTACGACGGTCTCACGCATGGCTCCGTTTCGCTCGGCAATGCGACCAAGACGAGCGAACTCGCATTCGGCACGATTTATGTCTCGACCGAGAAGGCATACGACACATACGGATTCGTGACCTCATCCAAAGACGCAAATGGAAACACTGTGACCTATGCTCCCGACGCCTATCATCTATACCCGGCAAGCATGACGAACCCGCTCGGACAGACGACGAGCTACGTGTACGACTATGCGCACGGCAAGCCGTCCGATACCACTGACCCGAACCTCTTTGTGCACAAGACGACTTACGACGGCCTCGGCCGCGTGCTCGCAGAGCTCGAGCCCGATCGCGGCGGCACGCATGCGCCGGTGATTAAGACGGCCTATGCCTACACGGACGCGGTAGGATTGTTCTCGGTGCGCCGCACTGATTATTTGGATTCTGTCAGTACCGTCGACAGTTATCAGTATCTTGATGGATTCGGCCGCACTATCCAGACTCGCACAGGAAGTGAGACGGCTGGCAGCTACGACGCGACAGACACCGTCTACGACCAGCTCGGACGCGCTGTGAAGCAATCCCTGCCATACGCATCGGCCGGCTCTGCCCGCACCGCTCCGACGGGCACGGCTGCGCTGTATGCCACGACCGCATACGACGCGCTCGGCCGTCCGGTCT
>CAZHLG010000001.1:0-62848 GCA_964533145.1 uncultured Candidatus Saccharibacteria bacterium | reverse complement strand
ATATCCGTCGCTCGGAGATATCGGCTTTTTTGGAAGCGTCGTTTTTTACGTAATAGGAGCTTATTACCTCGCCTTGGTCAGCGGCATGAAATCATCCGCTCGTTCTTGGAAGGGGAAGTTGATTTCCGTCGTACTGGCACTCATCATGCTCTGCCTCTCGTATACGGTGTTTCTTAGAGGTTATGTTTTCGACGGCAGTTTTAGCCTAAAGACAGTCCTGGACTTCGGCTATCCGCTCGGACAAGCAGTGTATGTGTCGATCGCCCTCATGGCATTACTCTTCAGCAAAAACAGTCTAGGCGGAAGTCTGCGGAAACCGATATTATTCCTCCTGTGTGCACTAGTGATTCAATATCTGTCGGACTTTACTTTTCTCTATCAAGTAAACGCCGGAACATGGTATGTGGGCGGTGTGAATGACTATATGTATCTGGTCTCTTATTTTTTCATGACACTTGCTCTGGTGAATATTGGCACGATATTTACTTCAATCAAAGAAGCCTAAGTATATGGAAACCACGCTCAGTATTTTCACTCAGATTTCGCTCCGGATAATCAAGGAGCAGGAGGCCATCATCGGCCCGCTCGCCTGGAGCGAGGCTGCGAAGGTCGACGGACTCTCCGTCAGCAAAGACCTGGGTCAGGCATCGGTCGTCGGCGATCCGAAAACCGTCATCAATGCGCTCGTCGAGCGCTACGAGAAGCTCTTCGGCAAGCTGTCCCGCGAGATCTGCCGCGAGGCGGTCACGGACCTCACTGCCGACATCCCGTCTGACGAAATCCCCGCGACGCTCAAGCAGTAATCATAGGATGTCGCTTTTTGCACGGACAAAAAAACAGCCCGAGACGCAGCCTTCGGCGGCGGACATCAACGAAATGCTCTACAAGCGCAATGCGGAGCTTTCGACCAAGAACAAGGCGCTGTCGCTGCTCGGACATCTCTACGAGACGAGCATTCTGGCGCTCAAGCCTGCGGATCTTGCGCGCAACGTGTCAGAGTCGGTGCGCGAAGCGCTCAACTACGAGAGCGTGAGCGTCTGGCTGTATCATGCCGACGGAGATTCGCTTGAGGAAATCGGCGCGTCGCGCTCCGCCCGCTGCAAGGAACTGCTGCTTTCGACCGGGATATCGCTCGACGGCGCCACCATCGGCCAGGCTTCGGCCCGGCCGTTCTACGGAGATCTTTTCGAGAAGCGCAGGTCCATCACCGACAAACCGTTCGGCCACATCCTCAAGAACGGCGTTCTTTCGGATGCAGACATCGCCACGCTTGCCGAACGGGCGCATCTTAAGGCGTCGCTTGCGTATCCGCTCGCGCTCGGCGATCGCGTGCTCGGCATGCTGCTCGTGAGCATGAACCGCGAATACCGCTCGCTGCCGGACTACGAAAAGGATATCGTCGCATCCATCGTCAACGTGATCTCCCTGGCCGTCGATAAGGCACTTGCGGCGGAAGATCTGCGCCGCGCCAACGAGAAGCTGCAAAGCCTCGACAAGCTCAAAACGGAGTTCCTTTCGCTTGCGGCGCATCAGCTCAGAAGCCCGCTCACGGCGATCCGCGGCTATACGTCGCTCTTGCTCGACGGCTCCTTCGGCAGCGTGGACGAGAAGCAGAAGGAAGCCATCAATCGGGTCTACGAATCGAGCACGCACCTCACAAAGGTCGTGGAGGATCTGCTCAATGTCTCGAAGATCGAATCGGGCGGCATGAAATACACCATGGCTCCGTTCGACATGGAGAAGACAGCCAAGGATATCGCAACCGATCTCTCCATCACCGCCGAAAAGAAAGGCCTTAAGCTTGAGTTCCGCACGGACGGCCAGCCGCCGTACATGGTGCTCGGCGACATGGAAAAAATGCGCCAGGTAGTGCTCAATATCGTCGACAACGCCATCAAATACACACAGCAGGGCTCGATCGTCGTCTCAGTCACCAAGGTTGCCGGGGCAACGGTACACTTCGCGGTCGCGGATACGGGTGTCGGCATCGCGCCGGACGAACAGGACCGCCTGTTCCAGAAGTTCAGCCGCGGCGAAGGCGGCAAGATGAACACCGGCGGCTCGGGTCTCGGGCTGTATCTGGCCAAGCAGATCGTGGAAGCGCACGGCGGCCACATTTCCATCCATTCCCCGGGTGCAGGCAAAGGCTCCACCTTTGCGATCGAGCTTAAAGCAGCATGATAGAAGAAATACTTACCGGACACAGTGGGGTCGAGTACAGAATGCAATACGAGGATTGCGATGATTTTTCGATCTTGCCGTACGCGGAATGTCGGCAAGTGTATGGCGTCTGCTTCACTCCGGAGCAGAAGATCGTGGTTGTCTACAACGGAAAGAAGGGAACATGGGGGTTGCCCGGAGGAACAATTGAATCAGGCGAGACTTTTGATCAAACATTCCGCCGCGAGATACTTGAGGAAACTAACATGGAAGTGCTCGCATGGAAACCGGTAGGTTATCAAAAAGTCATCGATACGCGTGACGCATCCTATGCATACCAGCTTCGTGTGGTTGCCGAAATTAAGCCGCTCGGGGAATTCGTGAGTGATCCGGCAGGTAGCGTTTCAAAAATAGCAATTATAGATCCTTCGGAATATAAGAAGTATTTTGATTGGAAAAGGATCGGGGACAGAATTATGGAACGCGCTCTTACTATCGGTTTTTAGGAGGTAGATTATTTTTGCGTAATCAGCGGCCCATTGTCCGTGTCTTTGACTGCATAGCCGGCTTCGGCTATCGCGTTGCGGAGCTCGTCGGCACGTGCCCAGTCTTTTGATTGGCGGGCCGCTTCGCGCTCTTCGGCGAGGCGCTGCACTTCTTCGGGTACGGCTTCGCGCTCGACAGCGCCGAGCTTAAGACCGAGGACACGATCGAAATCAAGGATGGTGGCCAGTCGCACGGATGGGGAGAGTTCGCCGTCGTGCAGCATCTCATGCGCTACGGCAAGTGCGAGTGGCATGTTCAGATCGTCCTCGACCGCTTCCATGAAGCGCTGTCCGTATGTCTCGGAGATCTCTTCGCCGCCGAGCGGTGCCTCCTTATGCAAGTGCGCGCCCTCTCCCATGAGCCCCGCGACGGCATTTTTCATGCGCCGGTAGGCCGTATCGGCAGCAGCGAGCGCCTCCCACGTGAAATTGAGCGGGGAGCGGTAGTGTGCGGTGAGGTAGAAGTACCGGAGCGCGAGCGGCGAGATGCCGCGGGCTTCGATGTCGGCGAGCGTGTAGGCGTTGCCGAGGCTTTTGCCCATGCGGCCGCCGTCCACCTGCAGGAACGCGCCATGCAGCCAAAAGCGCACGAACGGGCTCTTTCCTGTCGCGCCCTGGCTCTGGGCGATCTCGTTCGGATGATGTGTGCTCTTGAGGTCTTCGCCGCCGATATGGACATCGAACTGCTCACCGAGCGCAGCCATGCCCATGGCCGAGCACTCGATGTGCCAGCCCGGGAAACCGACACCCCACGGGCTTTGCCACTCCATGTCGCGCTTCGTGTCCGTAGGGGAGAACTTCCAGAGTGCGAAATCGCGCGCGTCGCGCTTCTCCGGATTAAACTCGACGCGCGCGCCCGCGCGGATCTGGTCAAGGTTGGACAATTCGCCGTAGCGGAATCCGAGCGCCTCATACGCCTGCGTATCAAAATAAATGCCGTCCGAGATCTCGTAGCCGAGTCCGCGTGCAACCAGCTGCTCCACGAGCGCGATCTGTTCAGGGATATGCTCGGTCGCCCGCAGGAATTCAACAGGCTTCGTAAGATTGAGAGCATCGTAGCCGCGCAGAAAATCGTCCGCATAAAATCCGGCGATCTCCCAGGCGTCCTTGCCTTCGCGCCGCTTGGCCTTTTCCATGCGGTCTTCGCCGGTGTCGGCATCGCCTTCGTTGTCGCCGGTCAGGTGTCCGACATCGGTGATGTTCATGTAATACCGCACGCCATAGCCGGAGTAGGCGAGCGTGCGGGCGACGATATCGCCGAGCGTGTAGGTGCGCCAATTGCCTATCGTCACATAGCTGTAGACGGTCGGACCGCAGGTGTATACGCCGACACTGTCCGGGTCAGTGGCAAAAAAAATCTCAGGCCCGCGCGAGAGCGAATTGTGGAGTTCTAGAGCCATTTTTTCGAGCGGAAATAGAGGATCGATCCGAGGCACATGAGACCCATAGCGCCGAACACTGCGGCAAGCTTCTCTGGAGTCTCGAGCTCGATATACGGAGAATGCATCGCGAATATGAACGCCGTCAGATTGAGCGGAGCGAACACGATGGAGATGACGGTCAGTGTCTTGATGATTGCGTTGGTCTTCGACGAAAGAAGCGAATCGTTCGTGCGGCGAAGATCGGAGACCATTTGCCGGCTTTCTTCGAGCGCCTGTTCGATGTGCGCATACTCGCCCTCGACGACAGCCATATAGCTGCCGAACTCCGGGCCGTACATGCGGCCGCCGGACTGCGAGACAGAGCGGAGCATCTCTTTATGCGAACGGAGCGCAGCGCGGATGTCGAGCACGGCGCTCGAAGCTTTCGAGAGCCGCTCCACCATGGCATCTTCCTTGCCTTTGAATACCTCCTTTTCGATCTCGCGGATCATAGCCTCGGTCGATTCGAGGATGAAGAACGTGTGCTTGTAGAGCTCCCGCATCTGCAGGAAAAAGAGCATGCCTGCATGGTCTCCGGACGACGAGATGCCGCGATGCGTGCCAGCCTCGAACATGCGCGCAAAATCATGCAGCGGATCGACAAGCTCGTAGTGCGTCGTGATGAGCGTGTCGCCGAGCAGCACGAAATCGATCTCGGCCTCTTCGATGTGGCCGGTCGAACGGTTGCGGACAGGGAAACGCAGTACGGCATAGAGCGCATTCTGGTAGGTGTCGACTTTGCAGCGTTCCGAACGGACGGAAAGCTCGCTGACGACGAGCGGATGCAGACCGTATTCTTCGCCAACGGCCGCCGCTTCTTCGCGCGTCGGGCACTCAAGATCGATCCAGGTCAGATTCTGATGGGAGTATCGCGACAACATGGAGACAGTATACCCGTTCCTGGCCAAAACAAAAAGATGTATACTGCAGCAACATGGCACACACGAAACATGAAGAAAGCGCTCTCGAGAAAGCGTTCGAGGCTCCGGCTGTCGCACTCGAAAAAGCAGTCGAGTTCGTCGAAGAAAAGGAACGCGCCCTTGTCAGCAAAAAACCGTTCAAGCTCGCCGAAGAATACTGGAACACGCTCGGTCCCGGCCTCACGTCCGGCGCCGCAGACGACGATCCTGCCGGGATCGCGACGTATTCGCAGGCGGGCGCGCAGTACGGATTCCAGATGCTCTGGCTCTCATGGTTCACGTTTCCGCTTATGGCCGTCGTGCAGGAAATGTGCGCCCGCATCGGCGTGGTCACGGGCCACGGCCTTGCCGCGAATATCCGCCGCAGCTACCCGAAATGGACGCTGTACCTCGTCACGTCGATCCTCTTCATCGCCAACACGTTCAACATCGGCGCGAACCTGGGCGCCATGGCCGGCAGCGTGCGGCTGATCGCCCCGCAGTTCGGAGCAGGACTGCTTGTCATCGCCTTCGGCCTGGTCTGCCTGCTTCTGCAGGTCTTTACGACATACGCGCGCTACGCAAAATACCTGAAGTATCTGGCGTTCGCGCTCTTCGCGTACGTGCTCTCGGCCATCATGGCGCATCTCAACTGGGGCGAGGTCATCCATCATGCCATCCGCCCGACGCTCGATTTTTCAAAGGACCAGATTTTGCTCATCTGCGCCATTCTCGGCACGACGATCTCGCCGTATCTTTTTTTCTGGCAGACTTCGCAGGAGGTCGAGGAACAGAATCTGCAAGGAAGGGAAGACGAGCGCGTCTGGCACCAGCGCGTGGAGGACAAAGACATCAAGCATGTCCGTGCCGATGTCTGGAGCGGTATGCTGTTCTCAAACGCCGTGATGTTCTTCATCATTGCGGCCTGCGCCGGCGCCATCTTCATGACTGGCGGCGCCGAGATCCGCACCGTCGCCGACGCGGCCGAGGCGCTAAGACCCTTCGCCGGCGACCTGAGCTTCTTCCTCTTCTCGCTCGGCATCGTCGGCACGGGCATGCTCTCGATCCCCGTGCTCGCCGGCAGCGCCTCATACGCCATCTCGGAGAGCTTCGGCTGGAAGCACGGCCTGTACCGCAAGCTGCGTGAGGCGTACGCGTTTTACGGCGTCATCATCGCCTCCATCGGCATCGGCATCCTGCTTAACTTCACCGGTCTCGATCCGATCAAAGCCCTTATTTATTCAGGCGTAGCCAACGCCGTGATCGCCCCGGTCATCCTCGTGTTCATCGTCCGGCTTTCAAGCAGCAAGCGGGTCATGGGGGAGCATGCGAACCGAAAAATAGGCACGACGGTCGGCTGGCTGACCACCGGCCTTATGGTCGTCGCCGGGGCTGCCGCCATAATCTCCCTTGTCTGGTAAACCCGTTGACTTTGCCGGAAAATCGTGTAATATAGGCCCTACGTATGGCAAACACTGAATTCGCAATCATCAAGACCGGCGGCAAGCAGTACCCGGTCGCCGTCGGCGACGTCCTGCGCGTCGAGACCCTCGGCGAGGATCTCAAGAAGGGCGACAAGGTCGTCTTCGACGAGGTGCTCCTCGTCGACAACGGCAAGGACACGGTCGTCGGCGCTCCGACGGTCGCAGGCTCGACGGTCGAGGCTATCTTCCAGACAGCCGGCCGCGCCAAGAAAGTCCTCGTGGTCAAGTACAAGGCCAAAAGCAAGTACCACAAGAAAAACGGCCACCGCCAGGGTTACTCCGAGGTCAAGATCTCGGCGATCAAATAAAAAGAGCGTATTGATTCAAAAACCGCCCCACTAAAGGCGGTTTTTGACATTTATATAAAAAAATGATTTAATTATAAAAATTGTATTCCTAACTTTTAAAAACAAATAGTGAATGAAAAAAGTACTCATCATCTACTGGCGCTACACTGAAGGCATTCGAATTTATGGGTTAATCACCATTTGCTGCTACGCTACGGCCTTTATCTTCCGTGACATCTTACGGCCATACGCGCTCGGGCAGATAATCGATGTATTGCCGGAAAATGATTCTGTCGCACTCTGGCATCTGGTCGCACTGTTCGCAGTTGTTCAAATCGGATCGCAGATCTTTTTCCGAAGCGCTGATTTCATAAATTCAGTCTTCGAGGCCCGGCATATGAAAATTCTAAGGAACGTTGCGCTTGAGCATGTGCTCAAGCATTCATCTGCGTTCTTTGCGAACACCTACGCTGGATCGCTTGTGGCTAAGCAGAAACGCTTTGTCCAGGCAGCCGAACTGCTTTTCGACGAACTGCTCGGTCAGTATCTCTACGTATGCGTGCAAATCATAGGCACTATTTGGGTGCTCTCCTCGATATGCACACCGGTTGCTCTCGGTGTTGGAATATGGACGATAACCTATTTTGGTTACATCATAATCAACTCCAAGAAGCGCCTGTCCCTGAGTATGGCTGAAGCTGCCGAAGACTCTAAAGTAACTGGGGCGTTTGCTGATGTCATCGGAAACATCTCGCTTGTCAAAATGTTCGGTTCGAGAAAGCATGAGGAAAAACGTTTTCATGGGGCGACAGTTCGCCACTACGAAGCGCTCCTTAAAGCATGGAATTTTGCCAACCGATCAAATGTGATTCAAGGGCTGTTCTCGATTGTTGTACATGTGGGCTCGATCGCCGCTGGCGCATATTTATGGTCACGGCACGAGCTATCCACCGGAGGACTGGTCTTAGTGACCACATACGCAGGGCAGCTGTCCGGCTGTCTCTGGGATTTTGGGCGCAGTGTACGCCGGTGTTCAAAGGCAGTCGCCGACGCACAGGAGATGGTAGAGATCATAGAGCTTGAACCAGGCATAATCGATATGCCGAACGCGCTTCAGGCGCCAAGATTAGATTCAAAAGATGCTTCTGTGTCGTTCAACAATGTCACGTTCGCATACCCCAAATGTGAACCTGTGTTCAAAAATTTCTCGCTTGAGATACCTGCTGGCCAAAAAGTGGCCGTAATCGGGACATCGGGAGCCGGAAAGACAACGCTGGTTCAGATGTTGCTCCGCAATGTCGATATTCACCAGGGTACTATTTTTGTAGGCGGCTATAATATCGCTACGGATCTGACTCAGGATGGGCTTAAAACACTCATATCCTGCGTGTCACAAAATGTTGACATGTTTAATAGGGATATCCAGGAGAACATCGCCTACGGCAGCGAGCATGCCAGCTTTGATGAAGTCGCCAGCGCGGCAGAAAAGGCACGGATCCATGAGTTCATAATGGGTCTTGAGTATGGGTATGACACGCTCGTAGGAGAGCGCGGCATCAAACTTTCGGGTGGACAGCGGCAGCGCGTCGCCATTGCCCGAGCATTAGTACACGACGCTCCAATCCTTATTCTGGACGAAGCAACTTCATCTCTTGATAATGTCACGGAAAAAGAAGTGCAGTCAATTTTGGAGAACGGACTCAAGGATAAGACCGTGATTGTCATAGCCCATCGGTTGTCCACTATCCGGAATTGCGACAGAATCCTGGTGTTCGACAACGGGCGGATCGCACAAGACGGCACGCATGAATCTCTTCTGAGCGATATCGATGGCATCTATTATCGAATGCTGCACTCGCATGAAGTTGCCGTATAGATGCATGTAGAAGAAATGTAAATTATGAATTTTAAAAAGCACCCGCTAGAGGGTGCTTTTTATTTTAATTACAGAGTAGTCCTTGTTTTAAACGCATTCGAAAGCGTATTCGCGTCCGAGTATTCGATCTCCGTGCCTGTGGAGAGCCCCTTGCCGAGCACTGAGACCGCGACACCGGACAGTCCGAGTTTTTCGAGTCTGGACATGAGGAGCGCTTCGGTGCGGTCGCCGTCGGGTGTTGCCGAGAGGGCGATGATCACTTCGCGGAGCTTTTCGCCGGATTCTTTTTGCACGAGACGGGCGAGCTCCTCGATGCGGATGTGGGCTGCCGTGTCTTTTTCGATGGCCGGCGCCAGGCCGCCGAGCAGAAAATACGTGCCGGGATACGCGCGTGACTGCACAAAACGCTCGCGGTCCGCGTCTTTTTCGACGACAAGCAGCATGCCTTTGTCCCGAGCCGGATCGTTGCACACCGGACAGAGCGATCCGGAGATGTTCTCGGAGAGGGCATAGCAGCGCGCGCAGCGGCGCACGCTCTTCCTGATCTCTGCAATGCGCGCCGAAAGGTCGCGGATGTAGCCTTCGTCGGCGGTCGCCACGAAGTACGCGAAGCGCATGGCCTGGCGCTCGCCGATGCCGGGAAAGCGCTTGAAAAGCTGTTGGAGGTGTTTGAGCGAGTCCATTTAGAAATCCGCGAATGCCGCGTCTGCGCCGCCGCCGGAGACTGCGTCGAAGGCGCTGAAGTCGGCCTTCTCCATGGGCAAGAAGCATGAAGTCTTCTCGTCCATATAGAGCTCGACGTCGCCGACGGGGCCGTTACGATGCTTGGCGATGATGATCTTGGCGATGTTCTGCCTGTCAGAATCCTTGTTGAAGCGGTCTTCGCGGTGGATGAACATCACCACGTCAGCATCCTGCTCGATAGAACCAGAGTCGCGAAGGTCGGAGAGGCGCGGTTCGCCGCCGCGGGCTTCGACCGCGCGGGAGAGCTGCGAGAGCGCGATGACCGGCACGTTGATCTCGCGGGCCAGCGCCTTGAGCGAGCGGGAGATCTCCGTGACTTGGTTGACCATGCTGTCGTAGTTCTTCGTCGTGCTCATGAGCTGGAGGTAGTCGACGATGATCATGCCGATATTATGCTCGGTCTTGAGGCGGCGGGCGATCGAACGGATATGCGCGATAGTGGAAGACGGCTGGTCGTCGATGAAGATCGGCGCCTTGGCAAGACGGTCGAGCGCCTCGCGCAAGAGCGCGAAGTCGTGGCCGCTCGTGGAGAGGCCGCCCGTGCGGAGCTGCCAGGCGTTGACGCGCGCATCCGCGGCGAGCATGCGATCCACGAGCTGCTGCGAGCTCATTTCGAGCGAGAAAATGCCGACGCCGACATTGTGTTTTGTGGCAGCAAGCCGGGCGAAGTCGAGTGCGAGCGTCGTCTTACCGACGGACGGGCGGGCGGCAAGAATGATGAGGTCGGAATTCTGGAAACCGGAAAGCATGTCGTCGAGCGCCTTGAATCCCGTCGGCACGCCGCGCATCTCGCCTTTGTGCGAATGCAAGCGCTCAAGGCGCGTCCATGCCTCGCCGAGCGTGTCTTTGAGCGCCGTATACTTGCCGCGCTTCGGGCCTTCGGCCACGGCAAAGATCTCCTTTTCCGCCGTATCGAGCACGTCTTCGAGGGCCATGCCTTGCGTGTCGAAGCCGAGCTCGCCGAGCTTGGCGGCCGAATCGATGAGTTTGCGGAGGATGTATTTCTCCTCCACGATGTTCGCGTAATATTCGGAGTTGGTCGAAGACGGGACCGAATTGCACAGCTCGGTGAGGTAGCGCGAGCCGCCGATGGATTCGAGTACCTTCTTTTCCTTGAGTTTGTGTGAAAGTGAAAGCAGGTCGATGGGGTCGCCTTTGCTCGAGAGCTCGAGCATGGCTTCGTAGATCTTGCGGTGCTTGTCGCTGTAAAAGGAATCCGGGCCAAGCTTGTCCGCGATTTCGATGAGCGCCGTCGGGCGCAGCATGATCGAGCCGAGCACGGCCTTCTCGGAATCGAGGCTCTGCGGGGGGAGTCGGAGTTTCGTCGGGTCCATGGACATACCCTGCGATTGTAGCAGCCGCGCGGCAGGCAGGGAAGCCGTGTCAGTTCATAAAGCTGTGGTAAAACTGTGCACAATCGGATGATTTGCAATACTTCCTGTTTCTGTCATAATATTAAACATCAATGAGTTAATTTAGTGGCCGCCTTTTCAGGCGGCCTTTTTTATTGTTATACTGCAATCATATGAAGAAAATCCTGCTTTCCGGCATCCAGCCTACGGGAGAATTGCATCTCGGCAACTATTTCGGCGCGATCAAGCAGTTTGTCGATATGCAAGATTCCCACGAGGAATATATCTGCGTTGTCGACCTGCACGCCCTCACTACGGTGCAAAATGCGGCCGAGCTGCGCAAGAATATTTTTCATGTCGCTGCAGCGTACATCGCGTGCGGCCTTGATCCGGAAAAAACGGTCATCTTTCAGCAGTCTGTGATCGGAGGCGAGCTCTGCGAGCTTACTTGGATGTTCAACTGCATCACGACCATGCCATACCTTGAGCGCGCGGTCGCATACAAAGACAAGGTCGCGAACGGAAAAGAGGCAACCGTGGGCCTTTTCGACTACCCGATGCTCATGGCCGCCGATATTCTCATGCAGGACCCGGACATCGTGCCTGTGGGCGCCGACCAGAAGCAGCATCTCGAATTTGCCCGCGATACCGCAGAAAAATTCAATCGCGTTTGGGGCAGCGAAGAAGCACCCCTTTTCAAGATGCCTGAACCGGTGATCCTTGAATCGACAGGCGTCGTGCCAGGCATCGACGGCCGCAAGATGAGCAAAAGCTACGGCAACACGATTCCGCTCTTCGCTTCGGACGAGCAGATAGACAAGCTCGTCATGAGCATTGTGACTGATTCGTCAGGCGAACGGCCGGAGAACGTGTATGCCATGCACAAGCTCTTTAAGACAGAAGCTGAACTCGCGCCGCTGTATGAAGAAAACACGGGCAAGTACAAAGTCCTGAAGGAGGCGCTCGCGGCCGACATCAAGGCGTACGTCGCGCCGATGCGCGCCAAGTATCTTGAACTTGCTGCGCATCCGGAAATAGTCGAGCAGGCGCTCCGCGAGGGCGGTGAAAAAGCCAAGCGACGCGCCGCGCAAAAAATGGAAGCAATCTCGAAAGCTGTCGGTCTCAAATAAACCATGCAGACAATCCTCACCGGCATCAAGATCGCGATCATGAGCATTCTGGCCATTTTCTACTGGCCGCTCAATACGCTGTTCCAGTGGCTGCGCACGCACTACTTCGCCTGGGAGAAAGAGGACCGCATTTCGTTCATCATCGCCACACCGCTCTACTACCTGCTTTTTTTCCTTGTGATGATCATTTCCGAGCCGCTCGAAGCCATGGGCACGGCATTCCATCCGCCGCTCAAGAATTTCAAATAGGCCTTTCCAAATAAGGCCGAAACGTGGTACAGTGCTTTCTATATGACAGGCAGAATCTACACGAACGAACTTTCGGCCAAAGTGGGCGAGTCAATCGTCCTTGCCGGATGGGTCCATGTGCGCCGAGACCAGGGCAAAATGGTCTTTTTCGACTTGCGCGACATGAAGGGTTTCGTGCAGTGCGTCGTCTTGCCGAACCACGCGGAAGCAATCGCGGTCGCCAAGGAGATGCGTCCCGAGTGGGTCGTGCGCGTCGAAGGCATCGTGAACAAGCGCCCTGAAAAGAACGTCAATCCGAACATCCCGAGCGGCGATGTCGAGCTCGAGGTTACGGCCATCGAGGTGCTCAACAAGGCAGACACGCCGCCGTTCGAGCTCTCCGGCGACACCATGCATGTGAACGAGGATACGCGCATGAAATACCGCTATCTCGACCTGCGCACGGAGCGCATGCAGAAGAACATCCGCAACCGCGACAAGATCATCTCGTTTTTCCGCGACTACATGCATGCGAACGATTTCATCGAGATCGAGACGCCGATCCTCATGAAAGGCACGCCGGAAGGCAGCCGCGAGTATCTTGTGCCGTCGCGCCTCTGGCACGGCAATTTCTACGCCCTGCCGCAATCGCCGCAGCAGTTCAAGCAGCTCTCGATGGTCGCGGGCTTCGAGCGCTATTTCCAGATCGCACGCTGCATGCGCGACGAAGACACGCGCGGCGACCGTCAGCCGGAATTCACGCAGCTCGATTTCGAGATGTCATTCGTGAACCAGGAGGACATCCTGCGCTACACGGAAGCGATGTTCATCAAGCTCGTGGAGACGCTGTATCCCGGCAAGAAGATCTCGCAGCGGCCGTTCCCGCGCCTGACGTACGCCGAATCGATGGAAAAGTACGGCAGCGACAAGCCTGACCTGCGGGAAAACAAGGAGGACCCGAACGAACTGGCGTTCGCCTGGGTGCTCGACTTTCCGATGTTCGAGAAGACGGATGACGGAGAACTGCAGGCCGCGCACCATCCGTTCTGCGCCGTCAAAGACGAAGACCGGGAAAAATTCATGAACGGCGAAGACATCATGAGCATCCGCGCGAGCTCGTACGATCTGGTGCTCAACGGCTACGAACTCTCGTCCGGATCGATCCGCATCCACGATTCCGCCGAACAGAAGCGGGTCTTCGACCTGCTCGGCATCGACGAAGCCACGCAGCAGCGCAAATTCGGCCACATGCTCGAAGCCTTCAAGTACGGCGCTCCGCCGCATGGCGGCTTCGCGCCCGGCATCGACCGCATCGTCATGCTGCTCGAGAATGAGCCGAACATCCGCGAAGTCATCGCATTCCCGAAAACAGGCGAAGGCCGCGACCTCATGATGGGCGCGCCGTCCGAAGTGCCCGAGAAACAGCTCAAGGAACTCGGCATTCAGCTTCGAAAATAATCCGCGGGTACGCAAAATCGCCGAAATAGGGTACTATGCGTGCATGGATGCCGCTGTCTCGGAGACCTCCTATACGGTCCGTGCGGGCTCGTTCGAAGGCCCGCTTGAACTCCTGCTCAATCTGGTGGAAAGCCGGAAGCTGTTCATCAACGAAATCGCGCTTGCCGCTGTCACCGACGAATACCTGCGCGCGATGCGCGGGCGCACCGGCGACCTCGCAGAAGCGACGTCGTTCCTTTCGGTCGCAGCGACACTCATCCTGATCAAAAGCCGCTCGCTTCTGCCGGGCTTTTTGGTGACGAAAGAAGAAGAAAAGGACATCGTCGACCTCGAGAGCCGGCTCGCGCTCTATGCCGTGATCAGAGAGATCGGCGCGGAAATCTCAGTCCGGTACGGCGCTACCGTCATACGCTTGCCGCGAGAACGGGAACTTTTTTCCTCGGTCTTCGCGCCTGACCCGAAACTGACGCAAGATTCGCTCGCAGCGGCCGCGCTCGACTGCCTCGGACGCATTCCTAAAGAGGAAGCGCTGCCGGAAGTGCGCGTGCGCAAGGTGATCAGCATCGACGAGATGCTCACGAGCCTGACTGAGCGCATCGCCACGGCGGCACGAGTGTCGTTCCGCGACTGGCAGAAAAGCGTCGTCGGCGCCGACCGCGACACGATCAAAAACAATGTCATCGTTTCGTTCCTTGCGATGCTTGAACTTGTCCGCCAAGGAATGCTCGACGCCATCCAAGGCGCTGATTTCGAAGACATCGAGCTTTCGACTGTCGAGCAGGATGTGCTAGGCTAACCTATATGCAACCGTCCGCACTCATCGAAGCACTGCTGTTCTCCCGCGCCGAGCCATGGACGCTTGTCGAGCTCGCCAAAACGGCGGGGCTCGGCGGCGCCGAAACGGCCGCAGCGCTCGAAGAACTCGAAGCGGCACTCGCCGGCCGCGGCATCGTACTCGTACGCGCGGGTGACGGCTATACGCTCGGCACGCACCCTGCGGCAAGCGCCGTGCTCGAACAGCTCTACAAAGAGGAGCTCAGCAAGGGCCTCTCCAAGGCATCCGTCGAAACGCTTTCGATCATCATGTACGGCAGCGAGGTGACGCGCGGCAAGATCGATTATATCCGCGGCGTGAATTCCGGATTCATCCTCCGCGCCCTGATGGTCCGCGGCTTGATCGAACGGATACCGTACCCGCGCGACCGAAAAAAATTCATGTATGTGCCCACCGTAGCATTATTGGCTTCACTCGGCGCGGAGAATGCCGAGGCGCTGCCTGAGTACGCCCGCATCCATGCGGAGATCGAAAAGGCGGGGATCGGGGCGGAATTATCGGAAGAAACGGCAGATGCAGGCTCGGAACGCACAGCTTAGCCTCTTGCTTGCGCTGCTTGCCGCGGTTTCGATCCTCTCGATCGCCAACACGCACGCGCATCTCAAGACAGACATCGCATCCATTTGTTCGGATGCTCGCGCCTCGATCAGGGCAGCGACATTCGAAAAACGGTACGGAACGATCGCCGCCAAGGCATTCGTTGTCCAGGACGTCGCATCCGGAGAGATGCTTGCCGCGCGAGATGCCCGCACGGCGCTGCCGCTCGCATCGCTGACCAAGCTCATGACGCTCCGCATCGCCCTGCAGCATTCGGCTCCGAACGAATTCTATACCGTGCAGTCCGAAGATCTATTGCTTGACCCTCCGATCGGTTACGCCGCCGGCCAGACATACCGCATCGGCGAGATCACAAAAGCCGTCCTTGTCGCATCTTCGAACAACGGGGCCAGCATGCTTGCAAGCAGCTCCGGATTGCAGCGGGAAGATTTCATCGCTGCGATGAACGCCGAGGCTCGGACGCTTGGTCTTTCCACGCTGCGATACGAAAGCGTCTCCGGTCTTGATACCGGCAATGATACGATCGCCACAGCCTGGGGCAGCGCGCGGGACATCGTATCGCTTTTGGCGCGAGATGCGGCGGATTTTCCCGACATCATGGCATTCAGCACGCAGCGGCGCGTCGTAATGACCGACACCGCGGGCGCAACGACAAAACTCGAGAACACCGACAAGGCGATCGACCGACTACCGCTTCTGATCGCATCGAAAACAGGCTATACTGACGTCGCAGGCGGCAACCTTGCCGTGCTTTGGAAAACGCCGACAGGCAAAGTGCTCGGTGCAGCCGTACTCGGCTCCACGGAAAGCGGACGGTTCGCAGACATGATCGCGCTCCATGATGCAGCGACCGCGTATCTCGCCGCTGCCGGTGCGCTTCCGGACGAATGCATATGATGGATTTTCTCAGAAAAATAACCCCGGCCTTTGCCATGCGCGCCTATCATCGGGTGCGGTCGTTTGCCGCGGCCGTGCTGTACGGGTTCCCGGCGCGACGCATGATCGTGGTGGGCATCACCGGCACGAAAGGCAAGACGTCGACGGGGAACTATATCTGGAGCGTGCTTACGGCCGGCGGCTACGCCGCCGGCCTGCTTTCAAGCGCCAACTTCCGCATCGGCCGCACGGAAGAGCCGAACACGCGCAAAATGACGATGCCTGATTCTTTTTTCATACAGAAGCGGCTGCGCATGATGCGCAAGAAGAACATCGAGATCGCAGTCATCGAAATGACGAGCGAGGGCATGAAGTATTTCCGCCACACGGGTATCCCCGTCGACATCGCAGTTTTCACCAATCTCACGCCGGAACACCTGCGCTCGCACAAAAACGATTTCGAAGTGTACAAAAAAGCCAAGAGCCCGCTCTTCCGCGACGCACTCGATCATGCGGCGCGCGCGCTGCGCGGCACGGAGATCCCGACGACGATCCTGGCCAACGCCGACAGCGAACATGCGGCGTACTATCTTTCGTTTCCGGCGACGCGAAAGGCCACGTTCGGCGTCGATCACGGCGATATGCGCGCGTCAGGCATCGTCAGCGAAAACGAGAGTACGGCGTTTGCCGTCGACGGGACTGGCTATCGGCTTTCGATTCCGGGATCGTTCAATGTCTATAATGCACTGCCGGCCATAGCTATCGGACGCATGCTCGCAATACCTGAAGCCCGGATACAAGAGGGTCTCTCATCACTCTCCGTGATACCCGGACGCATGGAGCGAATCGACGAAGGCCAGGATGCGACAGTGCTCGTCGATTACGCGCACGAACCGGCAGGCATGGCCGCCGTCCTCGATGCCGCAGCACGCATGAAGGCGCCCGCCGGCAGGATCATCCTGCTCACCGGCGTCATCGGCGGCGGGCGCGATTCCCGTGTCCCGCTCGTCCGGGTCGCCGCAGAACGCGCGGACATACTCGTACTGACAAACGAAGATCCGTACAAAGAAGACCCGTCGCGGCTGCTTGAAGAACTCGCCCGCGCAGCCGAGACGGAAGGCAAAGTGCGCGGGAGCACTCTCTTCGCCATCCTCGATCGCCGCGAAGCGATCAACAAAGCCCTCTCACTCGGCCAAAAAGGTGATATAGTGATCATATCAGGCAAAGGCGCCGAGGAGACGATGATGACGGCCACGGGTCCGATTCCCTGGAACGAACGCGCCATCGTCCGCGAACTGGCGCGGCAGCACAAAGCATTATGAACGAATTCCTCAGCCTCCATGCGACCGTGACCGACGCGGCAAAAGTCCTGCTTCCGGCGATCGCGGCGTTCGCCGTCGGCATGTGCATCACGCCGATCGTCGCGCACTATCTATACAAATGGCGTCTCTGGAAAAAAGCATCAGTGACGACGACCACTGACGGCAGGGAAGCGACGATCTCGAACAAGCTCCACAACGACGAGGCGCGCAAGACGCCGCGCATGGGCGGCGTGATCGTCTGGGCAAGCGTGCTCATCACGACCGGGCTCATGGCGTTCCTCGCCGACGTTCTTCCCGTGCACGCCACGATCAAACTCTCGTTCCTTTCGCGCAACCAGACATGGCTGCCGCTCTTTACGCTGGTCGCAGCCTCGCTCATCGGACTTGCGGACGACATGCTCGTCGTGTCCGGCGGCGGCGGCGCAAAAGGCGGCGGCCTGTCGCTCACCAAACGCATCATGCTGGTATTCGTTCTTGGCATCGCAGGAGGCCTTTGGTTCTACTTCAAGCTTGAGAACTCCTCGATCCACATCCCGTTCGACGGCGTGCTCCAGCTCGGCTGGCTTTTCGTGCCGTTCTTTGCGGTCACGATGCTGGCGCTCTATTCAGGCGGCGTGATCGACGGAGTCGACGGACTCTCCGGCGGCGTCTTCACACTGATGTATTCAGCGTACGCCGTCATCGCATACTCGCAAAACCAAGTCGACCTTGCGGCGTTCTGCATGGTGGTCGCGGGATCGCTGCTTGTGTTCCTGTGGTTCAACATCCCGCCGGCTCGGTTCTTCTTGTCCGAGACCGGCACCATGGGTCTGACCACGGCACTGACCGTCGTGGCGTTCCTCGCAGGACAGCCGCTCATGCTGCTCGTCATCGCGCTGCCGCTCGTGCTCACGACAAGCAGTGTCATCATCCAGCTCCTGTCCAAGCGGTTCCGCAATGGGAAAAAAGTCTTTCTCGTCGCGCCGCTTCACAACCATTTCCTCGCCAAAGGCTGGCCGGCATCCAAGGTAACGATGCGCTATTGGGTCTTCTCGGCCATGTGTGCGGCTTTCGGCATCGTGCTCGCGCTCATATCATGAAGAAAGGGGAAGCGAAACCGATCGACTACGTCTTTCTGGCGCTGACCGGCGCGCTGACCGTCCTTGGCTTGTTCGCTTTCTTTTCGGCATCGCTCGGCGTGCTTGCGAAAAACGAAGCGCAGTTCTACCAGATACTGCTCTCGCAGCTCGGGCTCGGGCTCGGCGTCGGTTCGCTCGGACTTTTCCTGGCGATCAAAGTACCGCACCTGTGGTGGCGCAAACATGCGAGCACGTTCCTGATCCTCGCGCTGATCATCACGGCCTGCGTGTTCATTCCGCATGTCGGCTTCTCGCACGGCGGCGCCCGGCGCTGGATATCCATATTCGGCGTATCGTTCCAGCCGGTCGAATTCCTGAAAGTCGCCTTTGTCATGTATCTGGCCGCCTGGCTTTCGTGGGCAAAAAAGAAGGTCAAAAGCCCGCTCTACAGCATTCTGCCGCTTCTGGTCGTGCTCGGCCTGATCGCAAGCGTCCTTGCGTTCCAGCCCGACATGAAAAGCCTGATCCTCATGACGGTCACAGGCATCGGCATGCTCTTCCTTTCGGGTACGCCGCTCAAGCAGCTCATCGGCCTCGGCGCGGTCGCGGTGACGCTCTTTCTTGTCGCCGCGTTCAGCGTGCCGTATCTGCGCGATCGCATGGCGACGTTCCTCAATCCGTCGCATGACCCGACCGGATCTTCGTATCAGCTTCAGCAAGGCCTCATCGCCATCGGCTCAGGCAAACTGAACGGCCGCGGTTTCGGCCAAAGCATTCAAAAATTCAGCTACCTGCCCGAACCGCAAGGCGACTCGATCTTCGCCGTCATCGGCGAAGAATTCGGCTTCATCGGCTCCGTCGTGATCGTGGTGCTCTACATGCTCTTCGCCATGCGCGGCCTGTGGATCTCCCAGCGGGCGCCGGACGCCTTCAGTGGACTCTTCGCGGCAGGGCTTGTTATACTGATGACGTTCCAGGTATTCATGAACATCGCCTCGATCACCGGACTCTTTCCGCTCACGGGCGTGCCGCTGGTCTTCATGAGCCAGGGCGGAACCTCGCTTGCCATCTCGCTTGCGGCGGCAGGCATTATTCTCGGCATCTCGCGCGAGCGCAAGACAGCCTAACACACTCACTTTTATGCGAATCGTATTCACGGGCGGAGGCACAGGCGGGCACTTTTATCCGATCATCGCCGTCGCCGAAAGCGTTCGGGAGATCGCCGACCAGGAAAAAATCCTCCGCGCCGACCTGTACTACTACTCCGACGCGCCATACGACAAAGCAGCGCTGTTCGAGACAGGCCTCGAATTCCGCCAGGTGGCAGCCGGCAAGCGCAGATTGTACGCGTCCGTGCAGAATTTCATCGATCTCTTCAAGACGGGGATCGGCTTCCTGCAGGCGCTCGTTTCGCTCTTTTTCCTGTATCCGGACGTCGTATTCGGCAAGGGCGGCTATGCCAGCTTCCCGGTGCTGCTCGCCGCGCGAGTGCTCGGCATTCCCGTTGTCGTCCATGACTCAGATTCCGTGCCCGGCCGCGTGAACGTCTGGGCAGGCAAGTTCGCCAAGCGCATAGCGGTCTCATACGCCGAAGCGGGCGAACGTTTTCCGAAAGACCGCGTCGCCCTGACCGGCCAGCCGATCCGCAAAGACATCCTTGAGAAAAAAGCCGAGGGTGCGTTCGAATACCTCAAACTCGACCCGACCGTGCCGACCATTCTCGTGCTCGGCGGATCGCTCGGCGCGGAGGCCATCAATACAGCCATTGTGACGGCGCTGCCCGAACTGCTGAAATCGTATCAGGTGATCCATCAGACCGGCGTGCGGAATTTTTCCGAAGTGCAGGCCGAAGCCGCGTTCCTTCTTTCGAATGCGCCCGAGATCAAAGACCGCTACCGCCCGATGGCGTTCCTCAATCCACTTGCCCTCAAAATGAGCGCGGGCGCTGCCTCGCTCGTGATCTCGCGGGCAGGCTCGTCGATCTTCGAGATCGCGGCCTGGGGCCTGCCGAGCATCATCATTCCGATCCCGGAAGAGGTGAGCCGCGACCAGAAGAGCAACGCTTTCGCATACGCACGCCATGGCGGCGCCGTCGTGATCGAGCAGGGCAATCTTTCCACGCCGATCATCCTTTCAGAGACAAAGCGCATTCTCGGCGACGAAACGCGTTGGAAAAACATGTCGCACGCGGCCAAAGCCTTCGCCACGCCCGATGCCGCGCATAAGATCGCCCGGCTCATCGTCGACATGGCGCTTTCTCATGAAAAGTAGCCGAAAAAGCCTTGATTTGCTAGGATAAGCACATGGCAGATTCAAGCGGCATCATCGTGCGCATCGCTCCGTCGCCGACGGGCTTTTTCCACATGGGCACGCTCCGCACGGCGCTGTTTAACTACCTGTACGCCAAGCGCCACGGCGGCAGCTACCTGCTGCGCATCGAAGACACGGACAAGATCCGCTCCAAAAAAGAATACGAGGACGACATCTTGGCTTCGCTCGAATGGCTCGGCATCACGCACGACGCCTTTTTCCGCCAGAGCGAGCACCTCGACAACCACCGCGGTTTCCTGCAGGAGCTCATCGCTTCCGGCAAGGCCTACGCATCGAAAGAGGAGTCGAAGGAGAATCCCGGCGAGATGCGCGAAGTCATCCGATTCAAGAATCCGAACGGCGTCGTGACCTTCACCGACCTCATCCTCGGCGAGATATCCGTCGACACGACCGACCTCGGCGACTTCATCATCGCCAAGGACATGGACACGCCGCTGTACAACTTCGCCGTCGTGGTGGACGACATCGAAGCCGGCATCACGCATGTGATCCGCGGCCAGGACCACGTGTCCAACACCCCGCGCCAGATCCTGCTCTACCGCGCGCTCGGAAAGCCTGAACCGAAGTTCGCCCATATCCCGCTCATCCTCGCGCCCGACAAACAGAAACTCTCCAAGCGCAAGCACGGCGAAAGCGTCTCGGTGCGGCATTACCGCGAAAAGGGATATCTGCCTGAAGCGCTCATCAACTTCATGGCGCTCATCGGCTGGAATCCGGGCACCGACCAGGAGCTTTTTTCGCTCGCCGAACTCACCGGCGTCTTCGACCTCGACCGCGTGCAGAAAAGCCCCGGCGTGTTCAACGTGGAGAAGCTCGACTGGATCAACAAGGAACACATCAAGCGCCTCAGCACGGCGGAGCAGGAGCGCCGCATCCGCGAATTCCTGCCCGAGACGCTGCGCGAAAAGCCGGGATACTCTGACGGAATGATCAGCACGCTCGTGCCGCTCATCGTCGATCGCATCGCGAAATTCGGCGATGTGCGCGACATGTGCGAGACAGGAGAGCTCGATATGTTCTTCGCGGCCCCGAATCCGGATACGGAAAAAATCAATTTCAAAGGCACGGCGCCGTCCGATACGAAAACACATCTCGAAAAAGCCGCGGACATCCTTTCCGGCATCGAAGCAGGGGATTGGGACATGGATATGATCAAGGATCGCCTCATGCAGTACGCCGACACGCTCGAAAAGCGCGGCGCCGTCCTGCACCCCGTGCGCTACGCACTGTCCGGCCGAGAACAATCTCCGGACCCGTTCACCATCGCCGCGATCATCGGCAAGACCGAGACGCTCGCCCGCCTTGCCTCCGCAACGGCCTCTCTCGGATAACCGAGCAGCATTTCCGCCACTGTTCCGCTTTCAGCTGGTGCCGGTGGTCTGCTAGAATGGACCCATGGTCCGTATCGATCGGAAACATCGGGGCGCTCTGAGTTCTCTCTTCGTGCTTGCGCTGCTCGGCGCAGCGTTCGGCTTCTTTCCCGGGAAAAGCCAGGCCGAAACGGCGACGGAACTGCAAGGCAAGATCGAGGCGCAAAACAAGGCAATCGCCGACCTCGAAGCAGAGATCGCAAGCTACCAAAGCCAGCTCGTCACGGTCTCGAAAAGCAAGAACACGCTCGCGAATGCCGTCGCCCAGCTCACGCTCGAATCGAAGCAGCTCAATGCGCAGATCAAGGTGACAGAAGGCAAGATCTCCGCCGCCAATCTCAAGCTGCGCTCGCTCGGCGATTCGATCCAGAAGACAAGCGCCGCCATGGACGACCTCAGGGCGGCCGTCGGCAAGAGCATCCGCGACATGCAGATCGAGGACACAAACTCGCTTTCGGCATTGCTTGTCGGCGGAGCGACGCTTACCGATGTATGGCAGCATGCTGCCGAGAGCGAAGCGCTTCGCGATGCGCTCAGGGAAAAAACCGGCCAACTTTCCACTACGAAGGAAGTGCTGGTGACCGACCAGACGCAGGTCGAAAAGACCAAGCGTGAACTCGTCGTCCTCGATGACAACCTGCGCGACCAGAAGACGATCAATCAGAAGACTCAGAATCAGAAAAACGCCCTTCTCGCGGAGACGAAAAATCAGGAATCGGCATACCAGAAACTCATCACGCAGAAACAAGCCCTCAAGTCCCAGCTCGAAGGCGATTTGCGCGACTACGAATCTCGCCTCAAATACGTGCTCGATCCGAAGTCGCTGCCGCCCGCCGGCTCAAGCCCGCTCCAGTGGCCGGTGGACACGGTACGCATCACGCAGCTCTTCGGAAAGACATCCGATTCAGGTCGGCTGTATGCGAGCGGCACGCACAACGGCATCGACTTCGGCGTGCCTATCGGCACACCGGTCAAAGCAATGGCAAGCGGCGTGATCGAAGGCACGGGCAATACGGACAACACGTGCCCAAAAGCATCGTACGGCATGTGGGTATACGTCAAATACGACAACGGACTCTCAAGCCTGTACGGACACCTGTCGCTCGTGAAGCCGGGAATCGCCACCGGGACGCGCGTTCGCGCGGGCGAGGTCATAGGCTACTCGGGCGAAACCGGCTACGCGACAGGCCCGCACCTGCATCTTACGATCATCGCCGCGGACGCCGGCAGCATCCAGAGCTTCCCGAGCAAGGCCTGCAGCGGCCGCAACTACACCGCGCCGGTCGCCGCGTTGAACGCATACCTCGACCCGATGCTGTATCTTCCCAAACGCTGATATGGCCGCCTTCGGAAAACAATCGCTGTCCGCAGCCCGTGCTTGGTACGCCCGCAATGAGCATCGGATCTCGGTCATATCGTTCTTCGGCGGCTTTGCCGTCGACGCGCTTACGCTCACCCGCGCCGACAAGATCGGCGAGAATATCTTTGCCGGAGTGCGCTTGGCGATTGTCGCCGCATGCATCGTGCTCATCGCGCGGAAAGAACGCGCCGCCCGCGAAGCGGGCGGCGCTGCCGGCGACAACCCGGAACGCGATCATTTCGTGCTGGTCACGGTCATGCAGTTCATCTTCGGCAGCCTGCTCTCGACATTCCTGATCTTTTATTTCCGATCCGCAGCGCTTGCCGTATCCTGGCCGTTCTTCCTGATCGTCGGCGCAGCAGCCGTGGCAAACGAAACGCACAAGCGCCATTATTCGCGCATCGGTTTCCAAACGGGATTTTTTTTCCTGTCGGTGTACCTTTTTGCCGCATATGCGATGCCGCTCGTCATGAACGAAGTCGGCAGAAAGACGTTCGTCGCGGCGGGTATCGCATCGCTCGGCATCATGCTGCTCTTTTTTGCCGGCATCAAACGCCTGGCGGGAACCCAGCCCCCGCGCAGCCGTCGCGCAGCGCTCGGAGCCGTCATCGCCGTAACACTCGTCATGAACGGATTTTATTTCCTTGGAATCATCCCGCCGCTGCCGCTCCTATTGCAAGACGCCGGCATATATCACTCCGTCTCCCGTACGGCCGACGGGCACTATGCGGTCACGGAAGAACCCGCGACCATCTTTCGCCGCGCACTGACCCTCATAAACAGCTATCCTCCGTATCATGCCGATACGGACACGGCATACGCCTATACAGCTGTTTTTTCGCCGGGGTCGTTCCGTACGGTCATAACGCATGAATGGCAGCAGTATGATGATTCTGCTCGGCGCTGGGAAACGCGAGCGCGCATTCCGCTCGCCGTGACAGGCGGCCGCGACGGAGGATTCCGCACATACTCACTCTACGGAAGACTCCAAGAAGGGAAGTGGCGGGTCAACGTACTGGCCCCGGGCGGCGAGACGATCGGGCGCATGTCGTTCAAAGTAACGAAAAGCATTCCGCCAAGCATGCGTGAGACGGTCAAGGACTAGACGGTCCGCGCGCTGTCGCGTATACTCACGGCGCATGACGCCTCTGAAAAAGACACTCTTCGCCATTCTGGTCCTCTTCGCCGCCATCGGCGCCGCCTTCACGGCGGTCTTTTTCGGCATGCGTCTCGGCCTCTTCAACGTGCGCGGGACGGCGCGCGAGCGCAACAGTTTTTTCCTCAATTCAGCCAACGCCATCGGCGCGATCGACCAGCGAGCGCAGGCAGTCGAGCACAGGACACCGTGCACGGACGGCTCGCAGACATGCGAATGGAACACCACTTCCGAATGGCTCACGGTACAGGGCGGCCTCGAGAAAGACGCCGAGGTGATCCGCCGCGTATCGGCAGAGACCGGCGTGCCGGCGCGCATGCTCGCCGCCGTCGTCGTGCCGGAGCAGTCGCGGTTCTTCAGCGCAAACAGGGAGGTCTTCAAGCGCTACTTCGAGCCGCTCAAGATACTCGGCGCCATGTCCCAATTTTCGCTCGGCGTCTCCGGCATCAAAATCGATACGGCGCAGGACATCGAGCGCCACGCGGCGGATCCGCTCTCGCCGTTCTATCCGGGTCCAGGCATGACGGAACTCTTTGCGTACGGACCCGAAACCGATCACGACACAGAGCTTTTCGAGCGCCTGACCGAACCCAAAGATCATTACTACCAGTATCTCTACACGGCGCTGTATGTGCGCGAGATCGAGGCTCAGTGGCTGCGGGCAGGCTTCGACATTTCGGGACGGCCCGATATCATCGTGACGCTGTTCAATCTCGGCTTCGTCAAATCGCGGCCGCACGAGATGCCCGAAGCAGGCGGAGCGCCGCTCTCGATCGGCGGCCGCACGTATTCGTACGGCGAACTCGGGGGACTATTCTACGCATCAGACGAACTCCGGGCACTGTTCCCGTAGCGGCACAGATGCCGCTAGCCTGACCAATTTTGCTTTAACGAAAAAATGTGTTACAGTGCAGGCAAATAGCACCAGTACATGACATATTTTATTATCGGCGCAGGTCTCATCGCCATCACAGGAGGCATCTATCTCTACCGAAAACACAAGCAGAATGCCGAGCACAAAATCAAAGGAAAACGGCCGAAGGAGACATTTACTTGAAGCGGCCGCCACACCGAGGACTCTCGATTCGAGGGTCCTTTTTGTTTGCCTGATTGCCTTTTTTTATGGATAATGCGCCATATGAAAAAACCACTCTCCAAGCGTGCGGTACCCGCCGCCAAACCACGCCCGAAAACATCCTGGGGCGGCGTATCCGACTGGTATGACGAGCTTCTTGAGACCGACCCTGACAGCTATCAGGAAAAAGTCATCGCACCGAACCTCATGCGACTGCTCGGACCGAAGGCCGGCATGCACGTGCTCGACATCGCCTGCGGACAGGGATTCTTCTCGCGCAAGTTCGCGGCGGCGGGCGCGCGAGTCACCGGCGCGGATATCTCAAAGGAGCTTATCGAGCGCGCCCGCCAGCGATCCCCGGAGATCGAATTCCACGCAGCACCGGCCCACAGACTCGCCTTCGCAAAGAACGGGGCCTTCCACGCAGCGACGATAGTGCTGGCCATTCAGAACATCGAAGACATGCACGCGGCGTTCGCCGAAGCATATCGGGCGCTCGCTCCGGACGGACGGCTGCTGCTCGTCCTGAACCATCCGGCATTCCGCATACCCAAACGCTCGTCGTGGGGTTTTGACCAAACGGAACAGTCTCAGTATCGTCGCGTAGACGGGTATCTTTCGCCGAGCGTCTCAAAGATCGACATGCATCCGGGCGCGAACAAGCACGAGCAGACCGTCTCATACCACCGTTCGCTTCAGGATTTTTTCAAGGCACTGCACAAAACCGGATTCGCCGTCACACGCCTCGAAGAATGGATCTCCCACAAGAAAAGCCAGGCCGGCCCGCGCCAAAAAGCCGAAGATGCCGCACGAAAAGAGATTCCGCTCTTCATGGCGATCGAAGCTTCGAAATAATCCGCGCAATCCGAAAGAAGCGCGTCGATGGTCACATCCCGAAACTGCCAGCGTTAGCATTTTTGGGTCGAACATTAGCACGCTTAACGCACACGCAACAGCATGCCATACGACGACAAGGGTCGCAGCGGCGCTTCGCATCGGGGTTTTGCGTCGATGGATCCGGAAAAACAACGTCGAATCGCCTCTATGGGCGGCCAAAGCCAAGGCAGAGAAAACAATCCCGGCAACTTCGCGAACAATCCGCAACGAGCCCGAGAAGCGGGAGCACGCGGGGGAGCGAGCCGGGGAGAATCAAGCCGCACGGACACGAACGACGATTCAGACGACAGAATCCGCTGAACCTGTTCTCCTGCATACCGCACAGAGCCCGCATAGCGCGGGCTCTGTGCGTAACGCGTCACTGCCGGGTTCGCCGTACGTAGTAGTATAATAGATACGATTATGAACAAAGAAGCAGGTATCTGGATCGTCGCTATCATCATACTCATCGGCGGAGGGTGGTACTTGTACCGCCACGCGGAACGTTCGCCGGAACCGGAACAGCCGGCGGCGTATGCCAACATATTCACCGACGCGACCGACCGTCTTTCTTTCGGATACCCGGACGAGATGTTCCTCGGCGCGCAGCACGAAACGACTTCCTGGAGCGCTCTCTCGGCAGCCCCCGGCAGGATTATCGCCGTAGCCACGCTTCCTCGGTCATACATCCCCGGAACGAATTTTTCTGAAGCTCGATTCAGCGTCGGACTCTCGCAAGAACAGAGCGCTATCACGTCCTGCCTGACGCCAGATAACGGAGCAAGCTCGCCAGAAACCGTCGTCATCAACGGCCACGCCTTTGCCAAGATCGTCTCTACGGACGCCGGCGCTGGCAACATATACAAGACGACAAGCTATCGAACTGTCCGCGACGGAGCGTGCTATGCCGTCGAGTACACGATCCATTCAACGAACATCGGGAATTATCCTCCGGAAGCCGGGATCACTGAATTCGATGCCGTAAAGATCGGAAAAACGCTCGAGGGGGTGGCCGCAAGTTTCCAATTCTTGCCTTAGGCCGTATACTGTAAGGAGCCGCCGGAGGCCATCACTCCCGGCCACAGGGTCCGTAATACACCACGGGACCCAAGCGCCCCGAATGAACGATATCCAAAAGACAGTCGAACGGGCCAAACAAGGCGACCACGAGGCCTTTTCCTTGCTGTACTCGGAATATTATGTTCCTGTATACAGATATATATACGCACGCGTGAAGCGGAAGGAGCAGACTGAGGACCTTGTTCAGGACGTATTCGTCAAAATATACAAATCCGTCGGCTCGCTCAATCCGCAGGCGGCATCGCCCTTGGCATATTTTTACACGATCGCCAGAAACACGCTCATCGACCACTGGCGCAAAAAAACGATTCAGTCCGAAAGCGACGACGAATTTTTGGCCAGCATCCCAGACCCGTCGCCGACAGCCCTCGAAGCCGCCAGATTGCGTGAAGATGCCGACCTGCTCCGCGCATGCCTGTCCAAACTCACCGCAGAGCAGCAAGAGGCCGTCACGCTCAGATATGTGAGCGAACTCTCGAACAAGGAGATCGCCGCTATCATGGACAAGAACGAGACAGCGGTGCGGCAGCTGCAAGTGCGCGCTCTCAGAACGCTCGGAAAACTCTTCAACGAACAGCATGAAAAATAACCCGACAATCGAAAAAGTCCTTGCCGAAGCGCTCGAACTGCGCGACAAAGGCGTATCTGTACCGGCGATCCTCGGTACGTACGCAACGCATGCGGACGACATCTCCGAGCTTTTCAGGACAACAGCGTCGCTGGAAACAAAGAAAAACGCCATCCGTCCCGATATGGCGGGACTTCGCGCGATCCTTGCCGAGCTGCCTGAAACGGAGACCGCAGCAGAACGCGTGCCGCAGACAAAGAGTCCCTACGTCCAGTTCTGGAGCACGATGCATCTCTCTGCATGGAAGCTCGTCCTTCCGGTGGCAGCGATCGCGCTGTTTGTGGCAGGCGGCTTCATGGTCCGCAAAAATCCCGCCGCGCCGATAGCGCCCTCGAATGCACTGCCGGCAGGATCGGATCAGACTATCGCCATGACCGCTCCGCAGCAGAAGAAGACTTCGGCAACGCCTGACGACCGACCAGAGGCGTCTTCGGCCCCCACGGCGAAGCTTTTTGCTCTTTCTGCCGCACAGGACTCAACGAACACGGCATTTGACGCATACACGACAGCGGCAGGAACTGAGTCTGATGCGGATGCACGCTCCATCAAACAGTCCGACTCCGAACGCCAGCTGGCAATGGCCGATCCGAAATATATGAGCGACCCCACCCAAAAATATGGCTTCTAAATCCGTCCGCATCCTCAGAGTGCTCATGTTCTCGGTACTCATCGTCGTGCCGATCTTCAGCATCGTCCGTCCGGCAAACGCCCAGACAACGGCCGCTGCCGAGCGTTCCGCTTTTTGCGCGCAGATAGACGAAGCCAGCGCATCCATTGGTCAGCTCATGCTCGACAGCAAAAAAGCGTACGACGCAGACAAAGCAACGCGTTCAGAGTCCATCGCCAAGGCGCGCACCGAAAGCGATAAGGCCGTCCTGCTTGCCCGGCAGAATGCCGAAAAAGCCTACGCGGATCAGTATAAGGCACTTTCGGCCATTGCTGACACCGACGCAGAGAAGGATGCCGCTACCGCATTCAAAAAAACGATGACCGCGGCCGTCTCGGTCCGGCGAAAGACGATCGACAACGTGCTTAAAACATACCGCACAGGGATCGACAAAGTCATCCTCCAGCAAGGCGATGCCTATGCGACAGCCATCACCGTGTTCGGAACGGCGGCAAACACGGTCCTCTCCGGAGCAAAGAACGAGTGTACGGAAAACCCGCTTCGCACCGAACCTTCAACAGCAACACTTGCCGGCATGCGCGATGCCCGGTCAGCATACCAAAAAGCCATAGCAGCACTTGCGCAAGACGCTTCGGGGCAAATCGACATCCTGACAACTGCGCGCGACAGCTCCATGGCTACTGCGGAAACCGTGTTCCGGATCGCACTCGAAACGGCGATAGCAAAAGCTCGCGCTGTATTTGCTGAATAAATCTTTATCTTCTCTTGTGTCTTTTTTGAAGTGACTCATGCGAAACTCTTGGCATGAGAATGAAGGAATTGGACAGACTCGACCTGCCACGCGAACGGCTTGCCCGCTACGGCCCAGACAAGCTCGCCGATGCTGAGCTGCTCGCGATCGTGCTCGGATCGGGAACCAAAGGCGTCAACGTGCTCGAGCTGGCACGGCGCGTGCTTGCGAAGATCCGCGATGCCGGATCATCTGCCGTACGGCTGGAGGATCTTCAGCGTCTGCGCGGCCTTGGCGGAGCCAAGGCCGCGCAGACCATCGCCCTGCTTGCCCTCTCAAAACGCATCAGGGCAGCCGCACGCGAGCCGCTCATCAAACCTCATGATGTCTGGCACATATGCGCCGATATACGCGGATCAAAACGGGAGCATTTTATCGCATGTTATCTCGACTCGCAGAACAGGCTCATCGAGAGGCAGATCATATCCATAGGGACACTCAATGCGAGTTTGGTGCATCCGCGCGAAGTCTTCGAACCGGCGCTCGCGCGGCACGCAGCAAGCATCATCGTCGCACACAATCATCCATCGGGAAATCTGAATCCGTCCGAAGAAGACAGGGAAGTGACCCGCCGCCTCAAAAGCGCCGGCAACATCCTCGGTATCGTTCTTGCAGACCACGTACTGCTCACAGAACGCGACTGCGTGAGTTTTCGGCAGCGGCAATGGCTCTAAGAAGGAAGGTTTTCCACACACACCTCTTGCATGTGAACAATCGTTCACATATACTGTATGCACAAGGTCGCACAGAAGAAATAAAGAAATTATAAGGAAAACGAAGCAAGCATATGTCGCGCCAACAGTATCTCAAATTGCTCGAGCGGGAGATTCATCTCCTCAACAAGAAGATCGACGAAAAAATCCTCCGTGGAGAAACGTACTACAAAGAATCCCGGGACCATAAACTCCTTCTTCGGAAAATACGCCAGATAGCCGGCAGGCCGAGCATCTTCGCGCGATTCATGCCTTCGATGTTTCAATTCCGCTAGCCATGGAAGCAGACTACAAAGCAACGCTTGTCCGTTTCCACGCGTCCGAAAAGCGCATGCCGTCATACTCCGAGATGATGGCGCTTTTCGGCTATCGATCCAAGAACGCCGTGTATCGGCTCGTCGAAAAACTCATGGATGCAGGCCTTGTCGAAAAAGACTCGCTTGGCAGACTCCTGCCGACAGCGGCACTCACCGAGACACCGCTCCTCGGCCTGGTGAAGGCAGGTTTTCCCGCAGAAGCGGACACGCTCGTGGAGACGACCATCAACCTCGACAATTTTCTCATACGCAAAAAAGATTCCACCTACCTCCTCGAGGTCGACGGAGACTCCATGATCGACGCCCATATCGCCGACGGAGACCTCGTCATCGCCGAACGATCTGAAACTGCCCGCGACGGAGATATCGTCATCGCAGAAGTCGACGGGGAATTCACCATGAAATACCTGCGCAAGGCAGGGGAGCGGGCTTGGCTTGAACCAGCGAACAAAGACTTCCAGCCTATTTATCCTCAACGGGAACTCAAGATCCGCGCCATCGTCCGCGGAGTCGTCCGAAAATATTAATTGACTTTTTTGTATGATATGTTACAATAAATAAAAACGTACCATGCAAACCACAATCAACAGCAACCGTCTCCCGCTCAAAGATGCCGTACTCACCGAAAGAGAATCCCACCTGCTTTGTCAGATAGGATTTTTGATGCACCGCGAAGGCCACCTCATGCGGCAACATGCTCGCGTTCGTCAAACCGCGAATACAGACGTCTTGAACAGCAACCGGACCAAAGAAAAACTCGATCGCATCCGCGAACACATCAGAAAAAGACTGCACGAGATGTCCGAGTATCCGACACTGCCTCGTCTGCGGCTCATCCAGGAACTATGCATGACATACCTGCCAGCTGCGGCATGAATGCCTGACCACACAGCGGCTCCGTACCATACGGAGCCGCTTTTAATTTTGGCCACCCTTGCTATACTGCGCCCATGCGATACTGGCTGATCAAAAGCGAAGCTGAGTGCTATTCGATCGACGACCTCAAGCGAGACAAGAAAACAGCTTGGAGCGGCATTCGCAACTATCAGGCACGGAATTTCATGCGTGACGACATGCGTCCTGGCGACCGTGCGCTTTTTTATCACTCCAACGGCACAGACGCCGCGCCAGCCGGCATATATGGCATCGCCAAAGTCGCCAGCAGCGCACATCCAGACGATACGCAATTTGACCGCACGGACGACCATTACGACCCCAAAGCAACGGAGGGTATGCCGATCTGGGCCTGTGTGGACATGGCCTTCGTAAAAAAATTCAAAACGCCGATCACGCTCGCCAAGATCAAGAACGACCCGAACCTTGCCGGCATGGCCGTGCGCGAACGCGGCTCGAGGCTTTCCGTGCAGCCAGTCTCGGAAAAGCATTTTGCATACATCACCGATGTCCTTGCTGCATAAATACGAGATCAAGAGTTCGCGCAGATCGCGCGGCGTGCGCGTGACGGTGCACCGGGACGGCCGTGTAGTCGTCACCAAACCGCTTACTGCCACAGATGCGCATATCGAGCGATTCCTGGGCATGCAGCAGCCCTGGATCGAACGCAAACTCGCCGATTTCGCTCGCCGGCCCGTCATATCTCTTGCAAAACCGAGAGCGGATTATCTCTCCCGCAAAGAAGCCGCCCGCGCGCTTGTCCACGAGCGGCTCGCATACTACGGCCGACAGTACGGCTTCAGCTATGGTTCCGTAAGCATCAAATCCCAGCGATCGCGATGGGGAAGCTGCTCCTCGAAAAAGAACCTTTCGTTCAACTACAAAATTTTGTATGTCTCGCCGGAACAAGCTGACTACATCATCGTGCACGAACTCTGCCATACCCGGCATATGCACCACAGAGCGTCCTTTTGGCGGCTTGTGGCAGAAACGATCCCGGACTACGAGCGGATCAGGGAATCGCTCAAGATGTTCGTGCTTTGACGGACATCCACCTGCGCCGCTCTTCAGGACCGAGTCGTTCGATGGCGCACCGCAGGGAAGTGCGCGGCATCCGATGTCCATTCTTCTTCAGAAATGAGGCGAGCGCGCGCGGAGAACGCTTGCCGACCTCGCGGAGCATCCAGCCGACGGCTTTGTGCATGAGGTCGTGGCGGTCGTCGAGAAGCAAGGCTGCAATCGCGCAGGCATCAGCAAACTCGTTCTTCCGTATGAAAGCATACGTAGCGACCATCGCGACTCGCCGCTCCCAAATATTTTCCGACGTTACCAGCCGATACAACGGCGCACGGTCTTTGTCCGAAAGATATTCTCCGAGTATGTACGGCGCCGAAGAATCCACAAGATCCCAGTTGTTGACGCGGCTAAGATGCGCCATATACCATCCGGCAATGACCGACCGACCATAAGCCGAAGCGGAACGAAATGCAGCGACAAGGATATGGAGTCCGGTGAGCCGATACTCATGCGTGCGGCTCTCGAGCAGCACTTCGATCTCGGCAAGCGGTAAACCGCGATGCGTGCGCGCCACCAGGCGCTGTTCGGGCACCGTGACTCCAATGAAGCGATCGCCGTGACCGTACTCGCCAGGTCCGGTCTTAAAGAACCGCGCCGAGGTTTTGGCCTTGGTCGGAGATGCATGCTTCTTGAGCGCACCGACAACCGAACGAGCCGTGAGTTCACATGCCGGCGTCGGCGAGGGAATTGTTTTTGATATTCGTGCTGCCATGCATTTTTTATATTCAAACAAAACAGGGAATTGTGTCGCGCAGGGTCACGACGCGATTATATCAAACGCTTTGTTTTAAAAGCGTATTTTATTATTAGTGTCGCAAAAGATATATTGTGCGACGTTACCATATATTCCAAAAGTACTTCCCTCAAGGCCTACCGGACGGACTGCACGCACGCGTTGAACGATGCCACCTGCGCATTATATGTCGCCCGAATATTTTCAACGGAAGAATATTTTGCCTCGTATGAATCGATTCCTTGGTTGTAGATATCGATGAGACCGTTCACGACGCTTCCGGCGGCAGTCCCCCGGTCGATTTCGTTTTTGAGCCGGGCGAGTGACTCCTCGATATTCATGAGGGTCGCCTGCCCTGCCTCAACCTGAGCCTTCAGGGAACCGTCGACGGCGGGACACGCCGAGCGGGACGTACCGAAATGCTGCACGACGAGATACGCGCTGCGACCCTGATATATGCCGTGAGCGATGCCGATACCGATCTCCGTATAGCCGCCGTCCATGATGTTGGCCCGATGACCGGGGCTTGCCATCCACTCCGAAACAAGCGCGGCGTCGTTTTCAAAAAGACCGAGCGCCAGATTCTCGCCGATCTTGAGGTACGCGTATTTTTGGTCCGCAGCAAGATCGTCGACGGAACGCCCGTCCGGCGATTCGTGCTCAAAATACTGGCGCGCCAGCATGTCGTTTGCCTTTGCCTGCGCGGAGGCATCCAACTGTGCGGATTCTGCCAGCGGCTTGAGCGAACTCTTTGAGCGTTCCATATTCGAGGCTGCGATGATGCCTGCAGCGCTGAGCGGACCCACTGCAAGCGAAGACGGTTGGCCGGCAGCAGTGCCTCCAAGATCAATGGTTTCCGAAAGAGTATGCACGGAAGGTACATCGGTGATGATCTTCTGGATGACGTTCCGTACGGCCGAACCGTCTCCTGCTCCAGGCAACGGAAGCGACGGCGCCCCGGTGCCAGACACGAACTCGCCGAAGGAGCCAAGCGGGCCGGACATACTATCTGCCAGCGCCCTCAACTGAGCCATCGGATTGCGGACAAAGAATGCCGTCGCTGCGACGACAAGGACGAGCGTTATGAGATTGATGAGGCTTCGCATGGCTGTTGCAAATTATTTGCACGTGCTTGAGGCTCCGTACCCGGCACGTTCGGCCGCTTCTTTCGTATCGAAATACACCCGGTTTTCTTCTTTGATGCGGTTGGCTCCAGAGCAGGCAGCAGGATAGTATTTTGTGCCGTTTTTTGAGGCAACATACGATTTGGACGAAGAGCCGGCCGGCGCGGCAGAAGCCGCGGATATGGCCGATGACGCTGCCGCGCCGGCCGCATACGCCCGAGCGTCCATATATGCCTCAAGGGGGCACTCTATGGCCACCAGCGGCTCCGTATGACTCTCTGCCCGGGCCGCATAGCCCGTACCGAACGAAATTCCGGCCGTTCCGACCAGAACGCCAAGAAAGGCAAGGGTTTTTGAACGGGTCCGAATCGAGGCCAAGCTCCCCTCCCCGATCCCCTTGATTTTTCTGGCCAAATCATGTATACTCATTCACGTTAATTATATAGCACTAACGGCGGAATAACCATATGGCACATCGTAAAGCTGGCGGTACAGCCAGAAACCTCAAGGACTCCAATCCGAAATATCTCGGCACGAAACTCTATGCCGGAGAGAAGGCCCAGACGGGCTCGATCATCGTCCGCCAGCGCGGCACGGCGATCATGGCAGGCCGCAACGTCAAGGTCGCCAAGGACCACACGCTCTTTGCGGTCAAGGACGGCGTCGTCTCTTTTGCCGACAAGCGCAAGGTCAACTACGACGGCACCAAGACGGTCCGCAAGATCGTCCACGTCGACTAAGCTCGCCCACTACGAAAAGCGCCGCGACATTCTTGTCGCGGCGCTTTTCGTAGTTTCTCAAAATGCTCGCTGCCGACGGGACAGTTTGAACATGATCTTGAACATGACGCCGAACACGGTCAGCAGGAGGCCGAGCAGGCCGAACATCGCATGTCCGCCGACACGGTCGATGGCAAGGCCGGCGACGATCGGTCCGAGAAGCGCACCCACATCGGCGACACTTTTAAATATACCGTCCATCTTGCCGTAATGGTCCGGATGCGTATGCATCGTCGCGACCTCGCGCCAGCCAATCGAGAGCAGTTCGACCAAAAATCCGACAATGAGGCAGAGCGCGATTTTCCAGGCAAAACTGTCGAATATCGCCAGCGTTGAGACGACAAGACCGAAACAGACCATGGCAAGACCGAGCACGCGGTAGCCGACACGGTCATACAATCTGCCGAGCAGCCATCCGAACGCCGGCGGAACGGCAGAGGCAATGCCGGCGAGAATGACGACAGTATACGAGGCGCCGTCCACGAACGCTTCGAGCGGAACGAAGAACGTGACTACGGCACTTCCGAACGCGGCAAAAAAGTTGAACATCGCCAAAAAGCGCAGTTTCGGGTTGAACCCCCGAATCTCCATGAAAAGCTCGCGAAGCTGGCCGGTCCCGCGGTGCTCCAAGACAGGGTTGCGCTTCGTGTCCCTGCGAAAACGCATGAGCAGGAGGATCGATCCGAGCGCGGCCGGAGCGACGAGCAGCAGCAGATAATGCACCGGCAGAATGCGCACGAGCCAAATGCCGGCCACGGCTGCCGCTATCCACGCAAGGTTCGCCACTGTATCAAAATAGCCGAAGACCGTCCCGAGCTTAGAAGCGGGAGAATGCCTGCGGAAAAAAGCCTCTCTGCCGACGGACACCAGCGAAAAGGAGACGCCGTTCACGAACCGGGCGAGGACGATGAACACGACCAACCCAGTCGCTCCCGCGAGGAAATAGCTCGATCCGATGAACACATACATCCACAGGCCGAGCAGGAGCAGCGAAGTCGCGCGGAATTTGTCGGCATACAATCCGACAAGCGGCATCGCGATGATGAAAGCGATGTCATACACGGAACGGAGAATGCCCGCTCCGGCGAACGAGCCGCCGAACCGGAACAGCAGCACGGGAATCAAAGACTCGGCAAAACCCCAGCCAACCCAATACAGCGCCACGACGCTCGTCACGACGCGCGAACCATACGGAATCTCTCGCACGTCGAACAGCTTCGAGCGCAGACTCATATGGCTATGCGGAGCGCACGTCAACGATGATCGTTTCCCGCACGCCGAGCGCCTCGATCGCAACGGCATGCTCGCCTGTTTCTTTGATCGGCGCGGCAAGCTTCACGAATTCAGCGCCGATGTTCGCCTTATGCTCGCGCGAAAGCGCCTCGACGATATCCTTCTCATGCACGGCCTTGAACAAATGACCTTGGCTGTTTGCCTTTGCGGCAATAGTCACTCGCATACCCTCTATGGCAGCGATGTTCTTGCGCAGAAGATCGGTCTGCACTTCCCTGCTCACACGGATGTTTGTCTGCGACTGCTCCAGTTTTTTTATGGCCTCAGGAGTGGCGATGACGGCAAGACCTTTCGGCAGCAGGAAATTGCGCACGTATCCGTCCGGCTGATCCTTGATTTCGTTGATTTTTCCGACCTTGGGGACGTTTTTGAGGAAAATGACCTTCATACCTCCATACTACCCCGCCCGAGCCAAAATGTCATGGTCCGATCACGAACCTGCTTTGAGGTACTGTACGGCCCGCATAAGGACGGCGTCGCGATGCGCTTCGATGTCGGCGTCAGTCACAGAGACCGGGATATCCGGGTCAATGCCATGTTCGGAGATCGAAGTGCCGTCAGGAGTAAGCCATTTTGCGACAGTGATCTTGACCGAAGTGTCCTTAGTGACGTCGATGAGTTCCTGCACGGAACCTTTTCCATAGGTGGTCTCACCGATGATCTTTGCGACGCCGTGCTGCTGAAGCGCGCCGGCAAGGATCTCCGAAGCTGAGGCCGAACCGCGATCCGCGAGTATGGCGATCTTGAGCCCGCGAGTATCGATCAGATCGTAGCCGCGGCTGCGGTACGTTTCTGGTTCGCCGTTCGCTCCGAAATCCTCGGTCACGACGAGATCACCCTCGGGAAGGAAAAAACTCGCCATATCGACAGCCGATTCAAGATACCCGCCCGGATTACCGCGCAAGTCGATGACGAGCGAATGCGAGCCGCTTGCCTGGAACTGCCTGAGTGCCCGCTCCATAAGCCGGGCGGACGACGCGCTGAAATTGTAGAGCGATATGACGAACACGCCGTCATCCCGAAGCTCCGTGTCGAGCGTCGGAATCTCGATCGTGTCGCGTGTGACCGACAGCGTCTCGGGGCGGGCCGCGCCGTCGTGGTAGAGCATGAGCGACACCTGGGTCCCTCGCGGCCCGCGAATGAGCGACACCGCCTCTTCGATGGTCATGTCAGTCGTAGTCTTATCGTCGATCTTCAGGATCTTGTCGCCGGCGCGGATGCCGGCGGCGGCGGCAGGCGTATCCTTGAGCGGAGCGATCACTGTGAGCACTTTGTCCTTGAGTCCGACCTCCATGCCGATGCCGTCAAAACTGCCATTCACGGTATCATGAAAGTCTTTTGAATCCTGAGGCGGGAAATATACGGAATACGGATCGCCGAGCGAAGATACCAGACCTTGAATCGCTCCGTACACGCGCGCCTGCGCAGTGACCTTGTCCGCTCCGGGATATTTCTGATCGATCAGACTCCATACTTTCCAGAACGGCGCAAAATCGGCGCCTGCGCCATCAGGCACAGCCGCATTATCGATTCCGGTTATGACAGCCGGCGCCGGCTGGCGGTGCGAGCCGACATACATGCCGAGCGCGAACAGTCCGAACATGAGCCCGAACGAGGCGAGGACCGCGATAAGTTTCGGAGTGATTTTTTTCATCTCGAAGTATTGTACGCGAGCGGCAGCTTCGCGGCAAACACGTTATTGATATTGGATGTAAATCGGCTTCGGCGAGAGGCTGAGCACCTCGGCCGGAGTGAGGAGCCGCGTGGACGGCGCCCGAAGATCGTTCTTGTAGAACAGCTTGAACCCGGTGAACTGCACCGGCTCGGCCGCAACGACCGTATTGTAAGTATTGATCTTCTTGGCCCCAAAACCCCAGCCGTCCATATCCATGACGATCTGCACCTCAGGCAGCGGGGTGATAGACCTCGCTCCGGTCACCATTGGACCAGTGAAGCGATGCACGATGAGGATCTTCGGCGGCAGGTTGTTTTCGGTTACAAGTTTGGCAAGATATTTGGCGGCGTAATTGATGTCGGCCGAACTCATCGTTCCGATGACAGAACCCGGCTTTTTTCCCGACGGCTGCATCGCGAACTCAGGATCAAGACCGAGGTGGACGTTCGGCATTTTCAGATATTTTTCGTACACCGGCAGCTCGGCTGCGACAGTGGAAAGTCCGACCTGCAGATCGATGAACACGATACCGTTGACCTTTTGCGCGAGCTCGAGCGCCTTGTCGATCTGATCATCCGGCATGCGGAGGCGGTATTTGCCGTCCTTGCCCGGACTGCCCTGCGCCGTGATGGCGATGTAATGGATCGCCGGAATGACCGGAGTCTCGGGATCGGCCGCCTGCCAGTTCGCAGCCTCAGCCTTGAGTTTCTGCAGCATCACGTCAGGCGAATACTCACCGAGGACGCCCATGCCTTTCGAGTAAAAATTGCCGTAATACGCAACGATGCGATTGAACGGCAGCAGCGCACCCGGTTTCGGATACGGAGCTTTGGTCGGCCACGGCTGCGTTTTCTGGACAGTGCTCCCCGTCGCTACGGATGCGCCAGTGGCGACTTTGGGCGCAGGAATGTTCGCGAGAGCGAGCATTTTCTTGTCATACAAGGCAACATCAAGCTTCGGGACCTCAGGCGCTTTTTTCGAAACAGCCTTCACGGCATCCTGCTTTTCCACATCGGCTTTGATCGAAAACGAATCGCGGCTGCCAAAAACAGTGCCGGCCGCAGCGGCAACGAGAACGACCGCACCGGCCGCAGCCAATGCGCGTTTCCTGGTGATAGCCTTGAGAGCTGCGGTCTTGGCGTCGCGGATTTTGTCCATAGACTACTCGGCAGCTTCGACGCGAATTTCGGTAAAGGTCTCGGTCTTCATTTCAGGCTGTTCCATCCGAATGCGGGTGCGAGCAGCCTTGAGCAGAAGCGCCCCAACATACACGAGCACGATGCCGATCGCGGCCGACACGGCAGTTTTCCAACTGCGCGGGAATCCGGTGAATGGCAGCACTGCAAGCACGACTCCGAGCCCGACGATGGTTTTTTCCTGTATCAATCTCATGGGCGCAGTATACTATGCGCCAACAATCACTACAAATTCCCCTTTCTGTTTCAGGGGCTGAGACTCAAGCACGGAAGCAAGCTCAGCCGGAGAGCCTTCGAGGATTTCTTCAAATTGCTTGGTGAGTTCGCGCGCGATCCACACATGGGCTTCCGGATACTCCGCTGCAAGCTCGTGCATGAGCTTGAGAATGCGATGCGAAGACTCATAGCACACATGCGCCTCCCCGGCTTCCCGCATGCGCCTGATTGCCGTCTGTCTGCCTTTCTTGTGCGGCAGAAATCCGAGGAATGTGAAGCGTCCGCCCGGCACCGGAATCACTGACAGCGCGGCCGTCAGCGCGCTTGCGCCGGGGATCGGCACGATGCGAAGGTCTGCGCCGAACTCGCTGCGCAGATACGACAGGAGCGGCGAACCGGGATCTGACACGAGCGGCGTTCCGGCATCGGAGACCAGCGCAAGATCATCCCCCGCCGCAAGGCGTTTCGCTATGGCATGCATTTTCGCATCGGTCGAATGCGCGTGATAGCTTTCGGTCTTGGCTTTGATGTTGTGCCTGTCGAGCAGCAGCCGGGTATGACGCGTATCCTCCGAAAGCACGAGCGAAACCTCGCCGAGGACACGAAGTGCCCGCAGCGTGATATCCTCCATATTGCCGATGGGCGTTGCGACCACGTACAAAGTGCCGAGAGAGTGCTGCATGGCTTACTGGCTGACTATTGCGTGCACCTCGGCGATGATCTTCTCAGCGGTCTCGGGCGGAATCTTGAATGAACGCGCCAGATCCTTGGCCGAATACGTGAGCAAGTCCTGGGCGAGCATGACATTCCGTTTGGCGAACTCGGGCATGAGCGACGACGGCACAGACGGCAGAATAGTGACAGGATACAGCTTCTTGTCTGCGATCACGTCCTCGAGGCTTGCGCCGCGCGGATGATTCCATCCGGTCAGGCGAAGACCCCGGCATTGGGCGTATTTGATGGCGGTCTCGGTGAATTTCGTGTTGGTGACGAGCCACATGGCGTATTCGTACGCCTTGCGTTTCTCTTCAGGCTCATTGCGGACGATGTCCATCAGGCGCGCGTCGGCATACATGACAACGTCCACATGCGTGCGCATGCCGGGCTCCTTATGGTATTTAGCTTCGACCAAGAAACGCTTCGAGCCGCTCTCGGCTATCACATCGATCTCATGCGTCACGCACTTTCCTTTGAGCATGACATTGCGCTTCGTTTTGAAGTCATACGCCTGCAGCACCGTCTCGAAATACTGCTCGAAGATGAATCCGGCCGGACCGAGCGCCTCAAGGCCGCGGCGCAGGCTGTACCGTGCCGCAACATCGGGGCTTTCGCGCATGAGATGCTTCAGAGCCTTGCGGAAGATTGCTGTCGTCGAATCGTTCGGATTGACTTTGGTCTCGACAGCCTTGCAAATCTTGTCCGCGACATCGCGCGGAGCGCCAGCCTTGCGCATCGAGAGGCACAATTTCGCGGGGCTGAACCGTTCTTTCGAACCGTCGATTTTTGTGACTTCCATGCCGGCATTCTAGCACAGCCGCTAGTCGGAGAGAACTGGGGCTTGCTACTCGCCTCCCCGCCTCCGAAGGAATATGAGCGCAAGAGCAACCATGAGCGCACTGACGGAGAATAGAGCGGCTTTGGACGGCATATACCCGCTCCCTATCGCAGAAGCCCCGTTTTTCAGGCGTGCCGTGCGTATCGGCTCAATCGCTTCCGTGGACACGACACCCGCCGGAGTCTCGCTGGGACTATCATCCTGAAGACTGCTGATAGAGACATCGTGCGCCTCAATCAAAGCACTGTCGATATCAAATACGAAACGTGCGGGATCCTCAAGATATATATGTCCGGAAAGCCCCTGCTTGACCAGTATGTCCCTGAAAGATTCAGTGGCACTGGGACTGCTACGAGCGATCGTTTCAACCGTCACCGAAGCAGTCCCTGTTCCTGTCGCCTGAACCCTGACATCATAGAGCTGTCCTGCATCAGTCGGAACATACACGAAAGTCCGTCCGCCAAAGATCTGATAATCAGCATTCGGAATGGTGTTTTCGACAGCGTCATTCTCAGCGTCAAAAACGGCACGGTTGCCATACTGATCCGTCACCTCAAGAGACAGCGGTCCGGAGACCGATATGAATTTCCCGTTGAGACCGCACAAGGAACTGTCCTGGGTGATATCACCGAAAGCCGAAACCGTCTCGCCCGACAGGATCCCTGCGATAGTGCGCCGGACGCCGTCGTGCACAAGCATTGCCGTATGCGTTCCGGAGAGGGCGTAATACTCCTTCGACCGGTCGACACCGACATCGGAAGCACTCGCAAGCGGCACAATGCCGTCTCCAGGGACTTCGCTGATGATCGCATATGATGCAGGTTGTGCATCCGCACCAGAACCTCGACTCTCCGAGAACGCACCTATGGTCCCTGCCCGGCATCCGTTGATGGCATACACATCGATGCCCGAAGAACGCAGATCGTACGCATCGAACGCATCGGAGTGCAGCGCATCCGCCGCAGCGAGCGCAGCTGCGTTCTGGCCGTGATCGTCGATCAGATACTGCGTTGTCGATTCGAACGAAAGCATGATCGGCTCCGCGCCTCCAGCTCCGCCGAAAACCGATGCATATCCGCCGTTCTGTGCGACATATCTGCGGCTCGGCAGCAGATCATGCACCGACGGCATATTCCGAGCGAGTTTTTTGATTTCTTTCTCAGAAAGGAACGGGACTCCGAATGATGAGCCCTCAAGCAGGGTTTTTGCCGCCTGCGGGGCGCCTGTCTGCGGCACGCCGACGAGTATCGCTTTGCCGATATGGCTTTCGGATGCTCGGCTCATGGCGTATTTTTTGAGCACAAGCCCGCCCATACTGTGCGCCACAATGTCGACAGTGTCGCTTCCGGTCTCACGGAGGACGGTGTCGACGGTCTGCGCCAAATCCGCAGCAGCATGCTCGACGCCGTACCGCCAATCGTACGGAAATACGAATACGTCAGCACCTTCGCGATACCCGCGCGCTGCGAGCTCGTCCAGCAATTTCTGGGAATAATCAAAATGCGGCTTGCCGAACACGACAAGTTTTTCGCGTACGATGTCTCCGGCTCGCACACCGGCGACGGAAGGACGCAGTTGTTCGGTGAAAGCAAGCGGGTCCATGAACTGATCGCCCCTATCAGACACAGTGCGCACGATATCAAGCCAGAGGCGTGACGCATCGAGAAAAAGCTCCGTACCAAGAATGCCAGGGATGATAATCACCGGGCGCGCTCGCTCGGGGACAGGTGCGGGGCTCGGCGGAATTCCACCTCCTCCCCCACCGCCGCCCGGAACGGGCAGTGGCGTGGCATCCTGGCTTTCTTCGCCTCCGCCATTATGCGACTCGCCGCTGGAACCATCGTCCGGCTCAGAATCACCCGTATCGCTTCCCGTACCATCAGGCTGCGCTTCGGACTCTTCATCGTCCAATGCATCATCAACTTCTTCTTGCGTGCCGATGTTCGGAAACTCGATGTCCGGAGCGGGGTCATACGTGAGCCACGGCGTAAAAACAATACCGTCAGTCACAGTATCGCCCAATCCATCAGGGTTTTGTCCGGCATGAGTGGGTCCAGTCGGATCACCCCACCAATTATTCGCAAAGAGCGCAGGCGCAATGCCGCGGTTGAACGCACCGTACTGATTGCCCTCAATTGCATTGAATTCAATGTCGTTCAGCGGAACCATATCGCTCGTTTTAAAACCATGCAGCGACCCGGTGATCCGGCTATACCGAAGTTTTACACGACTCGCTTCCGTATATTGCAATATGTCCGACCCGAGATCGAACGCATCATCGTCCGTGCTCATCACGCCGATACGGTAGCCCTCGAACATGCTGTTTTTATACACGCTCACCGCAGTATTCACGGATGCTATGGCGACATTTTCAAGGTACGCCGACGATACGTGATTGATCATAAGCGCACCCTGGGAGGCCTCGTTGCGCACAGGATCGGCAATGGAACTATCCCGCATGTCGAGTTCACTCGATCCGGAGACATCGATGCCTGTCATGTCGAGGACAAAAGCAGTATCGCGGACCACAGCCGTCGAATGGTCGGCGATACGGAATCCAGCAGACACGGAATTGTGCATCGAAAGCACGGCATTCCCGGAAAGGTCGAAGTACGCGGCATCAGCATGGCTGAACTCCACATCGACACCCGCGTATCCTTGCAGATGCGGCGCGATGGAAACCACCGCGTTCTCGGCACCGACGGCATTGATAAAGCCGCCATACATGACAATCTGCGGTTCGCCGAACGCTTCCGGAGGGAGCAGCAGTTCGACACCGGGCTCGAACGAGACAGAACTGCCATGCATGAGGATGTCAGAGAGCAGGTAGTACGGTGTCCCGCACGAAGGAAAAACGATGTCTCCGTCTTCGTCGCGGTACGACCCGACACCGATGCCATCGAACGCATTGCCGGAGAACCGCGCGTCCGTACATGCAAAATCTACGGCAAACGATATTTTGAGCGGAATGTAATTATCCGAAAACGTGCTCCGTACGACAGCAAGAGACCCGGCTGTCTGTAGCAATCCGTGCGTGTTGTAACTCAAACGCGAATCCTCTAACGAAAGGTCTCCCCGCACGGAAAGAGCGACGGTCGCATACCGAATATCGGCGTACCGAAACGAGGCGTGCGCGCCTTCCTGGATCACGATACCTGAATAATCGCCCGCCCGCGGAGATGTCGCGGAGCCATCGGCAACGGAACTGAATCGAACCGGCTCGTCTGCAGTGCCGGACACAGCAAACGAGCCTTTGACGACAAGCGACGCATCCGGACCGAACATGACCACGACGCCCGGTTCTACGGCGAGAGTTGCGCCGTCCTGCACATATACGGCGCCCTCGATCAGATACGGGCTTCCCTCCAAGGTCCAAGTGGTGTCAGAGACGATGTCGCGCACGGCATCCTCCGAAGCCGCGACTCGGACAGCGAACGCCGCGCAGGCCGCAACGACAGAAAAAACCAAAATGAAAGTCTTGCGTTTATGAGTAAGCATGCGCGGAGTGTATCGTGCGCTCTTTTTCGTGCAAAACTTTTCTGGGGAGCGGCTTTTATCCTTTCCCTATCGAGAGTTTAGAAAAATTTTAAGCCGTTAGCGTATAATCGCATAAAGGTTCTTTCACGGACATTGCGGCATCCGACTATCTTTATTTCAGATGCCGTACTTGGAAAAAGCGCGGTTTCGCTGCGAAGCGACCGCGCTTTTTCCGTAACATACGCCTTAGCGTCTATTCAGGCTTTTTTGCTGCTGTGTCTTTTGTGCGGCGAGAGGTCTGCCGCTCCAAGAACTTTTTTGTGTCTTCGTCCGGTTCAACAAGTCCGTGCTTCACGAGACGCAGCATGATCGAGCTCGGCTTGCGTCCGACGAGCGCGGCCAGCTCTTCGATACCTGTGCCATCCTTCCATTCCTGGATCAGACGCGCATCTTCTTCCGCACGCCACGGCTTTGAGGCATTCGGATATACGGCACGGACTTTTTCCATTTTTGCCGACCATTCGGGATCCGGCTCTTTTCCGGATTTCGTACGACGGGCTTTCGGCGGAGCGTCTTCTTCCGCAAGAACCGTGCCTCCCATGCGCAGGATAAAATCACGCTCAAGCGCCGCGTGTTCGGCGGCAGAGAGTTTTCCGAACAGTGCCTCGTTCGCCGCGCTTTCCTCGCGGAGCGTCTCGTCGAGCGCGAGCGCCTCCGGGTCCATCCGCAGCGCGCCGGGCGTAAAGCCGACAAGACGTATCCCCGCGAGCGTACGGACACGCGAAAGCGCCACGTAGCCCATACCGTAGGCAAACGTCTTGGACAGGTCTATTTCGGCGGAATCAAGGCTCATACCCTGGCTTTTATGAATGGTGATCGCCCACGCAAGCCGCAGTGGATACTGAGTGATGGACGCCTTGATGCGGCCGTTCTCCTCCACTTCCCAATCGCTCGCAGCAGCGGTGATGCGACGGCCGGTAGCATACGTCTCCACGACCGGCTCGCCTCGGGCGTCGAAACCGACGACCTTGCCGCGGGTGCCGTTCACATAGCCGGCCTCGTAGTTGTTTTTGATGAACATCACCTCGGCCCCCTCCTTGAGTTTGAGCACTTCGGGGGCCAGGCATGACTTTTTGAGCGCGTCGACAAGCACGTCACGACCTCGGCCCGCCATGACGAATTCTTTGGGCTGTCCGGGCAGTTTGGCGAGCTCGGCAAGATTGATGGCATCCACATCGACATTATGCGTATAGAGCTTGGTCGGGAGCGCGGCGTCCACGGAGGCATGCAGGCGCTCCTCGATGCGCTCAATGTGCAGCTCGTCCACGGCATCGGCACGGATGGCGTTGAGCACCTCAAGGAACGCCTCGTCTTCTTGGCGATGCTGCTCTGTCAGATAGCAAATGGCAGGCTTCATTGCTTTCCATGCGCGGCTGTGAACGATCAGATCGCTTGCCGGAAGTTCCGCTTCGGCATAATCCGGCTCGGACACCAGGCCGGTTTCGTAATCGTAAAAGAGGTCGCCTTGCGGCGCGGCAGGCTTTGCCTGCCGCGCCGCCCCGTCGCGCACAACCCCGGCAAACCCACCCTTGGTCACCGGCGGCAGCTGAAAAAAATCCCCGGAAAGGATCACCTGCAGCCCGCCGAACGGCGCGTCGCTGCGCTTGAAGCGCCGGCACACGCGATCAACCATATCGAGACGGTGCGCATGCAGCATGGATACCTCGTCGATGATGAGCACCCGCGCCTTTTGGAACCGCTGCCAGAGATATTGCTTCTGCTCAATGTAGTCAAGATCGCTTTCGGACAGATACTCACGGATGCCGATGCCAGCCCATCCATGGATCGTCTGTCCGTTCATATGCGTCGCAGCAATGCCGGTCGAGGCCGTCACAGCAACAGATATGCTGTGCGAATCGAGCCACTTGATGTACTCGCGGAGCGTATGCGTCTTGCCCGAACCGGCAGAACCGGTCAAATAGACATTCACGCCCGTCTTCATGATGGCCAGCGCCTGCGCCTGCGTCATACCGAGCAGTATACACGAGACCAGATAAAGAAAAACAAAAGACCCGCTTAGGGCGGGTCTTTCATCAAAAATACATTAGTTGACTGCGGGCCAATACAGCTCGGCGATATTCAATATCTGCGCAAGCTTATGGCCGACGATAGCGCTCATAGTACGGACGTCAGCATTGCTGTTGAGAGCGACCTGATGGACCTTCGGAGCCTTCTGCTTGAGAAACTCCATGACGTCCTTCCCGTGCGGGTCATGGTCGTTCAAAAATTTTTTGAAATCAGCAAACGATGCCGGGCCTTTCGGCATCTTAAACGGCTGTTTCTTCTGTGTGTTTTCAGTCGTACTGTTCATATGAAAAGCATTTGCATTAAACGGTACGCCTCCGGACGCGAGTTGTCAATGGTCGTGCTTCGTGCTCTTTGATACGATCCGCAGCCGGTCAGCGCCATACTGCTCGAATTCGTCGGCATACTTTTCGTAGAATTCATGCACGCTCTCGGGCATCGGCTCGTCGCCTTCCTTGATCGCGCGCATCTCTTTGAAATCGAGCGTCTCGTAAAAATCGCGCAGGCCGAGCTCGGTCTCAAGTTTGAACCAGAACGTATCGTCATCGTACTCGCGCATCACCCGCTCGATCTCCCCGGCCAGCCGGCGCGAAGGAACCGGTCGTCCGTCCGCAGTGCGCTCCGCCATGGCCGAGAGGCCTTCGTCGGCAGCGAGCGCGAGAAGCTTGTCTTCGAGCGCGTACGCCAGACTGAACGGCTGCCCGTGCATCTCAAGCACGGTAGTCTCGATATTCGCTCCGAGCATGGTCAGCACGATGAGCTGCCGCAGCTCCTCTTTGGACAATTCGATCTTCATGCCTCCACACTAGCCGAAATCGCCCCAATACACAAATAAAAACCCGACGGAAGAATCCGTCGGGCCGTACCTGCCAATATGCTCATGACATACGGCATCCATCTATCACCATGAAATCCTATAAATTCAGCCACACCAATGCCGGCTCGAGCGTCGAGCATAATTCGACCTTGTTGCCGATCAAATCATGCGCGTTGTACGTCTTGGTACGCTTGCCGCAATGCACGATGACCATAGGGCGGTCAGGCTCGTGTGTTCCGTATGCGACATACCCAAGCGGGATCTGCGAATACAGCAGTCCGTTGTCAGTGTAAAAATACTCTGACACATACTGAGAAGCGAACATGATCGTATCCTGGGCGGCATTCTGGGAATGCCAGCGCGCAAGATGGATTTCGATCGAATCCCAATAAAAATATGCCTCACTGGTCCTGTCTTTCTGCGCAAACGCGCACGCGGGCAACAGGAGCGCCGCAAACAAAAGGAAACGAATTTTTTTCATATGTGCAGTGCGTTTCCTGCATAGTACCAATTATTCTTGTTGTTGTCAAAAACTACTTGAGAATATCCGCAATGGTCTCAAGCGGAATCCGCACCTCGGATTTGCCGGCGACATATGCCGCAACCTGATACGGCGGGAACATCAGCACGAGAGCATCGCCGTCGAGATAAAAAAACTGCAGTGTCTCCGGACTCGGCGCAGTGCCCATGCGGATCCAGTCGAGCTGGCCTTCGTCGAGCTCCGATTCGAAGCGCTTGGCGAGATCAACAACGAGATAGTCGTACGAGATCTTGGAGAGCCGGTCGAGATAGCGGCTGTCCGGCTTGAAGAGATCACCGAGACCAAGCTTGATGCCCGCATGATCGAACGCGAATGTCATGTAATACGTGTTCGGATGAGCGCCGCCCGTATCCTCGTAGATCTGATAAACGTATGAAATCCGGCCATCCGAATCATACCGCTTATAGGAAATGCCAAGAGCGTACTTCCTGCCCTGCTCGGTGAGACGCGCTTTTTCCTGGGCGTCGAGCATCTCCCCTGCATTCGACTCGAACTGACGCATGCGTTCGATGACCCAATCTTCCATGACTGTGAGCGCGCGGTTCTCGCCGTCGCCGGAAAGCTTCGTCGAGGCCGGATACTCAACCTCAATCGTATAAAAATCGGAGTCCTTCACATACCGGTACCCGCCGGAGACCTTCTGTGCTCCCGTGATGGCCGTGACATGCTTCGGCACGGTCGGCGCAGCGGCATGCCGCGCGAACTTCCAGACAAGAGCCCCTGCAAGGATACTGAATACCACCAAGAACAGCAGTCGTTTCTTCATGTTGCGATTATATCATGTAAGAAAAATCCCCTTATAAATAAGGGGATTTTTCAAAAAACGGTATTACTTAGTCTCAGCGTCCTGCACCGGGCCCTGGTCCTCGTTTTTGATTTCCTCAGGCTGCGGCTCGGCAGACGTGCCGGCATCCGGCTGTACGCCTGCCTTCTGCATGGCTTCGCCGATCTTCATCATCTCCGTGGAAAGCGCTTCAGTCGCCTTCTTGATCGCATCCATATCGCTGCCCTCCTTGGCGGTCTTAAGATCGGCGATCTTGGCCTCGACGGCGGACTTCACATCCGCCGGAACCTTGTCGTCGGCATCTTTGAGCGACTTCTCGGCGGTGAAGAGCATCATCTCTGCGGTGTTCTTCACATCAGCCGCATCCTTCTTCTTGGCGTCTTCTTCGGCGTGCAGCTCGGCCTCCTTCTGCATCTTCTCGATCTCTTCCTTGGAAAGGCCCGAGCTCGCCTCGATGCGGATGCTCTGCGACTTGCCTGAAGCCTTATCCTTGGCCGTCACATTCAGGATGCCGTTCGCGTCGACGTCGAACGAGACCTCGATCTGCGGCATGCCGCGCGGAGCCGGCGGGATGCCGTCGAGGATGAAGCGTCCGATGCTCTTGTTGTCGGTTGCCATCGGGCGCTCGCCTTGCGTGATATGGATCTCAACGCTCGTCTGGTTGTCGGCCGCGGTCGAGAAGACCTGCGACTTCTGCGCCGGGATGGTGGTGTTCTTCTCGATAAGCTTCGTAGCAACGCCGCCGAGCGTCTCGATGCCGAGCGAGAGCGGAATCACGTCAAGCAGGAGCACGTCGCGCACCTCGCCCTTGAGCACGCCGCCCTGGACGGCTGCGCCGAGCGCGACCACTTCGTCCGGGTTCACGCCCATGTGCGGCTTCTTGCCGAAGAACTTCTCTACCTCGGACTGCAGGAGCGGCATGCGGGTCTGGCCGCCGACGAGGATGACCTCGTTGATCTCGCCGACCTTGAACGGGCTCGCCTCGACGGCGCGCTTCGTGATCATCATTGCGCGGTCGATGAATTCGCGCGTAAGCTCTTCGAGCTCGGCACGCTTCATCGTGCGCACAAGGTGCATCGGGCCGGCCTCGCCGCTCGTGATGAACGGGATGTTGATCTCGGTCTCGACTGCGGTCGAAAGCTCGATCTTGGCCTTCTCAGCGGCATCGTCAAGACGCTGGCGGGCGAGCGGGTCCTTGCGGAGATCGACGCCGTTCTCTTTCTGAAAGCCCTCGGCGAGCCAATTCATGATCTTCTGGTCGATGTCCTTGCCGCCGAGGTGCGAATCGCCGTCGGTGGACTTCACTTCGATCACGTCATCGCCCACCTCGAGGATGGACACGTCGAACGTACCGCCGCCGAAGTCGAAGACGGCGATCTTTTCGTTCTTGTTCTTGTTGAAACCGTACGCGAGCGCCGCAGCTGTCGGTTCGTTGATGATGCGCTTCACTTCAAGGCCGGCGATGGCGCCCGCATCCTTGGTTGCCTGACGCTGCGCATCGTTGAAGTATGCCGGAACGGTGATGACCGCCTCCGTGACAGTGTCGCCAAGACGCGCTTCCGCATCCGCCTTGATCTTCTGAAGGATCATCGCAGAGACCTCTTCCGGACGCTTCCAATCCTCGCCCATCTTGACCTCAAGGCCGCCGTTGGCGGACTTGCGGGTTTCGAACGGAACGGCGCCGATGTCTTTCTGAACGTCGGCCTCGTCGAACGTGTGGCCGATGAAGCGCTTGATCTGATAGATGGTGTTCTTCGGGTTCGTGATAGCCTGGCGCTTGGCGGTGACGCCGACAAGACGATCGCCGTTCTTGGCGAGCGCGACGATGGACGGCGTGGTGCGCATGCCTTCCGCGTTCTCGATGATCTTCGGCTGGCCGCCCTCGATGACGGCGAACGCCGAGTTTGTCGTGCCCAAGTCGATACCGATGATTTTGCTCATATGATGCTTGGTGATTACTGTTAATTGCTTACTTGTACGGCCAGTATACACCTGTGTATAACTTTTGACAAGTTTTTCACGTTCGCGGAATATTAGTTGAAATATCCACCGGCTATGCTATACTCTCGATATGCAAAAAAAGGCTGATTTTTCTAAGAAAATCCTCGCTTCCCTGTCCGGAAAACGTGCGGCCAGCATCGAAGACCTCGAAGCTGAGCTGACAAGCGACGGCGGAAAACGGCCTGCGGCTACAGATCGCTACGCTCTTGCCCGCAGCCTCAGAAACCTCACGGAAACGGGTCTGGTGGAGCGCCTGGCATCGCCGAACGGCGAATACGCCCGCCTGACGCAAAAAGGCCGCCAGCGTGCCGCCAGCGCCAAGCTGGACTCAAAGACGTCCCTCGCGAACCCGGCCTGGGACGGCAAGTGGCGCATCGTACTGCTCGATCTTCCCGAAAGCCGCAAAGCCGAACGCGACGCACTGCGCTATCTGCTCAAAAAAGCAGGATTCGTATTGCTCAAGAATTCCGCATGGGTATCGCCCTTCCCGTTCGAGTTCCTGTTCCAGAACATCAAAAAAGACTTCGGCCTCTCGAGCGAACTCATGGTGATCGTGACAGACACGCTCGACGAAGAGACCGAACGGCTTTTCAGAGCTGCGTACGCCGCATAATCTGCGCTACTGCGCGAGGGCGTAGACAGTGACGCGCGCAGGACGTATGACGCGATCGCGCAGCGCATAGCCTTTTTGCATCACGACGGCGACAGTGTGGTCCTTTGTCGGATCTTCCGTAGGAACCGTGCCGATCAGGTCGTGCAGTGCGGCATCGGCATGGTCGCCCTCTTTCGGGGAAATCTCGGTTATGCCGTTATCGGCAAGGACCTTCACAAGCTGACCCTGAATGTATTCGACACCCTGGCGCCACGCCTTGTCCACCTTTTCCCAGGAATCCTTGTTGGAACTCATCATGCCGTAGGCATCGAGCACCGGCAGCAATTCCTCCGCAAAGCGCTCCCGCGCATACTCAAGCGACTGCTTGCGCCGGTCTTCCTCTGATTTCTTGTAGTTGATGAAGTCCGCGCGTTCTTTCTGCCAGTTCGCGAGATAGTCGGCCCGTTCGGCCTGTGCGGCCTTCAGGTCGTCACGCAGTTTTTTGATCTTGTCTTTGGAAAAAGCCTCCCCTTCCCCTTCGGCAGTGTCTTCAAAGACCACATCGTCCGTGTTTTCTTCATGCGTATCCATACGCACCTATTGTATTCGCCGCGAGGATTTGCGCAAGCACAGACAGAGACGCGCGGCGCCCGGCATGCCGGGCGCCGCGCGCACAGAGCAAAGCGCTTACGCGACAGGATTGCGCCCTTCGATGACGCGGACCAGGAACAGGATGATCGCGGCCACGAGCAGCAAGTGGATGAACCAGCCGATCGTGTACACGCCGACCACGCCAAGAGCCCAGAGCACAAGAAGAATGAACGCGATAGTGAGTAGCATAGTATGGTCCGTTGAGTGATAAATGGGGCATGCGGCTCGACTGGCCGGCGCCCGCTGGCTCGATTGCCTATGTGTCATTACGCTCTGTGCCGCTTCCCGTGACAACGAACCCGCTCACTCGCATTACACTACTTCGTGCATGAAAAAACACCGAACTAATGCTAAAGCTCGGCAATGGCGCCTTCGGCCACCAGCTTACGGATTTTTTCCTCGCGACCTCCGCGATTGTATTCCCCGATGAGACCGTCGCTCCGTATCACTCGATGGCACGGCACGGCTGGGTCGTAATTCTTTTTCATGACCGAACCGACCGCCCGCGCCGCGCGCGGATTGCCGGCCTTGGCCGCCACCTCGGCATAGGTCATGGTCTGCCCTTTCGGGATCTGCGCCACGACGGCGCGCACCTTTTCCGCGAACGTCTTTTGCATGCGGGCAGTATAGCAAAAAACCGCACGGTACCGTGCGGTTTTTTTGAAAGTAGACGTTAGCGCTTGGACCACTGCGGGGCCTTGCGAGCCTTCTTGAGGCCGAACTTACGGCGTTCCTTGGAGCGCGGATCGCGCTTGAGGTAGCCTTCTTTCTTGAGCTTGGTCTTCGAATCCTCGGAGACTTCGGCGAAGAAGCGCGCGAGAGCGTGGCGCACCGCCTCCGCCTGGGAGTGGATGCCGCCGCCCTCAACCGTGACCGTGATCTCGAACTTCTCGTCCGGCTGGACGAGTTCCATGGCGTCATGGACGATCTTGCCGAGCGCTGCGCCCGGGAAGTAGTCCTTGACATCCTTGCCGTTGACCGTGAAGGAGCTCTTCGCGGACGGGGTCAGGCGCACGCGGCTGGTCGAGGTCTTGCGGCGGCCGATCTTCTCTACATACTGTTTCTTGTCTGCCATATGACTACTTGGTGATGCTAAGGTTCTTCATGATGCGCGGGCGGAGCTTGTTGCCCGGAAGCATGCCGTAGACTGCGCGGCGAAGTGCTTCCTCGATGCCCTTCTTCTCAAGAAGCTGCGCGAGCGACTCCTCGCGGAAACCGCCCGGATAGCCCGAGTAGTGCTCGTAGAGCTTCGTCGTGAGCTTGCGCGGGTCGATCTTGATCTTGCCGGCGTTCTCGATGGTGACCAGGCCGCCGGTCATCATGTGGCGCTCGAACGTAGCGGCGTCCTTGCCCATGAGGGCGACTGCCGCGGCGCTCGCGACGCGGCCGAGCGTCTTGCCCGATGCGTCGATGACGGTGTGCTTCATTGTGTTCGTTGCTGTGTTCATGACTGTACTTCCTGCCGATTACACGAACTCGATCACTGCCATGCGGGCAGCGTCCGACTTGCGGACCGGGAGGCGCGTGATGCGCGTGTAGCCTCCGCGGCGGCTCTTGTAATTGGGCGCGATCTCATCGAAGAGCTTCTTCGTCTCGGTCGCGCGGTTCATCAGGCGGCTCGTCACAAGGCGGCGGCTCGCGAGATCCTCCTTCTTGGCGAGGGTCACAAGCGGCTCGACGACCTTGCGAAGCTCCTTGGCGCGAGCCTCCGTCGTGGTGATCTTGCCCCGGCGGATGAGGTCGAGCGCAAGTCCCTTGAGGAACGTGCTGCGGACCTTGCGGGTGCGTCCGAATTTTCTGTTGGTGTTTGAGTGTCTCATTGTGGTATGCGAACAGAACCTCCCCTATTTCAGAGCGATGCCGTAGTTCGACAAAATGCGTTTAATCTCCTGAATGCCCTTTTCTCCCATGCCTTCGATCTCAAGAAGATCTTCTTTCTTCTTGCGAGCGAGGCCGCCGAGCGTCCGAATGCCCGCATCGGTGAGGGCGTTCAGGGTCCGGGTGGAGAAATCAAGGGTGTCGATGCGGGTCTTCAAGACCTCGCTCATGTCGTCTTTCTGCTCGGGAGCGGCGTCGGCGGCGGCAGTGTCGGACTCAGGAGCGGCCTCCTGTGCGGCCTCGGCAAAGCCGACGATCGCGGAGAGCTGCTCGATCATGATGCGGATGGACGACTCGAGCGCCTCGCGGGGCGAAACGGTGCCGTCGGTCTCGATGAGCATGCGGAGGCGGTTGTGGTTGGTCTTGTCTCCCACGCGCATGTTCTCAACCTCGTACGAGACGCGGCGGATCGGCGTGAAGATGGCGTCAACGGCGATCGTGCCGATGTCCATCTTTTCCTTTGCATGCATGTCGCGCGGAACGAAGCCGAGGCCTTTTTCTACGCGGATCTCAACCTCGAGCGAAGCCGACTTGTCGGTAAGCTCGGCGATGTAGAGCTCCGGGTTGAGCACCTCGAGCTGACTGCCGGCCTTGATGTCGCCTGCGGTCACGGTCTTGGCGCCCTTGATGGAGATGGTCGCGGTCTGCGGCTCATCGCCGATCATCTTGAAGCGGACCTTCTTGAGGGACAGGAGAATAAGCACGGCGTCTTCTTTGACGCCCGCGATGGTCGAGAACTCATGCGACACGCCGTCGATTTTGACCTGCGTGATGGCCGCGCCCGGAAGCGAGGAAAGCACGATGCGGCGGAGGCTGTTGCCGAGCGTGTGGCCGTAGCCCGGAGCGAGCCCGTCGATCTCGTACACGCCCTTCTGCTCCGTCTCGGAGACGACGCGAGGCTTCGAAGGGAGGATGATGCTGTGGTCCGACATAGTATGCGAATTAAATAATTGATAATGCGTACGCTAATGAAAGGTGCCTTAGCGGCTGTAGTACTCGAAGACGGTATTGAGGTTCACGAAGCCGCCGGTCTCGAGCGCCGGAGCGCCTTCGACCGTCGCCGACATCTTTTCGACATCGAGCTTGAGCCACTTCGGAACGGAATAATTCTGGAGCTTCTTGGAAAGGTCGGCGAACATGACGCTCTTCTTGGAGCCTTCGCGGACAGAGATGACGTCGCCCGGCTTGACCGTGTACGACGGGACCGTCGTGCGGGTGCCGTTCACGGTGAAATGACCGTGCGAGACCATCTGGCGGGCGAGGCGGCGGGTATGAGCGAGGCCGAGGCGGTACACGACGTTGTCGAGACGGGTCTCAAGCAAGCCGAAGAGCTTCTCGGACGGGTTCACGCCATGCGTCTCGGTCGCCTTCTGCACGTACTTCACGAGCTGCTTTTCCGTGATGCCATAGGAAAAGCGCACGCGCTGCTTTTCGATGAGCTGCAAGCCGAAATCCGAAGGAGCCTTCGGGCGCTTGTCGCTCTTCTTGCGGGCGTGACGTGCTTCGGAAAGCTGGAACTTCTGCGTCTGTGTCTTTTCGAAGACGGCAGCTCCGAGGCGGCGGGCGATCTTGTATTTGGGACCTATCTGCATATGCGTGATCGAGATGAATGGCTAAAACCGATGATAAAAATTATACGCGGCGAGGCTTCTTCGGCTTCGGGCCGTTGTGCGGGACCGGCGTAGCGTCCTTGATGCCGGTGATCTCCATGCCAAGAGACATGAAGCCGCGGATCGCAGGCTCGCGGCCGGATCCGACGCCCTTGACGATGACGTCCGCCTCCTTGATGCCGAGGGCTGCGGCCTTTTCGCCGATGACCTCGCCCACCTTGGATGCCGCGAATGGCGTGCCCTTCTTGGCGCCCTTGAATCCGAGGCTGCCTGCAGAGCTCCAGAAGAGGGTCGCTCCGGTCTTGTCCGAAAAGACGACTTTCGTATTGTTGAAGGTCGCTTCGACATGGAGCGTTCCGGCGATGAGCTTCTTCTTCGGGGTGCGTGCCGAAGACGCAGCCGGGGCGGCGCCCTCAGCCTTGATCTCCGTACCCTCTTCAGTTGCTGTAGTTTTCTTAGCCACGATGATGCTTGGATTAGTTCAATAAAGTCTTAGGTCTTTTCGAGCTTGCGCTTACCGCTGCCCATGGTCTTGCGGACGTTGCCGCGGACGGTGCGGGAGTTGGTCTTGGTGCGCTGACCCTTGGTCGGAAGCTTGCGTGCGTGGCGGTTGCCGCGGTACGCCTTGATGTCCTTGAGGCGCTTCACGTTCGCGGCGATCTCGCGCTTGAGCGTGCCTTCGGTCTTCATGCCTTCGATGATCTTACGGATCGCGTTCTCCTCGTCTGCGGAGATTTCTGCGGCCTTCTTGTCGGCGGAGACGCCGGCCTCGGCGATGATCTTCACGGCGCTGGCGCGACCGATGCCATAAATGGCGGTGAGGCCGAACTCAAGACGCTTGTTGTCTGGGATTGTGATGCCTGAAATACGCATGATGGATAGTCTTCCTGATAATTACTGCTTCTGCTTGTGCTTCGGGTTCTCGCAGATGATGCGCAGATGGCGGTCGCGCCGGACCATCTTGCATTTCGCGCACATCTTCTTGACTCGGGCTCGTACTTTCATAATAGATGACTGGTTAGGTTATTGAAATCTCCCCATGAAGCAAACGAATGCGGAACAGCCGCTCTCGGCCGCTCGCTTCCGTATATTGCTTAGAAACGCCGGGTGATCCGGCCTCGTCCCCCGTCCGGAGACAGGACAAGCTCAACCTTGTCGCCGACCAAAACCTTGATCCTGTGGAGGCGCATCTTCCCGCTCAAGTACGCGAGAGTCGTTTCGCCGCCATCAAGCTCCACCTTGAAAGTGAGGTTCGGGAGCGTCTCAGCGACGACCCCAGACACCGGTTTTTCATCGTTTGGATTACCCATGTGACAGGTACATAGCAGATTAACAAATAACCGGCCGGCGGTCAAGCTTGACACCTGGGTATTAAGGGGCAACGGCCTCGACGGTTATCCGGGCCGGGTCTTTGGGGAACGAGCGCTTCCAAAAAGGCTTCAGGACCATCTCGGCCTGGTCGACGCCGCGAACCTCGGCGAGGACCTGTGAAAAGAGGGATTTTTTGGCTCCTGCAAGGGCTTTTTGCACCAGTTCGGTGTCGACGACCCATACGATTTTTGCCGATCCGGACACGGTGAACGAGAATGTGGCATCGCTTCCGGGAGCGATCGTTCCGGCCGGAACGATCGCCAGTGATTCAATGTCCGGGATCGTAACCGGCTCGCCGTCGTCCTGGCTTATTTCCTTGTCGGCGATCGCCGCGACAAGCGTGTCTTCCTTGAGAAGATATGCGGTCAGCGTGCCGTGGAGCGCGATCGGGACTTCGGCCGTGAGCGAATACGGGACCTGCACTGCGTCCTCCGTCTTGAACACAGTCGCTCCTTCATAAAACACGTAGCCGTTCGGAACCTGCACCTGCGCCTTCTGATAGAGCGAGGTCTTGAGCTTCTCACGCAGCGTCCCAAGCGCCGCGTTGGCGGCATCCTGCGGAATGGAGTATACAAGTCCGGTCATACCGCCCTTCATCGCATCGGCCGAGCGGGCGTATATCTTTGAGTACTGCGGCGTGCCTGAAAGTCCCGGCACCATGAAATCGCTCGGTCCGATGTTGTACGCATCGCCCGGCTCGGCGGCCGTCACCGCAACCTGGACCGATCCTGGCACGATGGTGCCGCCGGACTTCGTATAGCCCGGTATCGTCACCGCCGAATCAAGGCGGAAGATCTTTCCGTCCGGAGCGGCAAGGCGGGTGTTCTTAACGAGCTTGTACGGCGCGGTCCCGTATGCGTTATACAAAATGACACGGCCAGTCGCCGGAATAGACTGCTGTTTTGACGACGTGGACGGCAACTTCATGGATTCGTCCCCGGAAAGCGTCATGACGGTGTATACGATGACGCCTTCGTCCGTGCTGTCTTTGGCCGCAGTGAACGTGTCACCCGCATCGAAAGCCACGGGGAGTGATTTGGGCGTGATGCGGACAGTCGCGCGCTCAAAAAGGAACGACAATGAGAAAAGCAGCGCGACGAGGCACACGCCGGCGATCCACCACAAGCCGTGCCTGCCTGCATGTCTCGGTTCGGACGGTTCAAACGGCACCTCGCGCGGCAGCGGCGGGAGCGTCTTTTTCACGGGCTGTTTTTCGAGGCGCTCGGCAAGATTGCGCTGTGAGCGCTTAGTGATCGGCTTGATGTCTTCGAGCATGTTTTTTCTCGGCATGGGTGTTGCGATTAGGCATTAATGCTTCGCGCGCTCTGCGGCGAGCGTCTCTATCATTATACACGGCAGGCGCGGAACGTCCGCACCGAATTCGATTTTTTCGTGGAATACCGCGGCAGAAAGCGGTACAGTGCGCAGGGTGCGCCCGGGAATGAGCGTTTGTGCCGCCTCGGCAAACCGCGCAAGCACATCGTCCTCGCCCGTGAGCAGAACTGCATCCGGAGCAGCCGCGCCGCCGCTCATCCGAAAGACTGCCTCGCGGAATGAGTCACGCCATGCGTGGTCCGCTTCTCCGAGAATAGCTTCGCAGGTGTCCTTGACCGGGCCGGAAAGAGCATTCTCCCCGTGAAGCAAGCACAGGCTCGCCGCTTCGCGCAGCCCCCGGCCAGTACCCGACGCGATGGAACGCAGCAGAAAATTGCGGCCCATCGGAAACGACGCAGACGCAACGATGGCGTGGTCACGGATCACGGCCGCTTCCGTGACTTCCCCGCCGACGTCGGCAAGGATGTACTGCTCCTCGTGAGGAAACAGATCGCGCGCAGCAAGGAACGATGCGAGCAGGAACGATCCGAAGCGGACGGGTTTCTTGAAATGACGCTCGATGACATGCTCGATATCGGAAAGCAGCATGTCCGGCGCGACCGAGACGAAGAGAGACAGCTCCAACTCGCGGGCCGATGCGCCGATCGGACTTGCGGTGACGTACCCGTTGAGTTTTGCGGAAAGGACCTTCGATTCTATCGCGCGGAGCGGAGCGCCGGCATCGCGCGAAGCGGCGATCTCTTCCCCTTCGAATGCATGGAATTCCCGGGCGATCATGTCCGTCACGAGCGACTCAGAAACGACGAACGGCGCCGGTCGTTCAAGGCGGGCGGTGCGGACCTGCGAAGCGAACCATGGCGATGCCAGATATACGACAATGCGGTCCGGCGCATCAAGGCGCATCGAAGACAGTCCGGCAAGCGTGCGCTCGAGGGCGCGGCGCATCTCAGCTTCGACAGCCTCATGCGAAACCTCGGGAGCGAGAGCGATATCGGAGCGTACGGCGGTTTCAATGCGCGGCTTCGTGACAGCGCCGGCATATACGGCAACTGCGCCTGCAACACTGGCGCTGCCGACATGCAGCACGAGTACGCGCTCATGCGCGGATTTTTTGCCGAAGGACGAGAAAAAACTCATGCGTACAGTATACATGATACGAGATCGTTTCTATGTGCAAAAAAAGACGGAAACCTCCTACGGTTTCCGTCTGTATCGCTACGCGCTTCGTCCTGCCAACTCCTGATTTGTCGCGATGGATTTAGTTCTTTTTATAAACTCAGCTAAAACCGCGGTCCACTTACCGTCAGAGCCCCGCTTATTAACCTCGAACAATGGGTAATCAAAGAACTCTCGGTAGGCAGCCGATAACGTATCTTTGGCCGACGACGACATGTCGCAATGCGTATTGCCCATCCGGAACAAGATAATAGGCTCATCTATACCCTTGACCATGACACGGGCGGAGACAAGCGCAAATAATGGCGGACTGTCAAAACAAACTTCAGTTGCCAAATGTAACGCAGTGAGACATGAGGAATTCCGCTCGTCTTCATCAATGCAGTCAACTTCAAGTGATACATGACTGAATGCCGGTTCCTTGAGTTCCTTCGCGAGTGCGCGCAAGATCATTTTTACTTTAAGAAAATCAATGTACGAAAAGCTCATAATTGTAGTTTTGTAAAAACTACAATTATGCAAACATTTTGTCAATAATCCGTCGGTATGCTATTCCAGCACAGCCTTGATGCGGCGCACGCCCTGGGACGAAGCCTCTTCTTTTTGGATCTTGAAACGGCCGAGCTCGCGCGTGTTTTCGACATGCGGACCGCCGCAGAATTCTTTGGAAACAGCATTGCCTGCCGCATCCTCGATGAAGTACACGGAAACGGTATCGGGGTATTTTGCCCCGAATTCCATCTCGGCGCCGATGCGCTCGGCTTCTTCGCGCGGCATTTCGCGGCGTATGACGGAGAGGCCCGACTCGATCTCTTTGTTGACGATTTCTTCGACGCGCGCCTTCTCATCGTCGGTCATTTTGCGTTCGAACGCAAAGTCCATGCGCAGGCGCTCTTCCGTGATGTTCGAACCGCGCTGTTTGACCGACGGACCGAGCACTTCCTGGAGGGCAGCCAGAAGCAGATGGTGCGCCGTATGCAACTGCACCGTTTTCTCGTTGTGATTGGCGAGACCGCCCTTGAACATGCCTGCGCTCGCCGTCCGCGAGAGGTTCTGATGCGCTTCCATTTTTGCGTAAAAGTCCGCGAGATCAACGGTCTGGCCGTGCTCTTTGGCAAGCTCGAGCGTGAGCTCGACCGGGAATCCGTATGTCGTCGCAAGAATGAAGGGATCAGTGCCTTTCTCGAATTCCTTGAGTCCGTCGGTAAGGGTCTGGTTGAACTTGCGCAATTCGACCGCGATCGAACCGTCGTCGTTCGTACTGACCGCCGAGACTTCGGGGTATGCGACTGCGTATTTCTGACGGAACAACGCGACGACATGCAGCAGATCCGCCGTCGTCAGCCCCATCTGCTGCGCGCGTGTGCCCGAACGGCGAAGCAGGCGGCGAAGAATGTAGCCGCGGTCCTTGTTTGAAGGAAGCACGCCGTCGGCGGTCATCATCAAGGCCGTGCGCATGTGATCGGCGATCACGCGGGCCTTTTCGAGCTGCCAGTCCTTGGCTTTGTCTCTGATGAACGCCATCACGTCTGCGAAAATATCCGTGTCGTAGGCGGTCTGCACGCCCTGCATGACGGCAGTGATGCGCTCAAGGCCGGCGCCGGTATCGACGTTCTTCTGCGAAAGCTTGCCAACAACGGCGCCGGCCTGTTTCTCGTACTCCATGAAGACATCGTTCCAGATCTCGATGACGCGCTCTTCTTTGACCGCCTGCAGGAACGCTTCGGCCGTCGGCAAATCGCCGACAGTGCCGTCCATGTCGTAGAACATTTCCGTGCACGGGCCGCACGGACCGTTGTCTCCCGGACTCCACCAGTTGTCGTCTGCCGGAAGCGCATAGATGCGCTGTTCCGGAACGCCGCGGCTCATCCAGATGTCTTTGGACTCCTGATCGAACGGCGCATTCTCGTCGCCTTCAAAAATGGTGAAATACAGGCGCGACGGATCGAGACCAAGACCTTCGTCTTTCGAGGTGAGGAACTCATAGCTCCACGAGATCGCTTCTTCTTTGAAGTAGGCTCCGAGCGACCAGTTCCCGAGCATTTCGAAAAATGAGAAGTGGCGGTTATCGCCGATATCCTCAAGGTCGCCGGTACGGACGCACTTCTGCACGTCGGCGAGCAATGCTCCGGACGGATGCTTCTCGCCGAGCAGATACGGGACCAGCGGCTGCATGCCGGCCGTGTTGAAAAGCACCGAGGGGTCGTTCTGCGGGACAAGCGGCGCGGACGGGATCACGGCATGGCCGCGCTTCTCGAAGAACGCAAGGAAACGGCGACGGATTTCTGCTGACTGCATATGCGGCAATACTAGCAAAAGCGCTGCAAAAAAAGAAGCGCTGCCGAACGAGTCGGCAGCGCGAGTATGTTACATGATTCCGTTTTTGACAGGGTTAGGCGGGTCGTCTTTTTTGAAAAAATACTTGGCTGTGCGACAGGACAATCCTTCCCGCCCGCGGCGTGAGCGCTTTTTGTTGCGCGTGATGTGTGTAACTATCATAAACGATCAGTATTTGCTCATAGTGTACACCCCCGCAGAAAAAAAGTCAACATATATGCTGACTTTTGTCAATATGCTGCCTCAATCATACGAGGAAAACTTACGGGGTGGTCTCTCCCCCGCCATCCTGAGATCGAGACGAGACGCGCTTGACCTGCTGCTCGAGATGCCACAGCACTTCGAACACAAAAAGTGACAGTAGGGTCGCAATGAATGCCGCCGCATAATATCCGAGTCCGCACGCAAGTCCGATGCCGGAAGCGACCCAGAGACCGGAAGCAGTGGTGAGTCCCGTGACGCTCTTGTCGCGGAAGATGATGACGCCCGCGCCCATGAAGCCGATGCCGGTGACGACGGCAGCCATGACATGCAACGAGCTGATTCCCTGATATCCGACCATCACGTACGTGCGAGTCAGTATCTCGGCAAGATACATGAAGAATGCCGCGCCCATCGAAACAAGCGCGTATGTGCGCATACCGGCAGCCTTATGCGAGATATTGCGCTCGGTGCCGACGACGGCGCCGAAGAGCATGGCTGCGCCGAGCTTGATGAGTACGTCGAGCGAAGTCGGGTCGATGGCAAGATGAGTCATGCGGACATTGTATCATCCGACGATGCCGCCGCCGAGACAGATATCCCCATCGTACAGCACCACGGACTGCCCCGATGCCGGACGGACAGACTCTTCGAAGATGACGATCGCCGTACTGCCGGGTCCTGCCTGCACCGTGCACGGGAGGTAGTCGCCATGGTATCTGATCTGCGCCTCGTAGCGCTTCCCTGCTTTCGGGGATTCGGCGACCCAGGTCGCGTTCTCGAGCGCTATCGCGCGAGAGGCGGCGGCGCTCTCTTCGCGCGCGCCGCCGTTTTGCTCGACCGTAACCGTGTTTTTTGCGTCATCCTTACCCATGATGTAATACGGCGCATCA